>WRJX01000101.1 GCA_009778385.1 Candidatus Bathycorpusculum sp. | reverse complement strand
AGTATATTTACGCATGTATGCACCTTATTTTTAATAGATTAAAAAGGTTATTCCATATTACTACCATAACCACCAAAATGAGAACTTTGCAAAAAGTACAACCTTAAAGGCTAACAGTTGACGATAAGTAGGCTCCCGTTAGATATACATAATACATTTGCTTACAGCCTCTAAATTCTCCAAGTGTCCAATGGGAATAATTCTATTTTGGTTGGTTCTGATTGGTGACGATGTTGGAGCATACACGTGAATTTCCTCTCAAAACTGAAACATTAATAAACTATATATATTTTTAATAATAAAATAATCAGAACTAAACATCATAATTATAACAAAAGCATTAAATTATAGAAGTAAATACAACACTAAACGATAAAAAAGAGGTAAAAAAATGAAAAATAAAATCCAAAAAGGTGTTATATCCATAATGCTTGTGCTGATGATGATCGTTGGAACATTTGCAGCAATGCCCATAACAGTAAACGCAGCAGAGGGCGAATACAAGGTAGGATACAGTGACTTAGTCAAAGTTATCATTGACGGCAAAGAAGAACACGTAACAAGATTTACATTAACCGACGATGGCGGCAATGTAATTTACGCCTATTGTGTTAACATGGACTTACCCTGCTTCTCTAGTTCCACATACAAACTCGTTTCAGCAAGCGACTATTTCAAAAACGGTGAAGACAAACAAATAATGGCAGCACTCACATATATTGCATATAATTACGGGTCAATGGAAACAACTAATCCTAACGGATACAGTCAGTTAATACAGTGTGTAATCTGGAGAATAATACATGGATATGATGTTTCTTACATCGAAAATGTCGATGGAGCAATAATTAGGGATGTAGTAAATCACATTTATGACAACATTGACGATATAACTAAGGATTATCAAACAAGTGTAACCCTACAGGGCATAGGTGATGTCTTTAGGCAAGAAGCAGACTATACTTATTATGGTCCTTTCAGTGTTTCTGAAAATACAATATTGGCTAACGTTGACTTTACTTTAGCATTTACGCAAGGCGGTGCAAGTGCAGCATTTGTTACCGAAAACGGCACTCCAATAACAAAAGTTAAGCCAGGTGAACAAATTTACGTACGCATACCTGGTGGTGTGTCTGGCGATTTTAAGTTTGATGCCACAGCGTCAGCAACACAAGAATTAAAGTATGTATATGATTTTCAATTCTTTATAGACGTACGCGACTTTGGCAACGGTGAGCTAGTTTACCAGCCTTTGTTCCAGCCCCTGTTCCAACCCCTTATGGGCTTTAATATCCGAACCAATTTCTACTCCTGTAGTAGCGGCTTTACCATAAAGTCTGTTATTGAGAAGTGGAGTGGATGTGAGACAGCATGGGGTGGATGGGCAACCAACGACGCTGATTTTAAGACATTTACAGGCAACACAAACAAGGGCGATGATCCGACAGCAATCAGAAAAGATGGCGTGGTTCGTTCCGGCAAAAGCGCCTGGTCAATGGGCATCGAGTTTACTCCTGGCATGGCAGATAAAACTGTTGATTTGATCATGGTCAATACACAAAAGTAGGCACAGTTACAATTCATGACAATGGAAACGGAATGGCAACAGTAACAATTACCCCCACTAACGCAAAAGCGCAGGATCCAAAATGTGGAATCTATACAATTGCAGATATGCCAAATGGCAACGGAAACCTAACACCCAAAAGCGCAACAATGACAACAAACCAGGACGGCAGCATAACCTTCACAGTACCCTACAACAACACAGTTAGCAGCGGCAACGGTAACAACGGCAATGGCAACAGCGGTAAAGGCAACAACACAGGCAATAGTCAATTGTATGTCTTTGTTCAATGCGAGGCAGCAGTCAAAATCCTTTAAGTCTACCAGCTTAAAACCATTTAATGGTGGCTATAGCCACCTTTCTTTTTTTGATAACATCTATAGAATGGTTGACTCTGGGGATTGTAATTGATAAAATAGGGGCGCGCCTGTTATTGGTATATCAAACTCGTAATTATAAATCAATCATGTGTTAATTTTGGAGATACCCTTGTGTGCCTTGTAAACCGTTCTATATGGGGTGCATGTTGCTGTTGTCATGTTTTACATTAACTATGCGTTTTACCAATAACATGGTGTCCTAGCATTAACCCCTTTACAAACATATCCAAGTTGTCGGTGTAAAAGGCGCAATTTTTCAAGCATTCTTACTTTGTTGTAGAGTCGTCTGACTGTTGCAACATTACAATTGCCGAACACCCAGGCCACAACTCGCCGTTTGCTATGGTCAAGGGCTTTGATGACCAAAACTCTTTTTTTGAACCAATAAAATGCCACATTTCATCAAAGTCCATCTGCTTTATGTCGCCAGAAATTTGGTGTTCAGGCAGACGTTCACCAAATTCTTTGATCCAACGATATACCAGTGCGTGGTCAGTTTGAAGGAGTTTTCCAAACATTCGAAAAGAGCCCTTTGTCATCGAATGCAATAGGACACACAAAAGTTTTTTTGCCACTACTTTTTCGTCTGTTCGGTTATCGCCCACACGAAAATTACAACCACACGCTTTACAACGAAAACGTTGCTTCCCAGCAACCATACCACTTTTAACTATTCTCTCCGAACTACACCGCTTACACATTACCACAATGCACTCACTCCTTCCTTATCGAGAACTCACCATTAACCATTCAAGTTAACACTCGTCACAAGAAATACAATTATATATAACCTATTCAGCAGGTTATATATTTTTAGGTGAACATAATCAATTTTTTTTATGGATAAAACACATCTCAAGTGCATCTAGACTGATACACTCCACCTTATCCATAAACAGAATCATCATATCATTCGATTAACAAAAAACTTGGACTATTTCAGACCCCATAAAGACAAAAAAAAGGCCTAAATAGATTTAAAAATTATGCACTTTAAGGCTTTAAAAAAGTTGATATCTTTACATCCATCCTTTTATTCAATTCAGCCTGTATTTCAGTGTAGAGCGCTCTGACTTCGCAGTAGGGTGCAGCGTCTCTACTACAAAACTCATCTTCCTCCAGACACCTGTTTATACTCATCGTCTTTTCAAAAGCGTTCACAATGGTTAAGACAGACAAACTATCTGGATCTTTTGTTAACACAAAACCGCCAGTTGAACCACGTATTTCACGTAATATCCCAACATTTTTCAAGGAACGCGCGATTTTGTGCATATATGTATGCGGTATCCCCATTTTCTCGCAAATCTCAGTGCTGTTCGCCATACCGTTTTTCTGCGCTAAATACAATACAACCCTTATACCATAATCAGTCGTTATGTTTAACTGCATCATCACAATCACCTCACGTTACTCAGCCCAGTGTTAAAAAACGTGAAATACCCCATACACACGCACAAGCCCCTGTCAATATTTCGTTTCACGTTCATTATAGTATACTGGAGGAAAAAATTAGAGAAGAAAAACAACATGAAAAAAGCAAAACTATTTCCTGCGTGACACATATGTTCACGTTTTCTTTTCAAAGTCAGTATCCTTTCAGCGTATTTAGATTTTATCAAATAGCCCAAACCACCCAATTTTTCCCGACCTCTTGTCACCGCATTTTTAACCGTGCTGTTGTCATTGTTCATCAACTACCCGGCGTCTTTTCATAGATATTAAGCACTCTAATAATAGTTTTCGTATTGAACAAAAAGCAAAAGAAGACAGATTTCGTTTACGCAAACATATCCACACCAACTTACAACACGTCAACAATCATTTTTACCATCCCCATGATCGCCTCCTGCAAATCACAGAACAGCTCATCCAACTTCCTTTAGTCGCCACCATATCATTTGAATATTTATGGAAACGACCGAAAACAGAGCACGTAGATATGCCCGTTTTACAGTAAAATTGGTCTTATAATCAATTCCACCTCACACAATTTGACTCGATGTAACCTACCAATAATGTAAAAAATATTCCACTATATATCATCAACAAACTTCCGTTATCTATACATAAACAAAGCTTCATTAACACAATTTTATAAAACGGATATCAAAGTAAATTCCCAGTGTAAAGAAACATAAATCGTAATAAAGGTGTTTTTTAAACCACTTTAACTACCACTTTTTCGCCCGTCCGCTTTGGACTTAGTGAACTGCTCATCACTCACCAACAGCGGTTTCATACTTGTCCGCGTAAAATCGTTCAAAGTAACGGTTAGCATTAACATTGCCTTAAACGTGACAATATTACTGCTTAAGAGAATAGATTTTTTAAGTATCTACCAAGTAATTGTGGCTGATGATAAATTGTTTGTAGAGCTTTCTTAGGATTTTTGATGTTGTTGGTTAAGGATAGTCGTTTGTATTCTTTTAGGGCTTGTTTAGCGATTTCTTTGACTTCTTGGGGTGTGAAGTCTTCGGTATGGATTAGTGAGTGTCCCATGGGTTGTCTTGCTGAAGAACCAAACAAATCCCATGACAAATCTACCTCAAGATAACCGTTCTTTTTGCATTGCTCATACAACCGTGTACCATAAGAGGGGGTTGCAGTAAACAAGTGCATACCTACGTCATAATCTCGTTTGAGCATTAAAGCAAAATCTACAGTGCGCTGCATGTTTTCCTTTTTTTCACCTGGAAAGCCGATAATATAAAATGCACCAGTTTTAAGTCCGATCTGCCTAGCATTTTTGGCAAATTCAACCACATGATTAAGGTCAAGGTTTTTGCAGATGATTTTATTTAGGATTTCTTGGTCACCTGACTCTACACCAACAAAAATGCTAACCGCACCAGATTGCTTCATTTTTTTAAGTAATGACAGGTTTAGGCAGTCTGCGCGAACGCCATTTGGAGTTTCCCAGCCAACTTTAATTTTGCGCTCAATTAAACCGTCACATATTGCTTCGAATCGTTTAAGATCAAAAGTCAGGTTATCATCCTCAAAAAAGATGTTTTTGACATTGTATTTATCAACAACATGTTGTATGTGGTTTAAGATGTATTGCGCTGAGTGTGCTCGAAATCCCTTGCCCATGTGTAAATGGACAGAACAAAAGCAACAGTTAAATGGGCAACCACGACTGGTAATCATTGATATGGCACGATTTTGGAAGCTTCGGTAACCAATTTTTTTGTTATTTAAATAATGTTCCATATCGACAAGATGATAAGCAGGATAGGGTAACTCATCAAGATTTTCCAAGAAAGGTCGTTTAGCATTGATAATAACGTCATCATTTTGGCGGTAAGCGATACCTAAAATATCACTTAAAGGTTTTTTGCCTTCAAGGTACTCGGCAATTTCAAGAAGAGCATATTCGCCTTCGCCAATAACAGCTATATCGACAGTTTTAGCTTCTTTCAAAAACTCTTTCGGTATAGTAGAGACATGGGAACCGCCTACGATTGTGAGAATATTTGGGTTGACTTTTTTTGATAATTCACTTACTTTTAAGGTGTTACCGATTTGGCTGGTGAAGGGTCCTGAAATACCCACAACATCAGGGTTTTGGCGATATATTTCTGCTTCAATTTGATTGAATGGCATACCAACGGTTACAGTGTCACCGTTTTTTTGAGGTACAAAATCAGCCATGAAAGCATCCAAAAGTTTAACCTCATAACCCGCTTTGTCAAGAACAGCAGCAAGATACATCAAACCCAAAGGTAGGCTACCTGCAGGTGGTTCTGAATCTATATAAAACGTTTGAGGCGGGTTTACTAGGAGAAATTTCATGATAACACTTTACAAGTTATTTAGTTGACAGTTTTGAAATATTTAAATTAGCCTTAAAATCAGACGAAAAAAAGATTCACGTTATTAAGAGATATAATCTTGTTTTGTGGTTTTTATCAACGTTCTCTCTGTTGTATGGGTATGTTGCTGCTATGTGGCAACCACATATGTTTATGAGCGGTTTTTTGGCTTAACTTACATGTTGACTTTTATAGTGTCTTAACGGAGGTGACATGTTTTGAGTATGCGTTCTCAAGAAGAAAAACAAAAAGGTAAAATGACTGTGGCTGAAGCAGGACGACGCGGTGGCGAAAAAACTGCTGAAACGCACGGTCGGGAATTTTATGAACAAATAGGTCGTAAAGGCGGTGAAAAAGTTGCTGCAGAACGTGGACCAGAATTTTACAGTGAAATCGGAAGCAAGGGTGGCTCAGAAAGAGCAAAACAGCATGAAGGAACACCAGAAGCACGAGGCAAAACAAGCCTTGAAGAAGCAGGACACAGAGGAGGACAAAAGGTTAAAAGATTAATCCAAGAAGGCAAGCAACGAGAGAAAGCCTAAAAATTCTAGGTTTTGACTGTTTTTAGCAAATTTTTGGTAATGTTTTGCAGGAGGTGAAAAAATTGTCAGATGAGAAAAAAGGAAAAATGAGTGTTGAGGAGGCAGGCAGAAGAGGCGGATTAAAAACAGCAGCAACACATGGTGAAGAATTTTACAGCGAAATCGGAAGAAAAGGTGGAAAAATTGGCGGACCTAAAGGTGGTCAAAGAGTACGCAAACTCATTCAAGAAGGAAAAGAGTACGAGGAGAAAAAATAAGCAGTTGCTATGCAGGTTAGTTTCCAGTTTGTTTTTAATTTATTTTCTGTTGGAGGTGAGAACTTATCCAAAAGAAAAGAAAGAAGACCCATAAAGAAGAATTGGATTATAAGAGTCGGACACAAGGGAAGATAAAAAGTTAAAAGAGTAAATCAAGAATCTGAAAGAAAAATAAAATTGTTGTATAAATTTTATTTTTTAACTAAATTTTCATAATTTTACTAATTTATTTCTCTTATTACATTATATTTTTTAAAAGTGAGTGACAAAAATCGTCGGTGTAGCTGTGCTACGACAGCAACATACGTTTAATAGCCGTGGTTCAAGCTAGAACCTTAAGAAAGCAACCTTGAATTTTAAACATGTTCAATGGAGGTGAAACGCATGCCAATGGATGATGAATCCAAAAGAGGAAAAATGAGTGTTGCAGAAGCAGGCAGAAGAGGCGGATTAAAAACGTCCGAAACACATGGCGAGGAATTCTACAGCGAAATTGGAAGTAAAGGTGGCTCCAAACGAGCAATGCAACACGAAGGAACTATAGAGGCACGAGGCAAAACAAGCCTTGAAGAAGCAGGACACAGAGGAGGACAAAGAGTCCGCAAACTCATTCAAGAAGGAAAAGAACAAGAAAACAAATAAGTAACAATATTTTGTCTGCAAATTTTAAATTTTTATTTTGGAGGTGAAAGTTTTGTCGACAGATAAAAATAAAGGTAAAATGACAGTTGAAGAGGCTGGACATAAGGGTGGACAAAGAGTTAAAAAACTTGTTGAAGAAGGAAAAGAATTCGAAGAGGAATAAAATTAGCCTCAACTAATTTTTTTGTTTTCCATTTTTTATAAACATGTCTATTTGGAGGTGAAGAAACTACGAATAGTCAAGAGGAAGCAGCTACAAAACGTAACGGAATAGGTCAGGGAAAAGGTTCAAAGCGTCAATATACAAACAAAAGCGGAAAATCAGGTCGTGTCAGCCCAGCAATAGTTGAAAGATACCTAGGGGGAATACATTACCCTGCAGCCAAAGAAAAACTAGTAAGCAACGCACAAGGAAAAGGTGCACCAAATGATGTGATGGACGTAATTTTCAAGTTACCTAATAAAACTTACACTTCACCTATCGATATAACAAAAGAAATAGGCAAACTAAAGTAACATGCATTATTTTTTGCTCATTTAGTCTCTAATTTCTTCATTTCCTAAAGTGTCTAATTTCTCCGTTGTAGCAAGTAAAAAGCATAGTTAAGCATAGTTAATGCAAACATTGAAGAAAAAAAAGAAAAAATAACAAAGAAAACTGGAAGGAAAGAAACAAAATTGTGAGCGGTATGGTTGAGTTTTTAGGGAAGCAGTAAGAAAATGGGGAAACTATATAGCAAAAACATGGGAAGAGGAAACAAGTATCCTTTTACTTCGTTGAAATATTATTTATGCGGGTTAGTCAATTTTTTATCAATAGACTATCTTAATCATGAAAAATAGAATTTTAATGTGTAGTGATAATTTTTGGCAGTAAATAATTTTTTAGAGTTTATCCAGAAACAAATTAAAGTTGAGAATCAGATTGTTGATTCCTTAGAAAAAGCTTTGGTGGACATGAAAAATCCTCCGGTTAAAGGTGTTTTGAAAGGCATCTCGCTTGATTCAGTGAAACACGCAGAAATGTATGAAGCAGCTTATATGTTGCTTACGGAAACTTCAACAGCATTAACTCAAGGGGATTTGGATAAACATCGAGAATTAATTGAGAAGCATATTCAGCTGGAATCTGAGTTAATTGAGAAAATTGAGCTTGTACTTCCAACAGTCACTAACAATAAAGTGAAGCTGCTTTTGAATGCCATTTTGGCTGACGAAAAGAGGCACCATGCACTGTTGAAAGGGGTTTTAGAAACTATTGTTCACGGTGAAACCATCACTGAAGATGATTGGTGGAAGATGCTCTGGGAAGGTGCTCCATTCCATGGTACTCCAGGTGGGGGATAAACCCAAAAACTCTTTCAGTAGATTAATTTTTCAACTTTTTAGGGTTTTTTATGGAGCATCATGAAAGCCACTTGCAAGTGTTTAAACACAGATTTTATGTTTGTCTTATTCTAACCGTTCCGGTTCTGCTGTTATCATCAACATTTCAATCTTGGCTGGGCTTAACTTGGCTACAAATCCCCTACCAAAACTTGGTTTTACTTGTTTTGTCAACGGTCATTTATCTTTATGGCGGGTTGTTGTTTCTGCAAGGAATGGCTAATGAGATTCGAAGTCGACAGCTAGGAATGATGACACTGATTGGAACAGCCATTTCTGTGTCGTTTTTCTATTCAGTCACAACCGTGCTTGTTCTTACTGGGATGGATTTTTTCTGGGAAATAGCAACCTTGATTGACATTATGCTTTTGGGGCATTTGATTGAGATAAAAAGTGTCCTTGGCGCGTCATGTTCCCTTGAGGAGCTTGTTAAGGTTATGCCTACCAATGCACACATAATACAGGGCGAGAGCGACCAAACTGTTGAGATGCAAGTTACCCAGCTTAAAGGTGGTGACGTTGTTTTGGTGCGCCCCGGCGAAAAAATTCCCTCTGATGGGATAGTTATCGAAGGTAAAACTTCAGTAAATGAAGCACTCTTAACTGGTGAATCAATACCATTACAAAAGCAGCCTGATAGCAAAGTTATTGGTGGTAGTATTAACGGTGAGGGCAGCCTTAAAGTTCGAATAGAAAAGACCGGTGAAGAAACATATTTGGCGCAGGTCATGAAGTTAGTTAAGCAAGTACAAGAGAACAAGTCACGGACACAGGATTTGGCTAATCGTGCGGCGGCTTTGCTTTTTTACATTGCAGTTGTTATTAGTGCAATTACTTTTGTGGTTTGGACTTACTTTTTTAACGTAAGTATGGCGTTAGAGCGCGCGGTAACTGTTCTAGTTATTGCTTGTCCTCATGCTTTGGGATTGGCTGTCCCGCTTGTGGTTACCTTGTCAACTTCTATCGCAGCTAAAAGGGGAATTCTGATTCGAGACAAAAAGGCGTTTGAGCAAATTAAAGACGTTAACTTTGTTGTTTTTGATAAAACTGGCACGTTAACTGAAGGTAAATTTAGCGTTAATCAAGTCATTGCTTATGTGCCAGAAAGGGAACTTTTAGCAAAAACCATGAGCGTTGAACAAAATTCTAAGCACGCCATCGCTAGAGCTATAGTCAATTATGCAAAAGAATGTGACGTTAAGGCTTTAAAAGTGGAGGATTTTATGGACTTACCAGGAAGGGGTACTTATGGCAAAGTCGAGGGTGATGAGGTTTATGTTGGAAGCTTAAATCTCCTACAAGAACTACAGCTGAAGGCACCTGAAGAGGTTTTTTACCATTTGAAAAGTCAAGGTAGCACTGTTGTGTTTACAGTAATCAATAGAAAAATTGCAGGTGTGCTTGCTTTGTCTGACCGAATTCGCCCAGAATCCAAAGAGGTAACCGTAAAACTGAAGCAGCAGGGCATAAAAGTGTACATGTTAACCGGTGACTCTCAAGAAGGGGCACAAGCAGTAGTTAAAGAGTTAGGGATCGATGTATATTTTACACAGGTTTTGCCCAATCAGAAAGCAAATCGCATCAAAGAGTTACAAAGTAAGGGTTTTAGGGTTGCAATGGTTGGTGACGGCATTAACGATGCACCTGCTCTGGTTACAGCTGATGTCGGCATAGCTATAGGCGCTGGAACAGATGTAGCAATAGAAAGCGCAGACATAGTTCTTGTTAAAAATGATCTTAGAACAATCTTGAAGGTACAAGAAATAGCCAAGAAAGCTTATGGAAAGATGACACAAAATCTTTGGTGGGCTGCAGGCTACAATATTGCAGCTATACCGCTTGCCGCGGGCGTTCTTTATAGGAATGGAGTGCTTTTGCCACCATCATTAGGCGCCCTATTTATGTCGCTTAGCACAGTCATTGTTGCTGTTAACAGCCAAACCCTAAGAAAGTATGATACTCAAACGTCAGCATCCATGTCTGAAAACCAAACGCATGATATGCTACGAAACGATATACAGGTAAATCACTCTATGTAACCCCTAAAGCGTTACCGTAAAACTTGAAAAGCAGAAACGTATAATACTAATTAGTAAAGGCGAGTTTTTATGGCTAAAACCGCACTAAAAGACGGAGTATACTGGGTTGGAGTAGTCGATTGGAACATGCGCGACTTTCACGGCTATATCACCAACAGAGGAACCAGCTACAATGCATACCTTGTACAAGATGAAAAAACAGCACTTGTTGACACTGTTAAATCACCCTTTGTAGGCGAACTTGTCAGCAACATTTCAGAAATTATTAACCTTGAAAAACTGGATTACATTATAGTTAACCATGTAGAGATGGACCATTCAAGCTCACTACCAATCGTGGCTAAACTTGCTAAAAACGCGAAAATTTTTTCTACACAACACGGCAAAGAAGAACTCATTAAGCATTATGGCCACGAATTTGATAGAGTAGAAACCGTCAAGTCCGGTGATGAACTTAAACTGGGCAAAAAGACACTTAAATTTCTTGAAGCACCAATGCTTCATTGGCCAGATAGCATGTTCACCTACATTGAAGAAGACAAAATCTTGCTACCTAACGATGCTTTTGGTCAACATTTCGCCAGCTCATACCGCTTCGATGACGAAGTTGATAACCACATACTGATGGAAGAAGCCGCTAAATATTACGCTAACATTCTCATGCTATTTGCTCCGTTGATTAATAAGAAAATTAATGAAGTCATCGCAATGGACATACCTATTGATATTATTGGCCCAAGTCACGGAATAATTTGGCGCAAAAACCCAATACAGATAATCCAAGCATACCAGAAGTGGAGCAATGGTATTACAAGCCAAGATAAGGTTGTCATAGTTTTTGACACGATGTGGGAAAGTACAGATAAAATGGCACGTGCAATCGCAGCAGGCATATGCAGCCAAGACATAGAGACAAAAATTCTAAAACTGCGTTCATCAAACAATACTGAAGCCGTAACAGAGATTCTAGAGTCAAAAGCAGTTCTTGCAGGTTCACCCACACTTAACAACGGCATTTTCCCAACAATGGGTTCCTTTATGACCTACATTACTGGACTTAAACCTAAAGGCAAACTTTGGGGCTTCTTTGGCTCTTACGGCTGGGGTGGAGGAGCAGTACGTGGCTTAATGGAGATGGCTAAAAAGGCAAACTTTGAAATCTATGAACCAACTTTGGAAGTCAAATGGGTTCCAGACGAAACAGATTTAAAGAAATGTTTTGAATTTGGGCAACAATTTGCCCAAAAAATTAAAACTTAACCCATTTTCCTTTTTTGGTTAGACTTCACTTTAAACAATAAAAATAAGGAATAGTGTTTAAGCTATTTTTAGAAATTTCTCTTTCGCTACACCGCAAACTGTGCATCTGTCAGGTACTTCACCAACAAATGTGTTACCACAGACGGGACAAACGTAAATATCCGCTTTTGGTAGATCTTGCTTGTTGTTAATGCTTTCAACTGCTTTCTTGTAAAGATCAGCATGCACTTGTTCAACTTTATTTGCATTGTCAAAACTAATTAATGCTGCCTTGTTATCCTCAGCTTTAGCTTCCTCGATAAACTGTGGATACATATTTGTGAATTCAAAAGTTTCGCCGTTAACCGCCGCATTCAAGTTTTCAGCGGTGGATTTCACACCATCAAGAACACGTAGATGGGCGTGCGCATGAACTGTTTCTGCTTCAGCAGCTGCACGGAAAAGTTTAGCAATTTGTGGAAAACCTTCCTCGTCTGCTTTTTTAGCAAAAGCAAGGTACTTACGGTTTGCTTGGGATTCGCCTGCGAAGGCTGCTTTTAAATTATCCATTGTTTTTGACATAAAACATCACACTGCTTAAAAGAATAAATAACAAGCAATTAATAAGTTGTATGTTACGTTTTTATTTGTTCTATTATTTGTTTAGACTTTTGTAAAGCTTTATCACTACTTGATATAAAGAAAATACACACCGCTGACAGTATGGTGGAGAAAAACAGCATTAACCATGGACTTGTCAATTGACTGCCATCTAAGGCTGCTTTGACGATAACCGTGTTTATTATTAAGGGTACAATGGGTGTAAAAATTGATAGAGGTTGTACTTTCTTTCTTAAGACAAGTACGCTACCCATAAGTCCAAAGGCAAAAGAAAACATGCAAGCAAGAGCAAGTAAGAACCAATTAAAAGTATGCAGTGTTCCTTCAATGGCAACGATGCCCCAATATAAACTCAGAAGAGAAGTAACTAGTAGCAGAATAAAACCGAAAAAGAGTTTGTTTGAATATTTTAAAGAAGAATCGTTTGCTTTACGGTAAACAGTGTAATATAAAGCAAGAACTGCAAAAATTGCCACTGAAACAAAGGCTGTGCAATACATCCAAATCTGTTGATTAGCACTATGGGTAAAACAGAAAGCGGTATCAGTTGTTTTCCAATAATCTTGGAAAACTTTTACGTTAACATAAACTGTATCCATGTAGGCTGAGCTTTCGGCAGTAAATATACCCTGAGAGAATTCGGTGGCCACCACTCCGTTAATAGTAACAGTTGCGTCGTGGACAATTTTTGGCAAAAACGTTTGATCAGGGAGTGTTAACCCTTCTTCTGGAAGCAACCTGTAGGTTACATTCACCATAGCTACTGTTTTTCCTAAATGATTTACATCATAACTTACCAACTCAACATGAAAGATGTCATACCAGACAATTGCGGACTCAGCTTTGATGCCAAAAACACCATCAATTGTTTCGGTGGTATACTCCTGTTCGTCTAAAGTGGTTAAACTAATTGGGATAAACGACAAAATATCAGCATTTGTGCTCGAATAATTAAACGCAAAAATGCCCATACTGTCTGTATCAAATTCTAAAATTTCAAGCACTATATCTTCACTGCTTCTGACTTCGATTACAACAGTTGCGTTTTGAACTGGTTGACCGTTTTGATTACCAAAGGTCCAGTTCGCCGAAAAAGAAAGGGTCCAATTATTTCCAACTGAAGTGTAAGAGGGGGAACTTGCTGTTGGTTTGATTGTTACATAATAATTGTTTTGGGCATGAACATTTGTAGTACCAATTAGAATTGATAAAACCAGCAGCATAGCAAGTAATGCTAATGTCGCATATTTTAGTTTCAATCAGGATGCCCTTCTGAAGATGTATCTTTTGTGTTTACTTCTCAAGAATATTTAGGTTTTCTGACAAAAACCAAAAACGTGGATATCTGCAAGTTTTATCAAAAAGCAATTTTGCTTATACAGTTCCAAAGTCACCAAGCGTTCTCTGAGACGTTTTTTTAGGACTAAATAGTGGATAAGAAACTTTTGTGCCTTCCACATGAGCCAATTCATTAAGTTGATGCGTGAGGGCACTGTCTTTGCTGATTATATGCAAAACCCGAACACGTCTAACTATCAACGCATCACTGATTAAATTTCGGTGACAACTCCAAGGCAAAGCCTCGGCACACATTATCGCTAAGCAATTTTCTTTAGCTAAAACAATGATTTTTAACAGATTTTCTGTGAACTCTTTGGTTTGCATAAAGTCTGCATATCCACGAAAGCTACTAGTTCCCAAGGCAAGATTAATTGAATCCTTTTTTGGATGACGCAGTCCACCAATGTCTGGAAGAGATAAATATTTTATGCCGCAGGGTTTTAAGATATTTGACAGGGTGTCCTTGTTGAATTGGGAGTTATGTCGACTTCGTGGCACTGCACGCATATCAATAAGCAGTGCAATATTGTAGACTTTTAGGATTTCAATAAACTCCTCAATTGAACGAGTTGAATGCCCAACTGTGTAGATTGTTAAATCCTGCCGTTCAACCAAAATCTTCACCAGTAACAGATATTGCGGTAGAGGGTTAAAATTTTATTGCAACAAAAATAAAAAACGCTCATACCACTGCCTTTTTCAGTTGGTAGAATATTACAAAAATGATCTGCACAGCAACTACTGCTAAAACATCTCCATCCCATAGATTAGAATAAATGCCAGCACTAACCTAACAATAAATTTATCACACAAACCACATAGTAACCTCAAAGAACAGTTGAGGATTCCTTCAACTACAGGGTTTTAAACAGCAGACATAAACGATAGGGTTTAAAATATGCACCTACACGGAAGCCCTTACCACATCGAAAAGAACAGCAAAAATAACATTTTGCATAGGTAAATTTTGAACGGGCTGAAAACGTTTGTTTGTAAAGTGAAAAGATAAACTCGTCTGATATGCTCAATTTTTTACAGACAAATATTTAAGAGCATTATCTTACATTTTCACGTAGAAATTTAGGATTAAATTTATATGGTCATCCTGTGTGGTTGATTAATCAGGCGAACATTTGTGCCGATTACAACTGAATTTAAAGCTTTAAACCGACCAGAACAGCTCTCAATCATATTCTATATTATCTCAGGCATATTTTTGTTGGCACTTTTGCCTTTTTCAAGCTTTGCACCACACATAGCATTAATAGGCATCTTTAGTTTAATCACAGGCATCATTATACTGGTTAGAAATGATTTAGCAATATTGTTTGTTGCAATTCAGTTCATCACTGTTATGGCGTTTACACTTTGGAGCATATACGCCTTGGGCACAGGAAACTGGCCAGTAACCGCAGTGTTAGCAGTTTACGCCATATTAGACATTGCCGCCACATTGTGTATTGTGATCTGGCGCAAAAATAACAGCAGCGTCTAAACTGACCTAAACAGTTTAACGCTTACTTCCTCATCTTTGTTGATATACTGCTGATTTTCCATAACCTCGACAAACCCATCAGCCCCTGTCAAAGACGTAATCGCACCAGATGCTCCAGCAACGGGTTCAGCGATTAAACGACACTTCTCAACATCCAATACGAGCCTGACCACAACAAAAGTTCGTCTACCTTTTGCAGAAAACAGTTTTACGCCAGCAAACGCCTTAATTGACCGCATATCACTTGGAGCTCTACAGCAAAGGCGCTGAATAACAGGGCGTACCAACAAATAAAACATCAATAAAGCTGCCGCGGGGTTACCTGGCAATGAAAAAAGTGGTTTGTCCTGTGCAAAAGCCACAGTTGTGGGTTTTCCTGGTTTAACGGCGACACCGTAAACGACCACTCCGGGTTTACCAAGAGAATCAACAATCTGAGGAGTATAATCACGGGATCCAACGGAAACTCCACCGGAAGTAATTACAACATCTGCTGAAGCCAACGCAGCTGTCAAGGTTTTGCTTAAAGAAGCTTTATCATCGGGAACAACGCCAAAAAATATCGGTTTTGCGCCACATTCTATGACGGCGGTGCTTAAACTATAAGCATTGATGTCAAAGATTTTTCCGGCAGGTAATAGTTTTCCGGGTTCGATGACTTCGCTACCGATGGATAAGACTGCAACCATTGGAGGTTTAAAACAACGAGTTTTAGTTAAGCCTAAAGCTGCCAAAGCGCCGATTTCTGAAGCACCCAACACTTGTCCGGCATGTAAAACGGTTTCTCCAGATTTGATGTCAGAACCTCTTTGCATAACGTTCATTTTTGGTGTCACAGCTGTGTAAACTTGCAATTGATCATCCATTCGTTCGGTATCCTCAACCATAACAACAGCATCAGCACCTTCAGGCAAAGGAGCCCCAGTAACAATCTCAACTGCTTCACCTTTACTTAGAACCATTCTCGGTTGCTCACCAGCGAAAGTCATTCCAGAAACGATAAGTGTCATAGGCTGGTTTTCATCTGCATTAAATGTGTCCTCTGCCTTAACAGCATAGCCATCAACAGTTGAACGATCAAATGATGGAACATCCATCTGGGAGACAATGTCTTCTTTAAGCACTCGATTATAAGCTTCAAGAAGCGCAACATCTTCATCACCTAACTGTGCAGGCTTAAAATTTTCATCAATAACTTTTTTTGCTTCTTCAAGTTTCATGAGTTTGCGAAACATTAAGCGTCAACCTCTATGTTGCCAAACATTTGAACTAATACAATTTCGCCTTCCTTTAAGCCTTCACAGTTCTCATGAATTACCACATAACCATTGCTTTGAGTCATTGTAGATATTGCGCTAGGACCTTTAACGCTAACAGGTTCAACAATCAATTCGCTTGCCTCAAGTTTTACAAGGACTCTCACGTAAGTTTTTCTGCCTAAAACACTAGACACTCTACGAGCCAACTTAGCTTTCAGAGTGAGATGTTGCTCAGTCTTGTTTAAACCCAAAAGTCTACAGATAGCAGGTCTTCCGAACACTTCAAACCCAATAATTGACGCCACTGGATTCCCTGATAAAATCATAACGGGTTTATCATTTAGCACTGCAACACCAGTGGGCATAGCAGGCCTTAAAGCTAGACCATGAGCAATAATCCCCGGTTTGCCAATCCTGTTAACTGCATCAGGTACAAGATCTAAACCTCCAACACTTGTTCCACCCGTAGTGATTAAGGCATCAGCAACTTTGAGAGCTTGACTGATTTTTTCAGATATTTCCTCAATATTGTCTTTTACAATTCCAAAATTGATTGTTTCTGCACCAAGTTCTTGGCACATCGCAGAAAGTATGATTTTATTGGAGTCAAAAACTTGGTGCTCACCAACTTGTGTACCAACTGCAACAACTTCGTTTCCCGTTGCAAGAATGGCAATTACGGGTTTTTGGTATACTCTTAGTGTGCTATAACCAAGCGCTGCAGCTAAACCGACATTATAAGGGTTTAGGCGAGTACCTTCTTTAGCTATAAGTTGACCTTTCTTTACGTCTTCACCGTGTCGTATTATGTTAATACAAGGGGTAAGCGGACCATAAATCTCTAAGATGTTACCTTCACGATTAGTATCTTCTAGCATAATAACAGCATCTGCACCTTTAGGGAGAGGACTACCTGTCCAAACCTGTTTAGCTTGTCCAACTGCCACTTCGCCAGTCTCTATTACCTCAAGTTTAACAGGGCTGGATTGTGAAGCATCTATAGAATCTTGGAACCTGACAGCATAACCATCCATTGCAGAGCGGTCAAAACAAGGCAAATCATCCATTGCAATAACATCTTCGGCTAAAATCCTACCACAAACATCAACAAGAGGCAACGCGACTTGCTGGGGCTTTTTTGTTGACCATGCACCTAACCAGTCTTTAAGCGCCTTATCGACATTTGTTAATGTTTGAAAACCTTGTAGTTTTACCACGACAATCCGCTTCCAAACAGAGCAATATCGACGTTACATTAAAAACATATCGAACAGTAAACCAACAAAGCTTAACACGAAAACAGTTAAAAAAAGGTAAACCTCAATTGCCTTCATCATGTTTTCAAGACGTGCGTGGTTTATTAGCGGTAGCTAATGGATTTTTCAGTGTAGATTAAGTTCTAAACATATAAGAATAGTAGACAAACTTGGTTTTAAAACGTCTGTGAAAGGTTAAAAGAGCAGTTTCTGTTGTGGGTCAACGTTTGTTTTGCCTTCCAACACCTGCTGTAAGATTTTCTTCATTTTAAGGGCATCAATGTCAAGGATAGGTGTCTCACAAATTATGGTAGGATTCAGTTTGAAGTCAACTATTACTTTTGCCAATAGCTCAAACTCAGGCCCATAACGAGGCTCATCTAGTGTATGGTGTTTGCGTTCGCCTTGGCTTGAAAATTCAATTTTGGAAAAGTGACAGTGCATGTTTCGAAGTGTTTCAGGACCAAGTGTTGACTCAATTTTTTCTGCGACTACTCTCAGGTCATCAATTTTTTTAAAAGCACCTAAATTTCGCGCATGCAGATGTCCCCAGTCAACAACTAACTGAGTGTTCTCAACTTCTTGGCAAATCGTCATTATCTCATCTATGTTACCAACTTGGAATTTTCTGCCCATAGTTTCAGGACCGAGTTTGACTTTTAAGCCCATGTCTTTGATTGTTTGGCTGACACCTTTTAGGGCTTTAATGCAACCTTTAAACGCGTAGCTTTTTTCGAGTTTTCCATAAAAACCCGTGTGGAATACTATAACATAGGCACCCATCCAGTCTGCTGCTGTTGCCCCAGCAATAAGGCGTTCTTTGCTGGCAGATATAACGTCATCGGCACCTGCCAAATTTATGAAGTAGGAACCATGCATACTTAAGCGGATGTCATACTTTTTTGCTTCGGCGCCAAGTTTTTCTGCGTCTTGCTGCTTTATCTGTGGCTTAGCACCCCATCTTACAGCTTGATATTCAAAAGCGTCAAGTCCCTCTTCACGTAGCAAACTGGGAACATCATTCATTTTTGCTTTAAGCAACCTAAAAGCTGGAGGTACTCCTGCAGTACCAAATCGGGTTTGCTCTGCCATGTAAAATCCCTTGCAATGATAGAAAATGAGATTTTATAATATAACTTTTTCATTAGACTTCCACGGAAAATTATGGCTAAAAAAAAGAAAAGGTTGTAGATTTTAGTCTACTTCTTTCTAAAGAGCAGAATAGCAATCAAGTTTACAACAATAACCACAATGCCCATGCCAATGATGTATAGTTCGTATGGTGGGTTATTGTTTGTATTTGTTGTTGTATCTGCAGATGTTACTAGTAGTGTATCTTGCGCTGATGTACCATAGTATGATGCTGAGCCGTCAAAGTATGCATAGATAGTGTATTGACCTTCTGTTGTTGGCGTAAATTCTACTACATAGTTTCCGCTTGCGTCACTTACTGTGTTGCCTAAGGTTACATAGTTGCCGGTTGGATCAACTGCAGCTATTGTTACTGGAACACCTACTGCTTCATGGGGTCTGTCGAATTGTTTGTAAACGTAGAGCATCCATTCACTCATACATGCGTCAGCTATTGCTGGGACACCGTTAGGGAAGCGTAATTGAAGTGCTGTATTCTGTGTGCCGGGTGAAATATCCATGATAGTTCCTTTAATTAGAATTGGCTTGTTTACTGCAATGCTAACATCTGGTGTTGTAACTGTCATTGCACTTGGGCCTTTACCGATTGCATAAATCTGCTGATTATAAGTATCTTGTGTAACAATGATGCTGTCGCCAATAATTGACCGTCCGCCCCAATTTGACTGACGGAATGCACCATCGATTCTCCAAATTTCTTCACCAGTCTCTACGTCAAGTGCAAAGTATGGCACACCTCTAGGTTTAGGTTCTTGTGCAGAGTGTTCCTCATGAGCAAAGTATACTTTACCACATGAAGCAAATTGCGGTCTAATCCACCAGCTTTGTGCTAAGTAAGATTCTGTATATTTGTCTGCTGCTTCATACGTCCAAAGTAATTCACCAGTCTTAACATCATGGCAATATACAATACCGCCGACACTAGCTGAAATGAGTTTGTGATATACAATGACATGGCAACCACCTAAACCGCCTGATGTCCACGCGTCTGCATAAATTTGTGGGTCTGTTTTCCATAAGAATCCACCGTTTTCTAAGCTAAAAGCGTAATTAGTTCGGCTGTCCTTTACCCAGAACGTAATTACTAGGTCTTCTTGACTTATTGCTGACCATTGTGATTGAACATAAGCCTCCCCTGCAATGCCTACCAAGTCATTAGGTGAATACCACTCTTTATTTGTGAATATCATCCGTCCTTCCTCGCCAGGTTTAAGACTGATTGCTGAAAGAATTATACGCTCGGATGAATATGCACCAACAACAACTCGGTCGTATGGAAATGCATATAGTATACTGCCGTTTAAGACTGTGCCTGCACCTATTGATACATTAAAGTTATAACATCGTGGTAATGAAGCGTTGTAAGAACCCATTGCTCCGCTACCCCAACTTCCAGTGGTTGCTCCAGTAACCCGACTTGAGTTCCACTCTAACAAGTGATAGTTTGGATTATCTGTAGTTCCATAGTTAACAAGTTGGTACTTTAGCATTTCACCGTTTTCACCCCAGTAGATAGTTCCAGATGGAACGTTGGTCATATTATATCTAAGATCACCAGTCTTAGCATCAAGCGCAAACATGTCAGTACCACTAGCCAGCCAAATATATGCAAATGTACCACGGTTATTCATGCTAAGCCATGTAAGAATTTGACCAGTTGCAATTCTACCGCCGCCAAAATCATATGATCGCTCCCAAAGTTTTTCACCTGTGTGTAAATCAACTGCAACAATAGCCTGATTTGGTGATTGTCTGCCAGTTACACCATTATAAGCATATTTATTATAGTATAAAACACCACCCATGATCATGTTGCCAGTGAATTTGCCTTCATAAGCATCGCCATCTTGAAAACTGACATCCCCGTTAAGACCACCTGTTAAACCACCCAATGTATCACCAATAGGCATAGTCCACAAAATATGTGCACTTTCAGGCGCATCATTATACGGAGCAAAGCCATTTAATGGTTTAGCCACCCAACTTCCAGCAATAGACCACCATTCACGCAATTGCGCATCAATCGGTCTAACCCAATATTCATCTGGAAGATCAAACCCTGGATGAGTTGGTTGCCATTCAGTAGTTACCTGTATTGTGACAACCTCGCTTTCACTTGCCGTATAATAGGCCGTGCTAATGGGATTGCCTGAATTGTAGTATTCGCCACCAAATTTACATTGTAGTTTATATTCTCCTTCTTTTGTTGGTACATAAGTTATACCAACTGTGCCTGTAGACCATGTCATACGTGCAAACGTTTCAACGTGACCATCAGGATCGGTGATTACTGCAGTTACGTTCCAACCGTCGGTAGCACGTGCTAGATTGTTTAACAAACCAAAGTTAACTAGAATTGGTTGCCCAACACCAGATGGTTTTGGAATTGCATCAATGAATGGGTATGTTTGAAGTTCACGATCTGTCTGTGCGTTTATATTGCCTGTAGCTGTAAACATTGAGATAGCAAATGACAATATCAACAGTACTGCTACTGTTGAAAATATAGTTTTATTTTTAAAAATTTTTATTATACATGCCCTCCATAGCGTGTATTTAGCCCATGGTGATTTATATCCCTAACTTTTCGATTTAAGTAATAGAGAGGTTTTGAATTAGGACTTTGTGAAGTACGGTTTGAATAATAAGAGAGGTTTTTGAGTCTGCTATGTATACCTTATAGAATTTTAACATAGATCTCAATGTGTTTGATACACAAATAAGCTTTGACACGATTTATCATGAAAACGCAAATTATCAGTTAACTTAGAAGAAGCTACTTATCAATGGAATTGCCTCAGGAAGAAAGAATCTCACATATATGGTTACAATCAGTATCAGCGCGGTTATACCTAGTAAAATGTAGTCCCCTTTGTGTAGTTTTAGCAGATACAAGTTTGTGCGTTTCTTTGTTGCACCCCAAGCTCTTGATTCCATTGCTTCTGCAAGTTCCAAGCTTCGTCTGATGGCACTAACAATAAGTGGGATAAGTATGGGGATGTAGTTTCTGATACGTTTAAGCAGGCTACCCTTTTCCAGTTCTAAGCCACGCGCTTTTTGTGCGTCCATGATGGTTTGGGCTTCTTCTGCTAAAACTGGCACAAAACGCACCGCCGTAGTGAATGCGAATGCAAACTCGTATGGCACACGCGATTGTTCAAGTGCTAAACCCAAGTAGTCAGGTGAGGTAGTTAAGAAGAAGACTGAAAAAGATTCAACTAACACGACAAAACGCATAGTCATAGCTAACGCTGATTCAACGTTAAGAGCTGTCAGATTAAAGTCATTGTAAAAGTATGTGGTTAATATGTTTACGATAAAAATGAACCCTGCCAAGAAAGCTGCACCACGAAGTGATCTAACCCATTGTTTTTGAACCCGGGCTAGAAACACAAAAGGTAATTGCATCAAAAATAGGATTGCAAGAGGCAATATCTGAGAGAACAGGATTGCACTGATAAAGATGGCTATAACATAGATGAATTTGATCCTTGGATCCAAATTGTGGATTGGAGAGAAGACTTTTCGGAATTTTAAGCCGTCAAAAACACTCATTGTGTCTGGCGCTCCTTAACTTTTGATAATATTGTGAGTTCTGCTTCGTTAATGTCGATAATATCTGTAGGTAAACCTAAAGGTGATAGTTTAGTGAAAATCTGTGTTATCTGTGGAAGTACAATTGAAGATTCTTCAAGCAGTTTAGAATTGGTTAAGATATCTTTGGCTATGCCATCGGCAACTATTTTGCCGCCTCGCATCAAAATTACACGGGGGTTGCATTCAGCCACGAACTCCACATCATGTGTAACCATTACTACCGTTTTATTTTTAGTCTGCAGTTGCGTAATGAACTGACGTAACTTCTCTTTCTGTTCATGATCTTGCCCAATAGTGGGTTCATCGAGCACAAGAGTCTCTGGATCCCAAGCTAAAACTGACGCCAACGCAACCCGTTTACGTTCACCTCCACTAAGCAAAAATGGTGAAGTCTTACGGTACTGTGTTAATGAGAGAAAATCCAACGCCCAAGTTACACGTTTTTCAATTGTTTCTTTATCAAAGCCGAAGTTTTTTAGGGCAAATGCGATTTCGTCCTCAACTGTTTCACTAAAGAGTTGATTGTCAGGGTTTTGGAACACAAAACCTACATTTTTTGCGAGCGCTGCAACACTGGTCTTGGTGGTTTCAACACCGTTCACACGAACTGTACCTGAGGATGGTTTTAGCAGCCCGTTGAAGTGCTTGATGAAAGTGGTTTTTCCGGCACCGTTTTGTCCCATAATTGCGATGAAGTCACCATCTTTGATAGTTAAGGAGACACCTTTTAGGGCTTCAATGTTGCTTGCGTATGAATAATGGATATCTTCGATGATAATCATTTGCTTAGTGTCTCCATTAGTTGGTCGGCAAGCTCGTCTGATGATAGTGGCGTTTGTTTGTTAACCTCAAAACCTGCTGTTTTTAACTTCTTGTATAGTAATGTAGCTTTGGGTATGCCTACACCTATCCGACTGGTTTCTTCGCTGTAAAGGATATCTCGAGGGTTTCCTTCAAGACAAATTTTACCTTTGTTCATCACAACAAGGTGGTTAGTGTATTTGGCGGTTAAATCAAGCCGGTGCTCAACTAGCACCACAGTGATATTTTGTTCTTGATTAAGTTTGTAAATAACTTCAAAAATTCTCTCAGCGCTTAAAGGATCCAGAAAAGAAGTTGGCTCATCTAACACGATAATTTCCGGTTGCATAGCCAACACAGATGCTATTGCTACACGCTGCTGCTGACCGCCTGAGACTTCATGTGGAGATCGTTCACGTAAATCGTAAATGCCAGTTAAGTTAAGTGCCCAATCAACACGCTTGCGCATTTCTTCACGAGACATACCCAAGTTTTCTAAGCCAAACGCGACATCTTTTTCTACGCTTAACGCGAAAAGCTGGTTTTCAGGGTTTTGGAACACAAGCCCCACATGTTTTGCCATATCAGAGGTTTGTTTGCTTGTTATGTCTTGTCCAGCTACGATGACTTGACCTTTTAGTTCACCTTGATAGAAATGTGGTACAAGCCCATTAAAAGTTCGGCACAATGAGGTTTTTCCACAACCGCTTGGACCTGTGATGAGCACAAATTCGCCCTTCTCTATCTTAAGAGAAACACCATCAATGGATGGTTTAGACCCACCAGGGTAGGTATACACGAGGTCACTTATTTTAATTATCGTCATCACACGTGCCTGCTAGACAATAAGCGCAGCATAGCTTCATTTAAGCGTAGCTACGCATTAGTGGGTATTTTCTCTTTCAAAAGTTTAAGGCATTTATCCAATGCATCATCCACCTCACCTTTCGCATTAACACCTGCAGCCATTGCGTGGCCACCCCCAACACCTTCGAGGAGTTCACCCATAGGCATAGAGATGTCTTTCCCAAGGTGGATACCAGTTTTTTCACTAAAATCGCGATTGCAACGAAGACTAACTTCGAGTTTACCAGCTTTTTTTCCTGCAACAGCAGCCATGTGTGCACCTAAATCAACGAGGGATTTAGCGGCCGAAGCTTCATACGCACTGACATGGGACAGGGTAATTATCCATTCTCCAATTTTTATGATTTTTGCTCTTTTGCAAGCTTTAAGTTTGGCGAGGCGTTCAGAGTTGTCGATTGGATTAGAGAACAAGGTAAGCATAGCCTGTGCATCTACCCCTGCGTTTACAAGTCCGCCAGCAATCCTGAAAGTGTCTGAGTCACCTAATGCGAAGTGGCGTGTATCAAAAGCTATGCCAGTGAAGAGGGCTTTTGCTTCATTTAGACTAAGTTGGATACCAGCTTGTTGATACATGTCATAAATGATTTCACATGTGGCGGCTGCTTGCTCGTTTATTAAGCAAAAGTTGCAGATTTGCTCAGTATCCAAGTTAGGTGCATGGTGGTCAATTATTATCATGGGAACGTTTGAAGCTTTTAGGCGGTCAACAACCTCGTCAAGCTGCTCAATTGTGTTCATGTCAATGAGGAAAATGACGTTTGCGGATTCAATGTTGGGTTTTAAATTCACTGCTATTGGCAAGTTTTCGAGCAGTTGTTTAGTGGGCTTGTTGATGCCTTGTGGCGCTCCGATTTCCACTACCAAGTCTGGCAAAAATCGTTTAAGCAAGCCTTGAAAAGCGTAAGCTGCGCACACTGCGTCCGCGTCTGCGCTTTTGTGGCATAACAGCAACACAAACGTTGCCTGTTGTTCTTTTAATATGTCTACGATTTGGTTAATGCTCATATTAGTGTTCTCAAAAAGTTTTCACTTGCCAAATGTGCTTGGACAACTGCTTCTTTTACCAGAGCGTCGACATCAACATCTTTGGCGGCTTCATTTAGGGTAAGATTTATTTCAACACTTAAATCAACGGGTTTTATGCCTTGGGCTTCTACAATGATATCTAGTCGATCAATCAGTTTAGAACTAATCTTAGCTTGAATGTGATTACGCGCAGCGTTTTCAGCTGTTTCACATAGAGTTTCAACTTGTTCGGTAGTTAGCTCGGGTAAACCCAGCTCTACCAAGAATCATGTCACCTAAAAAGAAAAGTTACTGTTGACCCGCTATGGGGTTTATGTCTTCTTGAAGTTTAGTTTGTGTTTCTTTAACTTGGCTGCGTATGCGTTCTTCCTGCTTTGCGATGACGGTACTGCGTGTTACAAGGAGGTCTTTGCGTTCGTTTAGATCTGTAGAGATTTTAGTTTTGTCAGATTTTACCAACAATGAACCGATAGCTTTGTAGATTACTGCATCATCAGCGGTTTTTGCCATTTCAGCAAGTGTCTGTTCTACCTCGCTTTTCTCCATTTCAACCTGCTGCTTTTGTGCAAGGATAGACTGCAGAGTTTGCTGTAGCTGCTGTAGCCGTAGCAGTCTTTCTTGGACGTTAGGAGGTAATTTTGATAACTCGTCACTCAAGTTTAATCCTTCCGTAACAGGCAATAAGCGAGGCCCAATAATAAGCGTTTCCAACTCTTTTTTGGTTTTCAATTGCCTATTGTTTACATAGGATTGTGAACTTGGTTTCTGTGGTTTCTTTTTGTTTTAGATCAGATTATCGCTAAGAAATCAAAGTTTTTTTAGTTTAGCTATGAAGAATCCGTTGCATTCATGTAGATGAGGATAGAGTCGTCGGCATTGAGTCAACCCACGTAGACCAGGCAAGCCAAGTTCTGGTGTGATTTCTACGAGGTGAAAATCTGGGTGTTCTTTTAGGAAGTGTTCGATGACCATTTCGTTTTCTTCAACTGTTATGCTACAAGTTGAATAAGTTAGGTAACCACCTGCAGTGACTTTTTTGGCGCAGTTGGTTATCATTTGCTGTTGGACTTCTGCCATATTTTCTATTGATTTCTGGCTTAGACGCCATTTTGCTGAGGGTTGTTTGGCAAAGACACCAGTGCTAGTGCATGGTGGGTCTAAAACTACAAGATCAGCTGTCCCAATAAATGGCAGGGACAAACATGCGTTAGCTGTCACAGCTTCAGCGATGGTTACGTCCATGTAGTTAACTTCTTGGCGCCAAGTCTTCATTCGTCGCTTAGAGAAATCCACGGAAATGATACTACCCTGATTCTGCATTAACTGGGCAAGATAAGTGGTTTTAGCCCCAGGGGCAGCGCAAACATCGAAGATTTTGCTTCCGGGTTTGGGTGCGGCAGCTTGAGCAGCGAAACAGCTAGCTTTGTCTTGAACATAAAACAAGCCTAGTTTGTAGCTTTCAAGAGTGTTTAGAGGCTGTTTAAGCTCTAAAATTTTGTATGTGTCTTGCAAGGGCTCAGTTTTTTGAAGTTTTACACCTTCTGTAGCGAGTTTTTGAAGTATTGCGTCTGGATCGCTTTTGAGAGTATTGATACGAATGTATGTGGGGGGTGGGATGTTGCTTGCGCGTAGAAAAGTGGCGGCTTCTTCACTGCCAAATAAATTAATACAATATCTCACAAACCAGAGTTGCTGAAAAGTTTCAAGGCTTAAACGTTCCTCATCATCAGAGGCTTCCAGAATCGGCTGCAGTTGCTGCGTTAACAAGAAGCCAACATATGGTTCAACTTGCAACAGGGTTTTCCAGCCCAAGATTGAACGAGCAAGACCAACTATGTTTTGGGCTTCTTGCAAGTTGTATTTACCCCAATTTTTGGCGACACGAGTTTGGTAAACGTAAAGTCTTAAAAATGATTGGACTCCAAGGGTGAATTCACCGATTTTTTTAGGTGCAATAATGGTGTTTATGAATTTATCAATTAGGTTTCGACTACGAGTTGTTTCTACTACTAAACCATAGGCATAACGGATGGCATTTGAGTTAGTTTCGTTTAGCTGCTTAATTGTCTTTGCCAATGCGATGTGTTCGCTTAGGCGTTGCATTTCAATCCAGCTTAACGTTTCAATAGCGATTGTCCAAGCATTCTTTAACACTATAAATTCACAGCTTACACTGAATACAATGCTTCTAAATAAGACTTAAAAATTGAGTCCAAGAATTGTACGGTCACAGCCACATATATTTATGAAGAATTCATGGGTGTATGAAATATGTGTTTTTAAATTAAGATTCGTCAAAATGGAGGTGACATATTTTGTCAAGAAAACAAAATAAAAATGTTGAAATGGAGAAAGGCAAAATGACAGTTGCTGAAGCGGGACACAAAGGTGGAGTTAAAGGTGGTCCACGTGTAAGAGAGCTTATCCGTGAAGGAAAGGAATACGAAGAAGAATAAAAACAACAATAGACTAATCCTTTTTTAACCATTTTTCGTTTTTATGCTTGAATCGTTCACAAGGTAACTTAGGTTTTTGGTAAGGTAAAGATTTTAGTCGGTCAATGCAATAGGAAGGCTAAGGAACAGAGAAGGAATGGGACAGAATAGAACTTTAGACTCATTCTTTACGAGAGAAAATAAGTCAGCAACGTCTCAACCGGTTAAAGTAGCGCAAGCTGAAAGTAAATCTGAACCCCAAACAACACCAGTTGTCACAGTTGAAGAAAAAGCTGTTCAGGTGTCAGTTAAAAAAGAGAGAAAGGTGCGCGTTTTACCGCCGATTGCGCCAGATAATCTTCCACCTTCTTATTTTGTTTCTGCATCTTATGATGGCCGCCAGCGGAAGGCAATTATCAAGCTTTACGAGCCTGAATCGGGAGAGTTGTATTTTTGGTATGATAATATGGGCCATAAACCCTATTGTTTAACCAGTCTATCAAAAGAGAAAGTTTTGCAGTTTGACCGAATCGTTGGACATCAAGGCTATGACAGCTGTATAACTGAACAGAGATTTGATCCATTATCCAATCAGAATATCCAAGTTACAAAAATCGTCGCCAAAGATCCCCTTGCAATCGGTGGCAGACCAAGTGGCACAATAAGAGACATAATTCCAGAAGACCATCCCCAAGTATGCGGCTGTCGAATTCAAGACAGCGATACTAAAATTTGGGAATCCAAAATCAAATATTACCAATCATACATTTACGACCAAAAACTTTTGCCTGGAATGATTTACCAAATAAAAGGCGGAACCATAGAAGAAGCCTCTGTTCAAGAAGCGGAACAGACGCTTGTAAAAATCCGTGAAATTTTCAGAGATGAATCACCAGAGGAACGGGAGTTTGTTGAGATGTGGGCTAAACTTCTCGAGTACCCCGCGCCTAAATTTCGTAGAGTAGCTATTGATATTGAGGTTTATTCACCACTATCTAATCGTATGCCTGATGCACGTGAAGGCACTTGCCCAGTAATTGCGTGTTCAATTTATAGCTCTGATGGCGATAAAAAAGTTCTTGTTCTCAAACGACGAGACAGACCAAATGAAAAACTCCAAACATCCACGGATATAGATATAGAATTTTGTGAAACTGAAGAAGACCTGTTACGACAAGTTTTCAAAGTTTTAAATGATTTTCCATTTGTTTTAACCTTTAACGGCGACGACTTTGACCTCCGTTATCTGGTTCATCGAGCCCTAAACCTTGGACTCTCCAGAAAAGAAATTCCAATTGACGTTGGAAAACGTGTCTGCCTAATAAAATACGGCATCCACATAGATCTTTACAAATTCTTTTTCAACCGTTCAATCAAAGTTTATGCTTTCAGTGATCGATACAAAGATGTAAGCCTCGGTGATGTTGGCGCAG
Source organism: Candidatus Bathycorpusculum sp. (assembly GCA_009778385.1). Taxonomy (GTDB): domain Archaea; phylum Thermoproteota; class Bathyarchaeia; order Bathyarchaeales; family Bathycorpusculaceae; genus Bathycorpusculum. The sequence goes on along the minus strand of WRJX01000101.1, from coordinate 38,653 downwards.
CGCTTTTAGGAATGGAAAAAATCCATTTAGACAAAGCTTTTGGTGATCTTACCTATAGTGAGCTTGCCCAATACTGTCTTCGCGACTCAGAAATCACCTATAAACTGACAAGTTTTGAAGACGACTCCGCCATGAAGTTGATGCTGGTGCTTGCTCGTATTAGTAGTATGCCAATGGAAGATGTCAGTCGCCAAGGAGTCAGTCGCTGGATACGTAACTTTATGCATCGCGAACACCGTAAACGTGGATTTTTGATTCCAAACGCTGAAGATATTTTAACAAAGAAAGGCAAGACCAGTACAACAGCAGTAATTAAAGGCAAAAAATACAAGGGTGCAATCGTTGTTGAACCTACTCCGGGTGTTCACTTCAACGTTGCAGTCATGGACTTTCCTAGTCTGTATCCATCGATTATCAAGGTTTGGAACCTTGGTTACCAATCAATCGACTGTAATCATCCTGAATGCAGGAGCCAAATGATTCCAGACACACAACATTGGGTTTGTACTAAGAAACGGGCACTTGAAAGCCTGCTTATTGGTTCGCTTAGAGATTTGCGTGTAAGATGGTATAAGAGTCGCGCCAAAGACAAAACGTTACCACCAGAGCTACGGAGTTGGTATAGCATTGCACAGGGAGCACTTAAAGTCATTTTAAACGCTAGCTATGGCGTTTTTGGTGCGGACAGTTTTGATCTTTACTGCCCTCCAGTCGCTGAAGCAACCGCTGCAATTGGACGCTATAGCATCACCCAAATCCTTGAACATGCCGAAGCTTCAGGCGTAAAAGTACTCTACGGTGACACTGACAGCTTATTTCTTAAAAACCCATCTAAAGAGCAAATTGAAGAAGTATCCCACTGGACAGAGCAACATTTAAACATGAACATTGACGTGGACAAAATTTACAGATATGCAGTTTTTAGTGCCCGCAAAAAAAATTATTTAGGAGTCTTAGATGATGGCACAGTCGATGTTAAAGGGTTAACAGGTAAAAAGAAACATATCCCAGTTTTTATCAGAGACGCTTTTAACCAAATGAAAGAACGTCTTGCGAAAGTCAAATCACCAGCTGAATTCGAAGTAGCAAAGAAAGACATTGCAGGCATTGTTAAAGACCGATATATGCGTCTAAAGCGGCGTGAATGGACCGATAACACCGATCTTGCGTTTCATGTTGTTTTAGGTGATGATCTTAGTAAGTATACGAAAACAACACCTCAACATGTGAAGGCAGCGTTCATTTTGCAGAAAAGTGGAAAAGAACTACGAGCAGGTGACCTTATCAGCTTCGTGAAGGTCAATAGCAATAAAGAACGCGTAAAACCTGTTGAGTTGACTTACAAAAATGAGGTTGACACTGACAAGTATATTGCGTATCTACAGTCAACTTTTGACCAAGTACTAGATGCGTTGGGACTTAACTTTGATGAAATCATTGGCTTAACAAAGTTGGCGCAGTTTCTTGCTTAAATTAGAAAAGAAATAAAAGAATAGATGATTGCAAGCAGCGTAAATGCGGCCACTATTATTGAGACTATTGTTACTATTTGACGTTCAGTTAATGGGCGATGATAAGTTATTGCTGTGACCAAACTACGTTTGTGGTCGGATTCAAGCTTGTCATTTTTGAAGACAATTAGGGCTTTTTTATGTGTAAAGAAGACCGTCAACAGGATCAGTGAAGAATTGAAGATATAAGGTATTATTGAAATTAGTAGGCTGAGTTTTACATCAGCGATAATGGCAAATGAAGCAATAGTCATGCCGATAGCAAAACTACCAGAGTTACCTACAAATATTTTCCCTTGAAGATTTAAGGCAGTAAGTATTAGCCAGAAAATTATTGGCCCAATCATCAATAAGTAGGAAGAGGATGTCAATGAGGAAATACTCATTAGACCTAAAAGCGCTATTGCAGGACAAAGAGATTCAAGTCCGTTAAAGCCACCGAGCATGTTAACTGTGTTGGTCACAATCATCACGATTAAGGGAATTATTAGATAGAAATACCAAACTCCGAAGTCTACAAAACCAATGAAAGGTAAGGTGATTGATGTACGGGCATTCATACCTATTGCAAAATAAATCAGTGGCAACGCGGCAATTAACGGCATGAATGCTTTATAGCGCCATTTTAAGTCCATCCAGTCATCAAGTAGCCCCATAAAGCCTCCGAAAAGAATACAAACGGCAAGGGTTAAAGGTGCAGAAATACCAGCCGATACTGAAGGACCTTCACCAAGAAAATATAGTAAAAAGAGGTAGACGGTTGTGAATAGGACGTATAGCACGCCTAAACCGTTTGGGACTAAAGGTTTTCCGTTTTTGTGTTGATCTGGAACTTTTGGAAACACGCTTTAGTCACCACCTATTGTTGACTAATTAGCGTTTTGGGTGGTCTGCATTATATGCGTTCCAGTCAATCTCGTAAAGTCCAACCAATGGGACTAGAGTGCCCTCACCTAAGCTTGTGATGTCTATGCCTGAAATGTACACTGGTTTAAAGTATTCCAAGGTTACTTCATCGCTTGAGGGTATAACGATTCCACCGGTTTTGGCAGTGAATGCTTGTTCAGTAGCAGCTAACAGTTTGTAGATTGTAGTGTTTATTCCCTGTTCATTCCACGTCCATCCGTTACCTGTGTTGTCTCCGAATGAGTATCTATTTGTCCATGTACTATTTGAAGTCATAAATCCATCATTTACTAATCGGTCTTTTGCGCTACCAGATATGTCTGCCATCCATACAAATTTGCCATCATCACCTAAACTAGCCGGTATCGACTCGTAGTAGCCAGATACTGTTTGAGATGGTACAACGTACAAGACTGTGAAGATTAGTATGTATTTTATATTTCCTTGATTGTTATAGGTAGAAAGCATTTTTAATGCCTGCTCTTCGGTACCCATGTATACAAAGCCTATGTTTTCTATTTGTGTAGCGTTGACGGTGGCATTGTCGGCAAGCGTAGTAACATTACCCATAACACTTAGCCAGTAACCATAGTCCCACCATGCAACAACTACGTCGGTTGATTTCAGATCATTATTGGCGAAGTTTAGCATGTTTAACCATTGAGGTAATGGTTCATTTGGAAGTACTGGAAGACCTGCGGAACTAAGTGATGTAGGCGCATAAGCACTAGCATAGGCTCTTGGTATACCGCCAGTTTGTGGAGAGAAAGCAAACTGTGTCATGAGAAGAATGAATATCAGTAGTATTCCAAGACTACTATATTCTTTGCTGACGCGTACTAGTTTTCGCTTTGCTTTCGTGGCAACGTTTGGTGTTTCCTTAAGCAGAGTCATAAATGGTTTTAACATGCCAATTATACCCATAGCTGTTAGCAGCGCGAATGCTGGTGCGAAAATTACCAGTAAACGTACCATTGAAGCGCCAAAGTAAAGGCCAGTTGCACCGAAGATAAGTAGGAATATGTTACGGTTGGTCGGATTTTTCAGTACGAAGTATAGACCTGTAAGGAAGAATAATATGCTTATACCAAGTTCAATGTAGAGGTTGCCCCATGCAGAGATTCTGTGTTCAGCTACTGACGCAATTAATGGTGAAGCCGCACGGATAAAGGGATCAATGACTGAGGAGAATTTTCCTGCAATGCTACCAAGATAACCAAAGTACCATAAGGAAATAAAGCTGGCAAGTATTGTGGTTACCGTTGCTACAGATATGAGCAACTTGGTTTTTGCTGAAACATTATGACGTAATAACTCAGCGACAAGCAGTACAATGAAGGCTGCTGCAACAGGAATCAGGGGAGCTGACGTTAGGTAGGAAAGTCCAATGTATGGAACTTGTATTGCAATAAGCAATCCCAAACCCATAGTTACACTGTAGTTGATTAGTAAGCGTTGGTCATATCGTTTTAACACTACGAGAACGAATGCAAATAGCGCTGTTAAGTCTAAGATGTAATATGCTGCACCCCAACCAGCTATGAAATAGGCTAACGCCAAAGCTGCACCCACAGAGTAAATCAGGCTTCCGCGTAGTGAACGTTTTGGATCCATTGACCTTAGAAACAGCAGTATAAAGAACAACAACCCAAGCATTCCTGGAATTTCAGTGTCAAAGAACCCAAGAGAACTTCTCTGCAAAAATGAGGGCGCTAATGCCAGAAAAAGTGCTGCAAATAAGCCTACTGCTCGCCCACCCATATCTTTTCCGATAAAGTATAGTATTAAACAGGACAGAGTTCCTAGAGCTACGGCTAATATTGAACAGAATGCCATCAAATCAACATGTATACCGAAAAAGCTGACTACTTGATATAACGCAGCTGCAGTCATAGGCAATGCTGGAAGAGACTGTGACATGTCAAGACCAGCGGGATACCATTGCTGGTAATTAATCCAATGGTTTGTGTATGGTGAGAACAAACCGTTCTTTACCATGTAGTTAGTTATACTGTACTGATAAAAGGGGTCAAATTCATTTAAGTGAATTTGACCTGTTGGGATTTCCCAGCGCATAGGTAAAATGCGTACTGTAAATGCAATAAAAAGTATCAGGATTAATGCTGAAATTATAAGAATGGAGGAATGATTAATCTTGAAACGTTTCCCAAAAGATTTTAGGCCACTATTAACTTGATCTTTAGACAATTAGTTTCCCCTCACGTATAGCCATCTCTAATCTAAGTTTAGATTGAGTATATCATAGGGGGTTTATTTATGGCTTTCCAAAAAATAACCATTGCAATTACTTTTTATTTGATTGTTTAACCACATGAAACATAACCCATGGACTGTATCTACGCAGTCTTCTTAACCCAAACGCCCACTCCAGCCACGCTAAAATAGGCACCAAACTGTTCTGAGAAATTCTTCCAAAAGGCAACCAATTGTACCCTAACTGCGCATGTAGACAGAACCCAGTTTTGGGCAAGTTCTGCATAACTTCCCTGTGCGAGTGCAAATACGATTTACCCTTTAAACCTTTCAATTTTGCTTTAAAACTTGACTTATTGCCAAAAGACAGCACACAATTTGAATTAAGCTTTAATGTTCGGTTACATTCGTTTAAGGCAACTTCAAGTTCAGGAATGTAGTCTAACACTTCAATCATAAATGCGGCATCGAAAACATCACTATTAAAAGGTAGTTTTCTTGCGTCGGCCACTACAATGTATGCTTGTTTCGTCCGCTGCTTGAGGCGCTTAAGCGAGCCACGGTCAATATCTATACTTACTACATCGGTTTTAGTGTTTAATGCAAAAAGAGATATCCGACCAGACTCTGCACCTACATCGAGCACAAGTCCACCCTCAGTTTTAGAGAAGTCAACTGCTTTGGCTATAAAAGCTATTTCTACTTGCGTTAAATATTTGCCCATGCGAGTTTTTGCAGCCATCTCCCAGTGGGTTTCTTGTATGGAATCAGAATCAGAAGATACTAGAATTTGTTCTGTTTTTTGCATGGCTACTATAACCATAATCATTTGTTTACTGGTTTTACTTCAACATCTAAAGGCAAAAGTGATAGTTTTCTACCACATTTTGGACAAGTACAACCATATTGTTGGATAATCTCATCTGGAGGACTAAATTCAACACCTTCGTATAAAACATAGCTGCATCCATGACAAATGACACTTTGCGGCATTTTGAACCCTAAATATAGATAGAACTATCGTTAGAGATATTTATTAATTGCTAAGTTGCCCATCCAAAATTTGTTTGATAATAGTAAGATGTGAATCAGTGCAGACTATCCACAATAACTTAGGTAATACGACAGTAAACAGGATTATTGATGAGTGATTTTTCGATTAAAAGCCAACTATCTTAAAAATAGTGTAAAGCTTATTGTAAGAGCGAGCTCTTTTCAAACAGTCAAGTGTGGTTTAGCACCGCTTGAAAAAATATACATTAATAATCTCTGAAAAGCCCGATGCTGCAAACCGTATAGCGGTAGCTTTAGACGATGAAGGCAAAACCACGCGAGAAACTGATAATGACGTACCTTTTTTTGCAGCAAAAAATGGAGATAAAGAAATAATTGTGGCATCAGCTCTAGGTCATCTGTATACTGTTGCAGGCACAAAAAAAGGCGAATGGGACTACCCAGTTTTTGATTATCAATGGGCGCCACGTTGGATGACCGAAAAAGGCGCCTCAAAAAATCGCATTTGGTTAAAAGTACTCTCAAAACTGGCAAAAAATGCAGAAGAATTTGTTGACGCTTGTGATTATGATATTGAAGGGAGCATAATAGGCTACTCCATCCTCAAATATGCTTGTGGTGACAAAGAAAAAACGGCTAAGCGCATGAAATACTCCACACTTACCCGAGAAGAGCTTAGAAAATCATTCACCAATTTATTGCCGCATCTTGATTTTGCACTTATCGAAGCTGGCTTAGCAAGACATGAAGTAGATTGGCTATATGGCATAAATCTTTCCCGTGCATTGACCTTAGCGGCTAAAAGTAGTGGTATGTATGCTACTTTAAGTGCGGGCCGCGTGCAGGGTCCAACTTTGAAGTACCTAGAAATCCGAGAAAAAAACATTCAAACCTTTGTTCCAACTCCGTTTTGGAGCATAACAGCAAAAATAAGCATAGATGATCACATATTTGATTTCGAATACGAAAAGAAAGTTATTGAGACTAAGTCTGAGACAAGTGCTATTGCCATAGCCTGCAAAGTCAAGGAAGGACAAATTGTTAACATTGATGTAGAAGAGTTTCAGCAGAAGCCTCCGGTACCGTTTGATTTAGGCGCGCTTCAAAGTGAAGCTTACAGCCTTTTCAAGTATACCCCTATGCGCACGTCTAAAATTGCCCAGCACCTCTATGTTAACACTCTGATTTCTTATCCAAGAACGAGCAGCCAAAAACTGCCTCCTGCCATAGGCTACAGCACTATACTTAGAAAGCTCAGCAAGTCAACACTGTACGAGAAAATAGCACAGAAACTTTTAGCTCAACCCACGCTAAAACCCAATGAAGGTATCAAGTTTGACCCAGCCCACCCAGCCATTTACCCAACAGGTAACCTGCCTGAAAGAGCACTAGATGCCTCTGAAAAAAACATTTACGACCTAATTGTTAGACGATTTTTTGCTGTTTTCGGTGAACCAGCCCTTAAACAAAGGATCAAAGTCTCAGTAAGTATTAATCAGCACTTATTTTTTATGATGGGTTACCGTACATTGAAAGAATGCTGGATAGAATATTACAAGCCGTATGTACATTCCAAGGACATTTCATTGCCACTACTTTTTGAGGGCCAGAAAGTTGCAGTAAAAAAGATAAATCTAAAAGATAATTTCACTAAACCACCTTCAAGATATAACCCGCGAAGCCTTCTTAAAAAAATGGAAAAAGAAGAAATAGGCACTAAAGCAACTCGGGCAGCAACAATTCAGACATTGTATGATCGCAAATATTTAGAAGGCGGACAAAATATGACTGTTACTGACCTTGGTTTTGAAGTAACAGAAGTGTTAAGAAACTATTGTCCAAGCGTTGTCTCCTCTGAAATGACAAGAAAACTTGAAAACGAAATGGAACAAATCCAATTAAAACAGGAAACCAAACAAAACGTGCTTGCTAACACCACAAAAATTCTAAAAACTGTCACGTTGACACTTAAACAAAAACAGTCAGAAATCGGAGGCCAACTTGGGCAAAAAATTAAACAAATACACCTCAACAGACAATCCATAGGAAACTGCCCAAAATGTCAAACAGGAAAACTTGTCATCATTCGCTCTAAAAAAACAGACAAGCGCTTTGTCGGTTGCACCAACTTTTTTGAAGGTAAATGTAGCACCTCTTTCCCATTACCACAAACAGGAACAATTAAACCTTTAGCGTTACCCTGTAAAACTTGCGGCTACCCAGTCATTAAAGTTTTAATTAACACAAAGCAACCTTGGAATTTGTGCCTTAACCCTAGCTGTTCAGCTAAGGAGCAGAAAAAGCAATGAACTGCAAAATTTGTATCCGACCAGTCAAAGAAAAAGATTATTGCAGTTTACATTTGAAAGCTTATCAGAACATCTGTGAAAAGTTTGAGGCTTGGAATAAGGCAACAGAGATTTTTTGGATAGATTATTTGACTAATATTTCGAAAAATTCATTAACTGGAGAATGGGCTAAAGAAGTAGCAAAGCATCTAATTGAGGACGAGCGTAGAAATGTCAAAGAAAAATAAGAAGCAAATAAAACAGAAACCAGCCCCTACTGCCTCTCAGTCATCAGTTTCCTTTTCACTTAGCAAATGGTTCAGAAAAGTCTTGACAACTCATCCATCCGCCTTAATTATAACAGTCATTTTTATTGGTTACGCGTTGTTTATGTTTGGAGGCGGTTTATTCACAATAACAAGCGAAGGCATTTTACCGTCTCTATATTATCAGAATAGATTCTACTTCCTATACCCAAGCATCAGTGATCAATTTATCGCAGACACAGTGGTATCTATGATGTTATATCTTATGGGATTTGCTGGTTTACTAGCAGTTTACCAGAGTACTAAAAGCGCTAGCAAGTCAAGACAAGCATATATGTTGATGATTGTCGGCATCAGCCTTATCCTGTTATCATATATATTCATTGAAAGCGCAATCAACTTCAAGCAACATCCATCACTATAGAAAAAATTTCATTTTTTCTTCTTTTTCATATTAGCTTAGTTTTTCAAAAAGCAGTCAGCAAATTATGTTTTGGCGTTGCTGAACAACGGATTTACCATGGGTGCTTCTTAAGTTTAAGCTTGTAAGCACAGATGTTAGTAAACAAGTGGATTGGCGGAGTAATCAACAGCGACACTACTGCAACTTCCCAGCTTATCAAAGAAAGCGGAAGCGAAAACACGATTGCACCAACAACGAAATCAAGCTGGTCAACAACAGGAAGCATACCACCTGGAGCAATGTTTAGTCTTCTTTTAAGAAAAGCAGCGGTTAAATCACCCAAAAGTGCTCCAAAAGGTGTAAGCACTGCAAAAAGAAGGGGTAATCCAAAAAAGTAGCATTCAATTAAGCCAACGCCTAAACCAACAAGCCATCCGAAAAAGAACCCTCTGAAGGTTTTGTTATTGCCAAACAATCGTTTACCGTCAATAAAGTTTTTGCCGAAATCAATTTTGGTTCCTCCACCAGCAAGCACTGGTGTGCCGTTTGCGCAGTAAGCGGGAAAAATAAACATTAAGGCTTGAAAGATTAATAGGGCTATGTCCATGGCTTTGACCAAACTATTTTATTCATAGAATTCAGTCGCAGATATACCTCTTTCGCTTATTTGTACATAACATGTAATGTGTACCATTTTTGTATGGTTTTTCTCTATTGTTGCTTTGATTACTTTTGTTTCTGTTGGTTTAAGAGATATTATGTTGTCAGCCCAAAATGTTAGTACACGATTCGCGGCTGGTTTAACGTTGCCAGATGGGTCGCCGAACATGCTTCTTACTTGACTATTTATTATGATTGGAATTTTCTGGATTTTTGCTATCTGAGCTAAAATGGCCATTTGTCTATTTAGTTCTCGGTTCACGCTGAAGGCTTTAGCTTTGTTTGGAGCTTCTGCAAATTTTGCTCCGTAAAGCGAATTCATGGTGTCAACGATAATTAACCCAAAATGGGGGGTTATATAATCACCTATTCGATCTATTACAGCGGTTTGTTCTTTGAAGTCTAAGGGTTTGATAAGTAGAATTCTGTCGGCTATTTCGTCAAATTTTCCAGCTGCAATCTGTGTGAGTCTTTTGGAAGAAAACGTGTTGTCACAGTCAACGTATAAGGTTTTTAGGCCTTGTAATGCGCAGTTAAAAGCGCATTGAGTTGCAAGTGTGCTTTTTCCAGTTTCAGGTTCGCCATAAATTAGTGTGATTGTTTCAGAATTAATACCATCATCTAGTTGGGTGTCAATGCAATCTATACCTGTTAAGACTTTTTTTATACCAACCACTGGAAATGCACATCAAGATTATTAGCTTGCAGTTTAATAATGTGTTTTGCGCTTAAAAATTATTATTAGGTAGGCTGGATGAGAGTAAAAGTCGCAGTTGCCACAATACAAGGAAAAGCTTATTTTCACATTGTAAACCTACTTAAGGATAATAATACACCATTTTTCAGTTTAATACCTAATGAGCCTATACCTTCAGAAGTTAAAGTAGTTATAACAACGCCTAAAGAAAAAAGCAAAATAGATTTCGGTAAAATTTTAATGTTTACGTCTGAGGATGAACTGGACAGTTTAATAAATCAAGTTATAGTTAGCTTGCAGGGGAAAGAGTATTACGAGAAAATGGTTATCGGTATTGATCCAGGTGAAGTAACGGGATTAGTAGTGATAGCTGACGGCAAAGTGGTTGATAAGGCAAACTGTTTAAGCATACGAGAAACGAATAATAAAATAAAAAGTATATTAAAAAACGTTAACTTATCAGCTACAAACGTTAAGATCAAAATTGGAAATGGAGTACCAGCTTACAAGGGGTTAATTGAAACTTTGGATGATACATTGCCACCCAGAATTGTTTTGGAGATAGTTAGCGAAGCTGGAACAAATTTGCCGTTAAGTAAACGCAGCAGAAGTTTAAGGCATATAACTTCAGCTACCAGAATATCGACAAGAATAGGCTGCATTTATCAAAGAAAAGAGAGGAAAGAAAAAGATGAAAAAAACAGTTGAAACAGGCAAAACTTTACTAGTAAATGGTCCGGCATCTGTAAAAGTCCTTTCAGGTAAAACAGAAGTCTTTGGCTATACAATAAAAGAAAGCCAGCATGTCATTGTACGTGAAGGAAAAAGACAACCTTTCTACGCTTTAGAAAATACAGAGCTCCATATTTCACTGGGAGCAAATGCAGCAGTACAGGAAACAGAAACAACAACAATCCCCACATCATGGAATGAGGCCTTTCAAGTAGTCACAACCATACAAAACAAGCCAGCAGTAGTCATGGTGATGGGCAAAGCTGATTCTGGAAAAAGCAGTTTTAGCACTTACTTAGTCAATAAGCTTATCGATGGAAAAACCAAAGTTGCAGTTCTGGATAGTGACTTAGATCAGTCAGATATTGGCCCTCCATGTACTATCGCTTATGATTACACCATTAAAAAAGTTACTGAACTTTATGAGTTAAAGGTATCTAACGCATTCTTTATCGGGGTTACCTCACCAATTCAGGCAGTATCCAGAACAATTGAAGGCATAGTCACAATGCACAGAGAAATCATGCAGAAAGCCGAAGCCGACTATGTGATAATTAACACGGACGGGTGGGTAGAAGGTGAAAACGCAGTCAACTACAAACTGCAACTTGTTAATCAGCTTAAACCTGATTTGGTAATTGGCATCCAAAACCAAGAAGAACTTAAACCATTACTTTCCAGCATAATAACTGCCTCTACATGTTATGTTGAAGCATCCGTAGCTGTTAGCGGACGTACTCCCGAAAGACGTGCAAAACTGCGAGAATTAAACTATGCAAAATATCTAAAAGACGCTAAAATACGTTCACTGTTCTCCAGTTATATGGAAATTCAAGAGAAAAATGTGCTTCCAAAAGAACAAGGCAAAGAAAAAGGGATTCTTATCGGCTTACGAAACTCAAAACGTTTCCTTGGAATCGGCATCATGCTTGAATACAACCGGGCACGACGAGTAATGAAGGTGTTAACTCCAGTTAGCAGCAAACCAGCCAGTATCGCAATAGGCAGAATTAAGCTAGATCCTGAACTTAAAGAAATGCCTTTGTAAGGCTAAAAAACGCTTTTACTTCTTTTGCTAAAATTCCATCTTGGTCAGGCAACATTTTCATTCCGTTATTTACCCAAGATGGCAGAAAACTCCGGCAGTAACCTGTCGCATAACGTGAATCCAAAAATATAATTGCCCCTCGATCATCAAGAGTGCGCACGGGTCGGCCTGCAGCTTGAGAAGCTTTTTTCATGGCTGGCAACACGTAGCCGTATTCTCGTCCGAAACGGGGAAAACATTTCTCATAATAATCAATTTGTGCTTTTACCCGAGGCGTCGGTTCAGCATATGGTACTCCAACAACTATGACAGAGTTCATTTGGTTACCGGGAAAATCAACACCTTCTGATGTTCTACCACCCAAGACGCCGAGGAAAACTGCACCCATTTTATTTCCACATGCCTTGAAGTCGGATACAAGTTTCTCATTTTGTTTAGATGTCATACCTCTTTCTTCTTTGTAAAGTGGTCTATCTAAAGCTAGAGTTAAGCCTTCATTGAGTAGTGAATTCATAACATCAAAAGAAGCAACAAAAACGCCTATGTTTTTAGGGGTATTTTCTACTACTTCAACTATGCGTTTAATTATGGCTTTGTACATTGTTGGCGTTCGCTTTTCCATTGCTGTGGTGACGCCATAGCAGACGGCTGAGAAAATGTGTTCTTTTGGAAATGGTGAAGGCGCTATGAACTGTGCAGCAGTTTTTGATAGTTTGGTCATCTTTATGTATGCGTCAAGTGGTTGCAGGGTCCCTGACATAATGACGTTAGCGTACGTTGCAGAGAAAACGGGTTCAGTAATCTTTGAAGGGTCTAAAGCAATGACTTCCAGTTTGGAGGTTTTCTGGTTTTTTTCTGTATAGTATCGGCTTGCAACGTTAATGTATGAACTGTCGTCACAGGTTTCAAGCCAATGTAGTAAAAAATCAGCTAAGGAATTAACGTAGCTGCGAGGGTTTTTGCCTTCTGCGAGCATGGCGCGTCTGATTCCAGCACCAACTTCATGCATGGTCTCAAAAAAGCTGCGTGGGTTAGAGATACCACCTTTTTGAATTATGTCAATTATTCTATCTGGGTTGATTATTTCTTCGCGGTTGATGCTTTCGGTTAGTTTTTCTATTTCTTCACGGAAGAAATGGGCGAATTGTTCAATGTCTTTGTTACCGTAGTGGTTAGCTTCCGTTTCTGCTTGTCGTAGAACGAAAAGTGAAAGGTTACTGCTGGAAATGTCAATGGCTGTTTCAGGCAGGTTATGTGCTTCGTCAACTACGAGGATTGTTTTTGAGAGGTCAGTGTTTATGTGTTTTAGAAAAGCTGTTCGGATCATTGGGTCAAAAGCGTATAGATAACTTAGTGCTATGACTTTTGTATCGGGTAGTGATGCTTTAACGAGTTCATATGGACAGAGTTCTTTCTTTTTGCAGACCTGTTGAATTTCAGTTGCGGTATAAGGTTTTGCGGCCAATTGTTTAACCAATTGGAGGTAATCGTATGTTTGCATGTCTACGTTTTTGTAGTAAGGACATCGGCCTTTGGCTTTTAGGAGGTCACACATTTCCATGAGTGATTTTGAGTCAAAAGCGCCGTTGGCTGCAAACGAGTTAAGGCACATTTCGTTACGTCCTTTAATGGAGATACCACTAATTGGTTGTTTCTTGTAGATCATGCGCAACTCGTCAATGACGCGTTCATGTTGTCGGTGGGTTCTGGCGACATAGAGAATTTTGAGTTTTTTCTCAATTGCTACGGGTAAACATGCAGAAAGTGACGAGATGGTTTTGCCTAAGCCGTTGCTGCCTTCGATTAGCACGGATTGTCTGACACTTACAGCGTTGTAGATGGTGTCTATGAATTGGTCTTGATGTATACGCACTTCTGGATAGGGGAAGTACTCCATTATTTGTGGGGGAAGCGTAACCATTTAGGGCACTCCTTTGGTTTCACAGTAACTGTTAATAGGGCAGTTGCTACAGACGGGTTTTTGTGATTTGCAAAATTGACGTCCGTGTCCAATTAAAAGTTGATGAACAGCCAAATAATCAGTTTCAGCGAACAGTTTTTGCAGGCTTAGGCGGACTGTTTCATAGTCACCCGTTTTAGGTGCAATACCCAGACGTTTGGAGACACGGTTAACATGCGTGTCGACGGGTATTGTGGGTTTCTGGGCAGAGAAAAGCAACACCACATCCGCCGTTTTCGGTCCAATCCCAGGCATTTCAGTGAGAGTTTTTCTTGCTTCTTCAAGCTGCAACGTCAAAATCGCATCTAATGAACCGCCATATTTTTCTTGAATTGTTCTTGAAGCGGTTTGTATTGCGCATGTTTTGCCCTTGTAGAGCCCTGCGGGTTTAATACATTCTTCAATCTGCGCAGGGTCAGCTTCTGCGAGAGTTTTCGGAGTAATTTGGAAACACTGCTTTAGGCGTGTGAAAGCGACGTCAGTGTTTTTGTCTGCGGTGTTTTGTGAAATAATTGTGATGATGAGGGTTTCAAAGGGGTCGCTTTTGGCTTTAACAAGGCTTGGCATAGCTACCGTTTGTCTAAGAATATTTAGCATTTCTTCTGCAACTTGAGCTGTAACCAACATGCCATAATCCCCGTGTGAAAATGGTGAATTAATGACTTATCAGGATATAAATAGCATTTTAACACTTTAAACACAAAATGCAAGAGTGAACAACAATTTTAAGCAAATCCTATGTTCCTCTAACATGGCATAGGTTTTGCTCATTGTTGTGTTTCTAGCTAACTTTTCAGTTATTGTGTAAAGTAAAGGCATACAACAAAAAGCTGACGATGAACATAACAAGTATTCATCGTATTGTGTTAAAATACATGTTTTTGACCGAATTTATACTAAAAGCTGATAAACCTCTTTTTATCTAACGTTTATTCACACTGCTTTAGAGGGACCAAACATAGGCTGCGGTATATTTGGTGTAAAAAATTTCAATAATCAAACAGTCTTTCCATACGTTTACTGGGGACTACGTGCTCAAAATCATCGAGGCCATCAGTCACATGGTGTTTTAACTTACAACCAAGGCCAGTTTTTTAGCTACAAAAACTTGGATCTTGTGCCAAAAATTAAAACAGAAGCAATCAACGAATGGTTCGAAAGACTACCTGGCTCAATTGGAATTGGAAACGTCAGGTATACGACTTCAGGAAAATGTGATGCATCATCCATAATTCAAGGAACACAACCAGTTATGGGTGCTACAGATAAAATAAAACTTGCATTGTCATTTAATGGTAACATTGTTAACGCTCAGGATCTCATAGAAGAAATGCGTAACAATTTTGACGATTTTACCTATAACTGTGATTCTAACATAGTATGTCATAAAATGCTTTTGGGATTTAAACAAGGCAAAGACTTAATTAACGCTGTTCGAGGTGTCATGGAAGGCTTAGACGGCGCATTCTCAGTGATAGGTATATTAGAAGATGGAACCTTCTTTGCTTTCAAAGACATACACGGTATTAAACCCTTATGTGCTGGACATAGCCCAGACCATCAGACTTTGGCTTTTTCATCAGAAACAGTTAGTTTAGATATGAATAGTTTTGAACGAGACTTTGAATTGCAGCCTGGTGAACTGGTAATTGCCACAAAAGAGGGTTTTATCCGACAGCAAATCATTGAAAAACCAAGACAGGCGTTTTGTGCTTTTGAATACGCTTATTTTGCAAGGCCAGATTCACGATTTAACGGCAAATACGTCTATGAAATTCGGGAAGCTTTCGGAAGAAACATTGTATATGAAAATCCAGATATAGTAAAAGAATGCGATATAATCATATCCGTGCCTGAAACTGGTGACGATCCAGCTATGGGCGTTCATGAAGCTTCGGGACTTCGTTGGGAGCGCGCTTCAAGGAGGCATCGTTACGTTACAGAGAGAGCATTTATTTTGTTGAATAATGAGCGTTTCTCGACTATTGATAAAAAAATTAACATTTTAGGCCCCAAAGTTGCAGGCAAAAGTGTCATAATCTGTGAAGACAGCATTGTCCGTGGTGACACGACCAAAATTATCATTGATAAATTGCGCAAGTCAGGTGCCAAAAAAGTTTTTGTTTTTTCAACTTTTCCAAGAATTATCGGTCCATGCTTTTACGGTATTGACATGTCCACTTATGGGCAGCTTATCGGTTCCAGAAATGGTCCAGAAGAAATTGCAAAAATCATCGGTGCAGATGGTGTATGTTATCAATCTATCGATAAACTAGTTGAAGCTACAGGGCAACCCTGTAATCAGCTTTGTATTGCATGTGTTACTGGTAAGTATCCTACGCCTTTAGCTCAAAAGTTGGCTGATGTAATGAAACAGAAATTCCTCGAAGGTTATGAGGAGAAAAGCCGCATATACGAAGCTGAAGAAAACAAGGGCAGTGGTAAAAAAACAAATTAAGCCCTCCATATTTCCTATCAAGCAAACGGTGTCATTGAATGGAAACAGTAGGTGTATTAGTTGTTTCATACGGTGCACGAGAGGCTGCCATAGTTGATGCTCTTGCAAGAAGTCAAAACTACAAAGTAGAATTGTATATTGCAGATAAACAGTTTAATCCCTTTAATGTTCAGCATGCCACAAAACATGTTGTTGTTCCAAGTTTAAATATTCAAGACATCGGCAAGTTTGCGCAAACTTACAAAGATAATCTGGACTTTGTTATTGTAGGCTCAGAAAAACCGATTATTGATGGACTACGTGATCTTATTGAAGCAGAAACGGGCATTCCAGTTGTTTGTCCAAAAAAGAGTTACGCAATTGAGGAAAGTAAGGTTAAACAGCGTCTACTTTTCCAAGAAATCGCCCCTGAAGCTAACCCACGCTTTAAAATTTTTGATCCTCAAAACTACCATGACAAAGCCCAAGTTAAAGTGGACGTTTACAAGTGGCTTGATGAACTTAACAATCAAGCTGTAGTTAAACCAGACAAGCCTGCTGCAGGTAAAGGTGTAGGTGTTTGGGGTGACCACTTTGCAAATCGTGAAGAACTGTTTGAACATTTCATGTCCAACTTTCAGTACAGTGCAGTTATCATTGAAGAAAAAGTAGATGGTGAAGAATCCAGTTGTATGGCATTTTGCGATGGAAAACACTTCATCCCTTTGCCGGATACACGTGATTATAAACGTGCTTTTGATGATGATAGGGGACCAAACACTGGTGGAATGGGTTCTTACAAAGACGTAGATGATAAGCTTCCTTTTTTAACAGCCGCTGAACATGAAAACGAGATTGCACTGGCAAACAAGGTGTTTAACGGTTGGAGTAGTCAAATCAGCGATACTACAGCGCTTCGCGGAGTACCATTGTACTTAGCTTTTATGCACACTGGAAAGGGTATAAAAATTTTAGAAATTAACAGTCGTCCAGGTGATCCTGAAAGCATCAACATTTTCCCGATAATTAAAGATGATTTTATAGATGTCTGCTACAAAATGATTGAAGGAAATCTTCTAAGTGTCGGATTAAATAAGGCAGCAACCGTTTTAACCTACAAAGTGCCACCAGACTATGGAGGATACATGAATGTTTATCCCAACAAAATTGTTAAATCCGACATTGATACACCAGTTGACTTCACCGAAGCGTACAAATTAGTCAAAAAATACGGCGATAAAATGCGTATTTATCCTGGCTCCATGGAACTAAGAAATGGCAGAAACTATGCATTAAAATCACGTGCTGTTGGAGTATTGGCTATCGGCGACAGTATTGAAGAAGCACGTAAAATCAGTCAAGAGGGTGCAAGAGCCATTAGTGGTGGTGGATTATGGAATCGAACAGACATAGCAGCACAACAACACATCGCCAAAAGTGTGAATCACATGAAAGAGTTGAGGAACAAAGCGTGAAGGGCGTCTTTGTTTCCGACTGCGAAGGACCAATCTCAAAAAACGATAATGCATACGAGTTAGCCACCAATTTTATTCCCAATGGTGACAACTTTTTCTGTAACGTCAGCAAATATGATGATATTTTAGCAGATGTTTTCAATAAGACTGGCTACACGGCGGGCATCACATTGAAGTTAATTTTGCCGTTTTTTAAAGCCTACGGTGTAACCGACCGACAAATGGAAGATTTCTCGGCAGACCACATCATGTTAATTGCAGGCACTCAAACCGCACTTAAGCGCATTCAATCAATTGCTGAACCCTATATTGTCAGCACTAGTTATGAGCACTACATTAAAGAGCTCTGCAAAGCAGTGGATTTTCCATACAAAAATACGTACTGCACCAAAGTCAGTCTCGATAAGGTATCCATAACACCCCAAGAAAGGAATATTTTACAGGAAAGAGCACAAGAAATCAGCCAAATGCCCTTAATCACCATACCAGCTAACGCCAAAAGCCTTACAGACTTTAGTTTAAAAGATCAAGCGTTAATTAAGCGACTTGACGAGATTTTTTGGGGCGAGATTCCACAGATGCCTGTGGGTAATTTCTTTAGCGATGTTGTCACTGTTGGTGGAGAACAGAAGGCTAAGTCTGTCTGTGATGTTGTCACACACTTGAAAACCCCATTTGAGGATGTTGTGTATGTTGGAGACAGCATTACTGATGTAGAAGCGTTAAGTTTAGTTAAAGAAAATGGGGGTTTAGCTGTTTCGTTTAATGGCAACAGTTATGCAGTGAAAAACGCTGATATTGCAGTAGTGTCGGAAAACAACCTGGTGACAGTCGTTATCACCGACATATTCTATCGGTTTGGAAAAGAGGAAGTTCTTAAAGTGGTAAAGTCGTGGAGTCAAGCCTCTCTGAAAGCCGCTGGGGTAGATTTAAAGTTGCTTAAAGAAGTGTTTGGGTTTTCAGATACTGGGCCGAAGGTTCAAATAGTTACAAGAGAGAATATGAACTCAATAGTTACGGAAAGTAGCGAATTTCGCAAAAAAGTTCGTGGCGTAGCTATTGGGAGACTTGGATAAATTGGCACAAAAAGTAATCATTGATGATACCTTTGTTGAAGCGTTCTCGGGAATTTTTAGCCGTGTAATTGTCACAGCAGATGACATGGAAACCTTGACGGCAGCAGCTAACGATTCAACGGCAACCCCATCTGTTGTAATTGGCAGAACAGAAGGCGGTGTAGAACGTTACCTCACTGAAAAAGAAACCCCTGACGGCAGAGTAGGCGCTATTGTACAGTTTTGGGGTGAACTTAATGAGAAAAAAGGCTTTGAAAAGTGTCTTGAAAAGTTTGAAAAAGAACTCTCCTACAAAATTCGACAAGACATACTGGTTAAACCCTTCACAGCAGTCTTTGACGCTTTATCTAACGCTGAGGGTAAAATGGATATGATGGAGCGGGTTGGTCACTGTGGTGATGGTTATGAATGGGTAGAACAACGCTATGACCGAGAAGTTATCGTTGTACCTTTAATGGTTCCAGACTTTGTAATTGAACGCTACATCGGTTATGCACGTGGCGTTATGGGGGGAAATTTTTGGGTGATGTGTAAAACCAAACAAGCCCTAAAAGAAGCAGGAAAAAAATCACTTGTAGCTATGCACACTGTCCCAGGCATTGTCACCTCATTTGATGTCTGCTCAGCTGGATCCAAACCAGAAACCAACTTTCCAGAAATTGGTCCCACAACAAACCACATTTACTGTCCATCACTTAAAACCAAACTAGGCAAAGAATCTTTGGTGCCTGAAGGCATAAACTACATAGCCGAACTAGTCATTGATGGCATAAACATTGATGCAATCAAAAAAGCCCTCAAAGCAGGCATTGAAGCCGTACTTAACATTGAAGGTGTGACGCGTATCTCAGCGGGTAACTATGGCGGCAAACTAGGTCAATATAAGGTTCTCTTTAGCGAGTTGGGTATAAATGAGTAAGCTTGACGTTATCGGGTTTGGTGCCTTAAACGTTGATACGCTGTTAAAAGTTGAACGCATTGCAGGGCCAGAAGAAGAAAGTTTCATTGAAAGCTACACTGAAGCCTGTGGTGGTTCAGCAGCAAACACCATTGTTGGCCTAGCACGTCTTGGCCGCAAAGTGGGTTTTGTTGGGAAAGTAGCTGATGATCATGAAGGTAAATTGCAGGTTGACAATTTTATCAGTGAAGGTGTAGATGTTAATGGACTTATTCATTCAAAAAAGGGCAGAAGCGGTGCGGCCCTGGGGTTTGTGGATAAGAAAGGCGCAAGGGCACTGTACATTAACCCAGGCGAAAACGATACGCTTGAATCCAGAGAAATTAACCTTGAATACGTTGCCCAGACAAGATTTTTACATATATCCTCGTTTATCGGTGAGAAACCCTTTCGTGCCCAAAAAAAACTAGCAGGTATGCTACCTGATTCGATCCAGCTTAGTTTTGATCCAGGTGCGCTTTATGCTCAGAGAGGTTTTACCGCTATAGAGCCGCTCATTAGAAGCTCATATGTGTTTATGCCTAACGCTTTGGAGCTTGAACAGTTAACAGGAGAAGCAGACTACCGCAAGGGTGCAGGCATCATTTTGGAGATGGGTGTCAAAATAGTTGTTGTTAAACTTGGCGCCAAAGGCTGTTATGTAACCGATGGACAAGAACAAGTTACAGTAGAACCCTTTCCAATAAAAGCCATAGACACAACAGGTGCGGGGGATGCTTTTGATGCAGGTTTTCTTCATGGATTACTAGACAACAAAAATAATCTCTATGAATGCGGTAGACTGGGTAATTTTGTGGCTTCCAAAAGCATCATGACAATGGGCGCTAGAGCAGGCTTACCCTACAAAAAAGACTTATCTTCAATTCACTAACAAAGACAAAAACTGTTTTTATTTTTACCAACTTATTTTTTGTACCGCATATAAACATACATTTGAAGACAGCGACGTGACAATGATACAAACTTCCCAATAAAAGAGAATACAAACATTATCTATAGCATAAACACCTCCTGTGTACAACATCAAAGTATGAGCAGGGTTTATCAAATTTGATACATTGTCTTTGAAAAAAGCCTTATTCAAACAATTTGTTTAGTTTCTATCATGTGTTCCGCTTTGGAACAGAAATGTTCCGTGAGCAGAGCTAATAGCCGCTTTAGCCCATTACGTGACGGTGAAAAAACATGAAAAACAAAAAATTCGTCATATGTTTGATACTATCACTTACTATTGGAATTGTAGCAACAACACCTTTACTCATGGCAGAACTAAGAGTACAACCTTGGATTACAAAGGCACAGGGACCAACAGCACCCTTCACTTTTGAAGTCGTCTATGCAAACTTTACAATAACAGACCCCGATGCACCTATAACTCAAAATAGCGGATCAAGAATAGACTACGAAGTAATTATTAATGTCACTAATCCCTCTGAATACAGGACTATCTTGCATGGAATAAGTTTCTTTACGGCGCAAGAAATCCAAGAAACCACAGCCCAAGCAATAATAGATTCTATCAACACTCCCGGTAGCAGTGGTGGAGGCATAGAAGCAAAAGGTGCTTGGGTTGACGGTGTATACTATAACGTTACATGTACCATCCCCTGGCCATCCATTGACGAAAACGGAGTAGTTATTGGAAATCTGGATGAGAAATTAAACACATGGAAATTTATAGATGATTCTGGCGATATCAGAACAAATGAAAACAGTACAATCGAAGAAATGTATAATGCCCACTATTACAAATGGATAGAGGGTGTACAAGGCTATGAATATACAATCAAAGATGGCACAAACACCAACAAGTACATCTACTTAAACATGAACGGCAAATGGGTTGACGTAACTGGACGAGTTACCTTTGACAAAGAACCTGAACCTGAAAGGGTAGCCTACTCATCAAAGGGAGGATTTAGTAGCCAATTTGTAAACTATCTAGGCTCAGGGTCTAAAGCAAGCAAAGAGAATGAATACGACTGTTTCTTTGCGCCAGGTGAATCTCGTTTGTTAATAATTTCAGGCAGCGTGAATGCCCATTCATATGAGGTAGGAATCGATATTATTCAATCAGGCATCGTTCAGGCATTGACACGAGTGTTTTCAAGCGTTGATATAGAGTTTGACATGGAGGCCTTCGTTAAAGACAACACTATAACCGTTACACATTCTGACGTAGCAAAGATTCAAGAGCTTGCCCTAACACGTGTTGGAAATAGCTACATATACAATACAGTTTTATCTGACAATCAAATGTTCCAGCTTGACCGATACGGTCTCGAAGTGTTTATTGTACCTGTGGAGTGAAAACCGTGACTAACGTGGATCATGAAGATTTAGAAGGCAACACATTAAGCGTTTACGCCTTTGTGGTTAAAGCAGGTAAACCTGTTGGTCCACGTGAAGCTATGCGTGGCGCCAATCTGTCTAGTCCAAGTACAGCACATAGGCAATTAGAGAAGTTAGAGTCACTTGGTTTAATCGAAAAAACCGTGTATGGTACATACGTTGCAAAGGAGAAAAACAGTATTAGCGGGCATGTGTGGGTCGGCAGAACCCTCGTGCCGCGTTTAATCTGTTACGCCCTTTTTTCTTTGGTATTCTAATAGCTGAAACCGCTATTTTAGGGGCACAATTTTTTTCTCAGGGTTTGTCACCAAGTTTAGCTGTTGGATATTTAGTTCCAATTACCGCTGGGTCAGCAGCATTATTTTTAGCTGAAGGCTTAATTTTGTGGCAACGCAACAAACGAGCATTTTTAAAAACTGAAAACCTCGATTAAACAAACCGAAGGCTTTCTTAGACTTCATCAGAAAGTGCTTTCAGGGGTTAACCCTGATTTTTCTTATCTAAGCAGATCTATTAGTGGTTTGAGGTGTAGGTTTTTATTTTTCAAAAACAATACAAAGCAACTAAACTTAGGTGTAATTTGATTGACTAACCACGTGGTTGTTTCACTTTCAGGTGGAAAAGACTCTGTTTACGCGTTGTACTCAGCACTTAAAGAAGGCTTAAATGTTAAACATTTAATGTTCATCCAGACAGGCGGCAAAGCCCACCTTGAAAATAAACGCATGATTGAGTTGATATCTGAAGCAACAGGTATTCCAGCTATAATTGTGGGTAAAAATCCGCAAGACGTAGGTAAAGCGCTCAAAAAACTGGGTGCAAGCATGTTAGTTTCAGGCGTAACCACCACACCTGAACATCTTGATTACTACAAAGAAATTCTAGACCCCATAGGTGTTAAACAATACGCGCCTCTTTTTGGCAAAGATCCCATTGCAGGACTTAATGAAATGCAACATCTTGGCTTTAAATGTCTAATTATAGAAGTAGACACCGCATTGGGTGCAAACAAGGAATGGCTTGGCAAAATAATGGATCAAAACATCATTAACGAAATCAAACAAAGAGTTTCTGAGAAAAAAATTAATCCCATAGGTGAATGGGGAGAATACCACACACTTGTCGTTGATTGCCCAATTTACAAAAAACAAATCACCATTGAGAAAGCCAATACAGAATGGAAAAACACCAAAGGCTACTACTTGATCAAAAAAGCCAATCTACAACTTAAAACTTGACAAAAGAATAGCCAAAAAATTAATCAGACATTAAAATACAGTTTAATTCAAGGAGGATGTGAAATGGGGGATACAATTGAATATCGCGAAAAAGTAATGAACCACAGATTTATGAGGATATTTGTTATTGCCTCTTTGATACTTACAATTGTTGTACTTGCATTAACAGTTAGGTATAGTTTTTCCGTGGGATCACCTTTATTTGCGGTTGTTATGGCACTTCCTTTTTTGTTTGCCGCCGTATTACTTGCTAGTTTTCGCAGCATTAAGATAACAATCACTTCGAAAAAACTGATTGTTAATTATGGTTTTTTCCATAAAAGTCTCTTTTTGCACGAAATCGAATCATGCGAACAAGTTAAAGCAGATTTCAAAAACTATGCGGGTCTTGGAGTCAGGCGTGGTATGGATAAATCCACAGCATATTTAACATCGTTTGGCAACGCTGTGAAAATAAACAAAATGGGTGAAAAAGCATTTGTTTTTTCAACCAATCAACCCGACAAAGTTTGCCACATTATCTCCATAAAAAAACAGTAATCACTACCTAATTTCCCGGAAAATTATGCATATGTGGAAATATTTGAAAATGTGGCGGATTTGAAAAAACAAAAAAGTTTTTGGCAAACAATAAACCTATGTAATAATACACATAATTATACACATGACGTCATTCACCGAGAGTTTTCACTTATAGGTAGAGACATTGATGATGGTTTACGCGAGTCAGTGAAAAGTGAAAGCTCGTAAAATACGAAATATCCATCAGAAAGAAGTATTGAAGTTAGCAAAGTTATGAAAAATGGTTTTATCTATCTGAACCTGAACACCATTGTCTTATTTTTCACTACTTTTACGATATACAACTAACGTGATTGCGTTGAGTGCAATTGTAACTACAAGAAGCACCAAAGACACATACGCTATGAAATCAACTGACCAATCACTCTTGTCCCAACTGTTGGTGGTGAAAAGTTGTATACATAAAGAGGTAGCACAAGCACTTATACTTGCTACAGACAGCACAACCCAGTTTTTGTTCTTAACCTTATTTTCTATGCCAAGATTTATAAGAGGAAGTAACCATGCAATCAGTCCAAGTAAAATACTCCCTAAATCCAACAAAATAGACATTACCATGACTCCTCCCAACTGCAACGTATAATCTTTTTATAAACAGCATCAACTTATTTATTTTTATTCACGATCTTGACCTTTGTAACGCTGTATTCCACGAATCATTCTGTTTTTTACTACCCTTTTCAGATAAACAATCCTTACACACCTACACAATATGACCTTATACTAACAGAGCAACACCAAACACATCTACCTATAGATGAACAGTCTACATTTACCAATCAGGCAGATTTAGAGGTATTTTCAAAATTCCCCATATTTACAAAGAGCAACACAAACATATGCATAATTTTCAGGAATTTTAGGTCACTACTAAAAAGAAGAAACAAAATTAAGAAACTTTTTGTTTGATCCTGTTTCTTGCAAGCAAAATTTCTAGTGCTTTTTTGGGATTACGAATTGCACGTAGCAGTCGTTCATGGGTAACTGTTGGGTTTACCAAATTTGCCTCGGCAGCTAGACAACGTAGATCATCAGCGGTAAATTCGGATGTTTCAATTAGAGGTTGTACTGCAGAGAGAGCATCGTCACTAAAGTCACTTGTTAAATAGTTACCCTCTTTAGCTTGGCGGTACAACTCGGTGCCGTAAAGAGGTGTAGCATAACTGAAGTAGAAGTATTCAGCACCCAGATGCCGCAGTTTGTGAGCAAACTGGATGGTTTGTTTCATGTCTTCTTTGGTTTCACCGATCATTCCTAAAATAAAAAAACATCCAACTTTGATGCCGACTTTGTGAGCAGCATTCACTACTTCTTCTACACATTGAAGGCTCTGCTTCTTCTTGATAACATCATCCACGATACGCTGAACACCTGATTCGGGGGCAATTAAAATTTTTTGGCAACCTGCCTTGCGCATTAAAGCCAAAAGTTCAGGGTCTAAAGCGTCGGCACGAACCCCGTTAGGAGTACACCATTCAATGTTTAGGCGTTTTTCGATTAACATATTACAAATTTTTACTAAGCGCTCACGGTTGAAAGCGATATTATCATCTAGGAAGTCAATTTGATGTATACCGTAGGCATTGACTATTTGTTCTATCTCAGCAATTACGTTTTCAGCGCTACGTGCACGCCATTTACGTCCCATGATTAGGTGGTTTGAACAGAAGATGCAACCATATGGACAGCCACGGGTGGTAAGCATACGAATTGAGGGCTTCTTCAAGTTGCCGCTGATGGGGATTTTTTTAGCGGCTTCAAAAAACTCTTTCATAGGCAACAAATGGCGCGCGGGAAAAGGTAATGAATCGAGGTTCTCAATAACGGGTCTTGCCTCTGTAATTACAACTTTGCCGTTTTCTATGAAACCTAATCCTTTAACATTCTTTAAATTCTGAACATCATCCTTTTCTATGGTGTTAACGAGTTCAAGTGTTGTTATTTCCTGCTCGCCGATCACTACAAAATCCACGTTGTCTTGCTTTAGGCATTCGTTAGGGCGTGAGGATGGATGTAAACCGATAAGTGCAATTTTGAGGTTTTTGTCGGCAGATTTAATGGTTTCAGCTACCGCAAAAGCTGCGGTGGACCAGCCTGAATAAGGTACTGAGATAACAATGAGTTTTGGTTGGAATTTTTGTATTCGGGCAACAATTTCCGTGTTCGATAAACCCTGTCGATATTTTCCGCCGTTAATCTCTTCGAGAAGCTCCCAACCTTCATTAGGTACATCAATAACTAACACTTCATGCTTTTTTTCCAGCATAGCAGCTACATAGGCTATATCCATTGGTTGGTAAACGCTTGGTTTTCCCCAAGCTTTCGGTTGAATTCTAGGCGGATTTATGAGGCAAACTCGCATCTAATTGCCATCTCAAATCAAGTATGGTTTTTGGCATCTGAAAAACTTTTGCTAAAACTAAAAGAGATAGAAGCTTTTTGGAAAAGAGCAGATTACGTTTAATGACCTTTTATACGCCAAATCAGGTGGTTAACAGCGACTCGGGACATGACGCGGCTATAAAAATTGCGCTTAAACATGTGGCGCAGTGCATATTTTGGTGAGTAGAAGTTATTGTAGAATTCTTTGCGTATCCGTATAGCTTCTTCGTCTGAGAGTAAAGGATTTTCAAATACGGGTGTTGTGGTGTCATATCGACTCCAGTCAGAGGATATTTTATATCCGAGCTGTTCAACTTCCTTGCGCAATTCCGTGCCGGGGTATGGTGTTGCGATACAAAGATACACGTCATCGGGTTCAGTACGCCTAATGAAATCAAAGGTTTCTTTACGCATCTCCGCTGTTTCTCCTGGATAGCCAATAATAATAGATATAGCAACAAACAAACCTGATTTCTTTGCCAATTTAATGGCAGCTTCATTCTGCTCAACGGCAGTGCGTTTATTTACCGCATTAAGCACGCTTTGGCATCCTGATTCCACACCGAAGAAAACTTGTTGACAATTGGTGTTTTTCATTTTAGCAAACATTTCTTCGCTAACTTGATCTACACGAGTTTGGCAGTCCCATGGAATGTTAAGTTTTCTACGTTTTATTTCGTCACAGATGTCACAGAGTCGTTTCTTATCAAGTGTTAATGTGTCATCATAGAAGGTAAAAGAGTCAGCGCTGTAGTCACGTTTTAGCAGTTCAAGTTCGTGAACAATATTTTGTGGGCTACGTACACGATATTGTCTGCCCAAAATGCGACTGGTGGTGCAAAAGTTGCATTGGAAGGGGCAGCCACGGCTGGTAATTACGGGAAAGAATAGTTTGCCAAAAAGTCGATATTTTTCAAGCGGAAAATGCTTGTATGCTGGAAAGGGTAAATCATCCAAATTTTGGATGTAGTCGCGGTTTGGATTTTGTACAATTTGGCCTTGATGACGATAAGTAATACCATCAGCAGAGTTTAAACCGACACCGTTGATGATTCTTTTGGTTAATTCTGCAAAAGTTACTTCACCCTCGCCACGGACAATCACATCAACAGCTGGTTCAGCGGCGAGGATTTCTTTATCCATAAAAGTAGCATGTGGACCACCCAAAACGATGGTGGCATTTGGACATGCTTCTTTGGCACCTTTTGCAGCCATCATAGTTGAAAGCACCATAGGAGTCATTGAGCTTATGCCAATAACATCAGGATTAAACTCAACGAGCTTCTGTTTAAGCTGATTTTGGTCTATACCTTCAGCGCTGCAATCCAAAACGGCTACTTGGTTACCTTTCTCTTCAAGAACAGCTGCTAGATACGCTAATCCCATAGGCAGATAGGGATGATGGTGAAAGACACCTTGTAATGCGGGAGGATTAACCAACATGACTCTTGCAGTTGCACCCATCATAAATCACCATCAAATATGAGAAGAGAAAAACAGCTAAAAAGCTGCTTTTATTTTTCTTCGCAAGTGCGCCAAAGCGGTTCTTGTGGCTGATTTTCCATAGACACCACCTTTTCGCCACATCTTCCAAATGTAACTTGGACGTATGTAGAAACTTTGGAAGGCTTTTTCACGCATCTCTTTGAGCTGCTCTGAACTGATGTATGGGGTTTCAAAGATTGGAGTGGCAGTGTCATAACGATTGAAATCGGTAATTTTTAACCAGCCTTTCTGAGTTACAAGCTCATGCATTGGAGTTCCAGGGTACGGAGTAGCAATGTAGTAACCAACATCATCAGGGTTAAGTTCTTCGATAAATTTAGTGGTTTCCCGCAAAGTTTCTGGAGTTTCTTCAGGAAAGCCTAGAACAACGCTTGCAACAGTCATTAAACCGACATCTTGAGCAGTTTTAAATGAGGTCTTTATAGTTTCAAGTTTGTAACCTTTGCCCATGGCGTCAATAACCATTTGAGAACCAGCTTCAACACCAAACCAGACAGCAATGCAACCTGCGTCTTTCATGGTCTGCAGTAAATCACGGTCAACCATGTCTACACGGGTTTCGCAGTCCCACTTAATCTTCAAGCCTCGCTCGTTTATGAGCCGACAGATTTCTCGAACACGATTCTGGTCAACTGAGAACGCATCATCATAAAATGTGAATTGTTGAGCACCAAAATCTTTGACAAGGTGTTCGAGTTCATCGACCACGCTTTTAGGACTTCTCATGCGGTAACCTCTACCGAACATGCGTACAGCTGAGCAGAAATTACACCAAAAAGTGCAGCCACGACTTGTGTACACTGGAAAGATAACTACGCCGAACTTGTTGAGGTAGTCAAGTGGGAAAAGATGATGCGCCGGGAAAGGCAGGGAGTCAAGATCTTGGATGTAGGGACGGTCGGGGTTTTTAACTATTTCATCACCGTTTCTACATGTGGTACCTACTACATCATAGTAAGGCTTTCCTGCTTCTATTCGTTCCATTAACTCAAGAAGGGTACCTTCGCCTTCTTTACGTACAACAATGTCAAGTTCCGGATATTCCTTTAGAGCATTTTCGTCCCAGAAAGAAACATGCGAACCGCCAAGTATGGTTACGATTTTGGGGTTTACCTCTTTGGCAATTTTTGCACATTCAGCACCTGACTTGTAAATCAAAGTGGTTGCAGTCATACCTACAACATCAGGGTTGCGCGTGGCAAGTTCTTCTCGGAACTGGTCATAAGTTAGTTTCATTGCTTGGCAATCAATAACATCTACTTGATACCCAGCTTTCTCTAAGACAGCAGCCAAATATCCGATGCCTAGTGGAATAAATGGCGGATGCTGATGTGATCCTTGTGGATAAGGCGGGTTGACAAATGTAACATGAGACTTCAAATTTTTTCCCCTAATCTCGTTCGCTTGATAGATTGGATACTTTGATTAATATACGTTTTTGAACCCAACGTTTTCTATTAAAAAAACATGGAAAAGCAAAAACTATAAAATTTCACGTTTAAAAGACATTTAGACAACATTTTGAGATAAACATTAAGTTAAAGCCCAAGGTCTACTTCGTTCGTATCTTCTGCTGATCAGAAATGGCTTTCCAAGTTTTGTTGGATGCTGTAATGCTTAAATTGCAGGGAATAATCAATAAAAGCCAATGTCAAGCGGCATCAAAAGCTACATCCACGGTATGATGTGGCTCCTTAGAAATCCAAAGCAGATACAGCATATTATCATACGGGAGACGCTGTACCGCCACCGAAATACAAGCCGTCAAGGCTGGATTGAATGGCAAAAATATGATACCTACACAGCTGCATTCCAACATAGCACAGCAGTTTCTTATGCAAGACCTTTGAATCAGGCAAGAATTCAGACCTTTCTTAAAATGATAAGCATTGGAGGTAAAAACCTAAATGTTCTTGATGTCGGCTGCGGCGATGGAGTATTAAGTGAACCCATCGCAAAACAAGGTAGCACAGTAATCGGTTTTGATTTGCCAACAATCACACCAATGGCTCACAAACGCCATGTCTCAAACGTTTTCTCAGGAGACGCTGAAAACTTGGCTTTCAAACCAGAAATTTTCGATGTTGTTTTAGCCTCAGAGGTTGTTGAACACCTTTGGAATCCCCAACGCTTTCTTGATGACGCTTACCGAGTTCTAAAACCTAAGGGGCTACTAATTTTGGAGGCTCCTGAGGGCATTGAAGGTTTACGGTATGACGCCCACAAAAACTGGTTCACCGTAGAAAAATTTCAGCACATGCTTGGCAAAAAATTCACCTTACTTCAATCAAAAACATATTCACCAGAGTGGGGTGCCCCAACAGCAACATTTATCTGTCTATTCCAAAAAAACTAAGCACAGTTTCTCATGCGCTTCTCTAAGCATACTTTCTATTGGCAGGTTATAGGGACATTTTTGTTGGCACAATCCACAGTTGGTACATTTATCAGATTTTACCTCTAAACCGTTATAGAGTTTACGGGCCCAATTTTTCAATCTATAAACTGAGTAGAAAGAGTAAAAACGCAATATCGCGGGGATATTTACTTTTTCAGGGCAAGGCATACACAAACCACAGTCACGACAGTAGGCACCAAGTTTGAAGTCAAAACATTTCTCCTCTATGGCAGTTAAACCTTGATAGTTTGCGCCTGCTTTAGCGCGGTTTCAACTTCAACAACTGAACGTACCCCTAGAAGCGTTGAGGTAATGTCTTTTGATAAGTTGTATCTAAGAAGATTATGAACCATCTCGTCCTTGTTTTGTCCAAGGAGCGCTTTGAGTTCAGGTTCATCGGAAACTAGTGAAAGTGAAGGCTGATACATACAGGTTATGAGATTAGATGTTTTTGCTGAAAGCGGCTTCATTGCTATTACACCAACATCTAAGTCCTTAGCGGCTGGTAAGAGTGCCTCTTCAGCTTGACGGGTTACAACGTTAAGTGGAACAAGAACCATGTCAAATTCGCCGGTCTTGACAGCTGTTGTTAGAACCTGGGGTTTGTGACCAGTTATACCAATAAAATCCGTTAAACCCTCCTTTTGCGCTTCTTTACAGGTTTGCAGAACCCCATCTGGACCCATGGCGGCGTTTAAAGTTTTTTCATCATCAATACCGTGCAGTTGGATAATGTCAACATGATCAATTTGGAGAAGACGAAGGCTATTTCTTAAGTCTTCAAGCGACTCTTTCTTGGTTCGGGAGCCAGTTTTTGTAGCTATAATACATTGATCATGAACATCTTTTAGGGCGCACCCGATTTTTTCTTCACTATCCCCGTCCCAGCGAGCAGTGTCAAAATAGTTAATACCAGACTCAAACGCTCTTCTAACAACGTCTACAGCGGTGGACTTGTCTATTTCAGATATCCATGTTCCGCCGAAGCCAACTATGGATACTTGAAGATTTGTTCGACCAAGTCTCCGCTTTTGCAACTGTACTCCTACCTATGCCATACCTGCATTGTCAACGGGAGATGGATGGAGACGACGTTTGGCAAAGTTTAGCACACCTTCTCTTTGAATACGTTTCAGGATACGCTTTGGCGCACGGTGATAGTCTTTGAAGAACTGTTTCTGTATGCGCATCAATTCATCGTAGTCAAATTCATCGGTTTTATAACTGTACAGAAAATCGTCAAGCTGTGTGTATTTACCGGTTTCAAGCATTTCACGCCACAAGGGGCTATCTGGATAAGCGATAAACACATTGAATTGGCACCAGTCAGCATCAAGCTTGTCAGCAAAACGATAAGATGCCATTAAGTCTTCTTTGGTTTCGCTAGGCATGCCCAACATAAATGAGCACGCAATTTGGATACCAACTTTGCGGCACATCTTGAAAACTTCTTCTACTTGTTCTAAGGTTATGTTACGATTAATGTGATTAAGAACCTTCTGAGAACCAGATTCTATGCCAAACCAAATGGTTTTGCAGCCTGCAGAGGCCATTTTCTCAAGGATTTCTTGGTTGATGAGATCGACCCTGGTGTCGCAGACCCATTCAAGATCCAGTTTACTTTTAATGAGTAAGTCACAGAACTCGGCGGTTTGGTTCTTACGCATGGTAAAATTATCATTGATAAAGTAAATGCCTTTGGTATTATATTTGGCTACTAAATCGTTTACTTCAGCCATAACACGTTGGGGACTGAATTGGCGGTTGATGTTCCCCCAGAGTTTTTTAGTCTCACAAAAGCCACAGCTAAAGGTGCAACCTCGACTTATACTCATCACGTCAGCTGGTTTAGCTTTTAAGAATTCGATGTTACGATCATACTTTTCCAGCGGCAAAAGATGACGCGCTGGAAAAGGTATCTCATCCATGTTAAGAAATTTAGGTTCATTTTTTATAACCCCTGAGGAGCCTCGACAGACTACACCTGCAACGGTTGAAGCACCAAAATAATCTCCTTTCACAATGAAAGCGGCAAGCTCCGTTATTGCGCGTTCCCCTTCACCCATAACCGCGTAATCGATTTCAGGTGTTTCAAGCAAACTTTCAGGCATATAAGACGCATGCCATCCACCGACAATAATTTTGCAACCTGGAACCACCTGTTTGATGGCTTTTGCAGTTTCAACACATTTCTTGTAGGTGGCACTTCCACAGGTTATACCAACAATAACGGGGTGAAGCTTCAAAACAAGCTGTTGAACTTCCTCTGTACTTTGCTGCATTAGGTAATTATCAAGCATCTGTACTTCATGCCCAGCTTGCTCTAAGGCTGCAGCAACGTACATGAGTCCAAGGGGTGGAAGCCTTTTTCCATGAAACCATGGCGCATTAGAAGGAGGCGCAGTAGTCATTAACAAAATCAATTAACATATTTCTCCTGAAATGGGTTTATGTGTAAGCAAATGGGCACAAATCTTGCCTCGTTTAATTTTCTGCTTAACACGTTTGATAGTTTTACAATTTAATAAGCTTTAATAAAATAGCACAGTTTAACTACAAAAATAGTTGATAGCAGAAAAAGAAAACAACAAAAATCAGGTGTCTAAAGTTGTTTTAGCAGCCACCTGCTTAACAAATGCTTTAACGTCACCTAGTTGACCATACACCATAAGACGCCCGTCAGCTTGCTTGTTAACTGTCAAATTCCATTTTCCAGCCAATTTAAGCACGTATTCTTCAGGCATTTTACCGTCTGTTTCAATACGAATCCATTTCTGGTCACGAGGTACGCCTACCACAAACCTACCTTCAACTAGATCAGTTTCTTTGTCTATTTGTAAGTTGGCTTCTTTGAGACGTTTGAGCCATTTATCTACTATGTTTGACTCAAAGACTTCCTGGGCTTGACCTATCAGGTAGGCTTCAACAGTGGCAGTGTATGCTTCAGCCTTTGTTATAGCTTCCTCATGAACGCCTTCGCTGTAGGACAATTCAATCATAGACCGTGCCGCCCGCAAGTCCTCAATAATGTTTGCTGGGATTTGGACATCTTGTTTTCGGAGCTCAATTAAGAGGTCTTCAAGAGTTTTCCAAACAGCTATAGTGTGACCCATAAAGTGTAACTCCACTTAAGTAAGATTAGCATGAGTTATAAAGGCTTAAAAATGGTTACGAAAAGAATCGATTTTTACAGATAACAGTTTTTCTAAAAATTTAGGCGTCTTTTTGGTCTTTTATTGCTTTAGCCATGCGTTTTGCGTTGTCTTTAGGTTCGAGTAGTTCTTTGATGAGGTTGTATTGGCGTTGATAAATGTGGCAGTTTTTGCTGTGGAAAATCAGTTTACCTGTCTTCAAAGATAAGCCACCTTTTTCGTTTATCTCATTAACAAATGCCTCGTTAAAAAGTTGCAAACCGGCAATGTTTGCGGGTAAACCACCAAAGGCGTCCCAGCTGCGGAAGTAGCAGGTTAAGTGTAGTTTTCCGTCTGAAATTTCGGTGTCAATTAGGCTTAAGCAAGGTGGCTCACTTTTTTTGTTGTTTTTATCAAACTTTTTAATGTCTGTTGGGAGTCTGATTACCATGGTGACTTGACGGTCTTTTTGTTCTTGGGCATACCGGTTTATAGCTTCTTCAATTTGGTTAACTGGATTGTTTAATCGGCTGCCGTAAGTGTAGGTTTCGTCTTCCTGTTTCTCTCCACACCACAAGTATTCAAGAGCGTATCCTTGAACGTATTTGAAGTCACATGACGCTTTATCGCTTACAAGAGGCCTATTTTCAGGGTGTTCAATTTCAATTGTAAGATTCAGCTTTTTTGTTTCTGTTTCTTCAGAACCAAATCCAACAGGGAAAATGTCTCCCTCATACCAGATTCTGCTTAAAGCTTTAAACCAAGCATCAGGACAGTCAAACGCTGAAATCTTTATGTGTTTCATGTGTAAATCCTCCAAAACACCCTTGTATGTTATCCTAAATTTACAGGACTTCAAAAATATAAGTCTACCAGTAAGCACACACAAACTGAGAAGAAAAACAACCGAGAAAAGCAAAACTGAATTTAAAAGTTACAAAAAAGAAAGTTGGTGGGGTTAGTAGGGCATTCCGCCCATGCCGCCCATACCACCCATGCCACCCATTCCTCCTGGGGGCATTGGAGGCATCTTGCTGCCGCCTTTGATACTGATCAAATCATCAATTTTAAGTATCATGTTAGTGGCTTCTGTGGCTGACTTGATAACTTGCTGTTTAACACGCAAGGGTTCGATAATCATTTTATCACACATGCATACGATTTTGCCTGTGTTAATATCAATACCCATGGATTTGCTGTCTTTCTTTTCGTGTTCGCTGCGCAATACAACCATGATATCAATTGGGTCAAGGCCTGCATTTTCTGCAAGGGTTAATGGAATTGCTTCTACTGCTTCAGCGAATGCTTCAATTGCAAGTTGTTCACGTCCACCCACTTTGACTGCATATGCACGTAAACCTTTTGCGAGTTCAGCTTCGGGTGCACCACCGCCTGCAACGATTTTGCCGTCCTCAATTACGTTTCGGACTACGCATAAACCGTCGTGTAGACTGCGTTCTGCCTCATCAATTACGTGGTTTGATGCGCCACGGATTACTATGGTTACTGCTTTAGGATTCTTGCAGTTACGGATGTAGATGAGTTTGTCTTCGCCGATTTTAACTTCCTCTACACGTTGAGCATTGCCCAAAGTGTCTGCGGTAAGGTCTTTTACGCTTGCAGCAATACTTCCACCTGTTGCACGGGCAAGTTTTTCGATATCACTACTACTAACACTTTTAACTGCCAAGATACCGGCTTTTCCAAGGAAGTGTAGTGCCATGTCATCAATGCCTTTCTCACAGAAAACAACGTTTGCGCCTGATTTTTGGATGGCTGTGACCATTTCTTTTATCATACGTTCTTCTTCATCTAAGAAGAGCTGCATCTGGTCTGGGCTTTCAATGTTGATTTTAGCATCAAACTCTGTTTTTTCTATTTCAAGTTTAGCGTTAAGCAGGGCTATTTTGGCGCTATCGATGATTTTTGGCATTTGTGAACTTGCTACTTCTTTATCAAGAACCATACCTTTGACTAACTCGGATTCGTCAAGGCTTTTACCGTGTTTTTTAACTACCTTAATTAAATCAAGGTCTGCTTTGTATTTACCGTCAACTTTCTCTGCAACCTGTTTGACTGCGTCAACAAGCAGTTTTGTGAAGTGATCTTGGGCAACATTGATGCCTTTGCTGTTAAGTGAAGTCATAGCTATTTGTCTAAGGGTTGTTTCATCGTCAAAAGCTACAGGCATTGCAATGGTGTCAAGAATTTCCTGGGCTTTTTCACTTGCTTTCTTGAAACCATCAATGATAACGATTGGGTGCACATTTCGGTCTAGCAAGCTTTCAGCTTTTGAAAGTAACTCGCCTGACAAAACAACGGCGGTTGTTGTACCGTCGCCAACTTCGTTGTCTTGTGCTTTTGCTACCTCTACGAGCATTTTCGCTGCTGGATGTTGAACATCGAGCTCTTTCATTATAGTTGCACCATCGTTTGTGATTGCAATGTCGCCCATGCCAGTTACAAGCATCTTGTCCATTCCGCATGGCCCTAACGTGGTTTTTACTGTTTCAGCCACAATTTTTGCAGCCATGATGTTGCTTCTTTGTGCTTCACGGCCAATTGTTCTTCCAGTGCCTTCTTTTAGTACTAGAACTGGAACTTGTCCACCTTGTGTTGACATAATATTCACCAAATATATTTAATCTGATTTGAGATTTAGTAAATTGGAACAAGCAAAAAGGACATATAAATTTTTCCCAGTACATCAATGGACAATCAAAATGCTAACCTGCCAAAAATAAACAAAAGCAATCAGAAGTTAAAGTTAAGCTTTAGTTTCACCTTTTTCACAGCGAGACTTATACGGTTGCTACAGTACACTAAACAACCTCTGATATGCACTCAAAATTTTCACTTCAAAAATCAGTTTAAAAATAAAACAACCATACCTGTCTTTATCGAGCCATTTCTCTACAAGACTCAGCGCATCGCCGACATACGCTAGCACATTCCTTCATAAAATCCTCCTCGAACCTATCGCAAACATCACCACATTCATCACATATATCAGCTGTTAAACCGCAGGTTTGAGGATAATACAGTGAATTTCGCAACATGAAGTCAGTGTTTGTGTTGCAAATTCTGGCGCAATCCATTATGAGGTTTAAATGTTCAACTTTAGCATGTCTACCA
Organism: Candidatus Bathycorpusculum sp.; assembly: GCA_009778385.1. GTDB lineage: Archaea > Thermoproteota > Bathyarchaeia > Bathyarchaeales > Bathycorpusculaceae > Bathycorpusculum. Next base: position 2,284 of record WRJX01000101.1, on the reverse strand, counting down.
CCCATGTTTAAACATCTAATCAATGTTTGATTGCAGGTCTGAAAACAGTCTACACAATCCCGAATACATTCTTGAACTTCTTCACTCATTAAAAACCCGGGTTCCTGTATACAATCCTCTATGGGACTAGTTATTCTGCCAGCAACCTGAGACTTTTTATTTTGCCAATCTTCATTTTCTTCAGTACCTGTAATAATGTTTGGTTGATCATGCTCTTTGGCGGTGTAACTGGGTTTTTGGGTGTAAAAGTTGGTATCAGGGTCACTGTAAGTTTCTGGCAACTCTTTCATCTCCTCAAAAGACACCTAGATACTCAATTGTCATGTTGAGATAAATAGGAAACAAAAACTTCTGATGCATCAAAGCAACAAAAACCGCAACTTTGAGTTTATCAGAGTTTGATAATTCTCTAGATGTACACTATTTTTATGCTAAACGCGGTTTAAAAATATGTGGTTACTCTTCAAGGTCAACAGAAAAAAGAAAAGGTAACAAGAAAGAGTTACTTTGCTGGAAGTAACTCGTTGAGCTCATAACTTGCAGCACATAATACGCTATCTGCTCCACCATAATAAACGATTACTTGATCATCAAGTAGCACATTTCCACAACTGAAAACTACGTTTGGCACTTGACCCACGCATTCATAACCTTCACATGGCGTCAAAATTGGTTTTTCGGTTCTGTAGAGTACTTTCTCGGGGTTGGACTTGTCAAGTAAGGCTGCACCAAGTGAGTAAGTTTTTTGTTCATCTACTCCGTGGTAAATGAATAGATAACCTTCATTGAGCTCTATTGGCGTGCCAGCTGCACCAATTTTTTTGCTATCCCACATCTTGCTACGTGGTTCCATGATTGATTTGAATCCGTGCCACTGTTTGAGGTCATCTGAGTAAGCAATACAGATACTTGGTTCAATACGGTGGAGCATGACATATTTATTGTCAACTTTAACTGGAAGAATCAATGCGTCTTTATTTCTTATGTTTGGGAACGGTAAGATGCGTTCTTTCCAGTTCCAGTTATGGTTGAACAAATCGTTTAGATTTATTGAGGTTAACGCGATTTGGAAGATCATGGGGTCATCATGGTTTCTGTAGGCGGTGTAAGCCATCAGACATTGGTCACCAAGAATTGTTAAGCGTGGATCTTCACATCCATCATGTTCCGCGTGAGTTGCAGGTGAAAAGATGGGTTCATCAAACCTTTTGGTTATAGTGAAGCCATCATTGGAGGTTGCATAGCCTAATCTTGAAATGTTATCGTTACCCATTGCACGGTAAATGATGTGCACTTGACTGTTACCGTAAATAGCGGCTGCATTGAATACGGCATAGTCTTCCCAACTGTTATTTTTGTTGGGTTCTAATATAGGATTACCTTTAAAACGATTCATGTCCCTCTCCCTTCAAGGTTCACTCATTGGGCCATGGCGACATATAAACATGATTGCATCATATGTCAAATTTTAACCTTGTGACTGTAATAATACAGTCACATGTGCTTAAAGACCGCTAAAACTCTAATATATACGTGACTAATTATTGGCAAAGCATGCTCTAGGTACCCCCACATTGGCTAGCGTTAAAGAAATTGCATATATAAGCACATATCCACCACGAAAATGTGGAATAGCAACTTTTACCTCGGACTTAGTCAGTTCAACTAGCCAACTTAATAAACTTAAGGGGCAAACTGTAATTTCAATCGATGGAAAACGTATTTGTAAGTCGGCTTATGGACAAATTCAATATAAAATTGGACGAGACTCTCCTGAAGACTATGAATTCATGGCAGGTCTTTTAAACAGGTCAACTGTTGATGTTGTGAATTTGCAGCATGAATTTGGTATTTTTGGGGGAGAAAATGGCAGTTATATTTGCACTTTTCTGGAAAAAATAGAAAAACCTGTGTTAACAACACTTCACACGGTTCTTCCAAGTTTTGAAAACGCGATAAAAAAAGTGTTTGACCAAATAGTAGCTTGTAGTGACATAATTGTTGTAATGAATCAAACAACCAAAGATTTACTTAAACAGTATGGGTTCTCAGGCAAAAAGCTAAAGTTGATTCCCCATGGGTGCCCAGATATTCCCTTAGTACATAGTGACAGGGTAAAAAACGATTTAGGCTTAAAAAATAGAGTTATTTTGTCAACTTTTGGATTACTTAGCCGCGGCAAAGGCGTTGAGTATGTATAGCAGTATAACTTTTCGTTAACTATATAACTAGCGGTGTGTATTTGTGTTGTGGTGTTTGTATTGCCTAATCCTGTGTCGAATGA
>WRJX01000100.1 GCA_009778385.1 Candidatus Bathycorpusculum sp. | reverse complement strand
ATCGCACGATAGAACGGTAAGGGTGTGGAAAAAAAGCAAAGTTGATGATAAGTTCGTTCCAGTTGATATCCTAGAAGGCCACACAGACTATGTAAGAAGTGTGTGTTATAGTCCTGATGGGTTGCATATTGCGTCTGCATCATATGATAGAACGGTAAGGGTGTGGAAAAAAAGCAAAGTTGATGATAAGTTCGTTCCAGTTGATATCCTAGAAGGCCACACAGACTATGTAAATTGTGTGTGTTATAGTCCTGATGGGTTGCATATTGCGTCTGCATCAGATGATGGAACGATAAGAATATGGGAAAACAACAGTAAATGCGTTAAAATACTTGATAGAACCCACGGAGGTCACACCGACTGTGTACGTAGTGTATGGTATAACACTGATGGAAAATACTTGGTTTCCGCTTCAGCAGATAACACTATAAAGATATGGAATATTGAATTTTTAGAACTAATAAGAACAATTCATCCTTTACCCTATATGAAAGTTTCAGGTGCAGATCTTAGAAACATAAACTGTGATGAGTTAACCAATAAGGATATTTCAATTTTAGAACAAAATGGCGCCATTACAGTATAATGCCTTTTTATTATTTTAATGGATAGTTTCAGTTTCGGACACTAATTATGTATTTTTTCGTGATTAAAGCCTCTTTTGCGGAGTTAAAAAATTACAACTTGGTGTACCAACGTTTATACCGACGCTATCAGCGGTATAAAATTTTGTTATAAATTCAACTTCAAAGAAAACGCCTTTATTTGCTTCAAATATCAGAACCATATCTTCGCTTGATTAGCATAAGATTAGCCGAAAAGACGTTTGATACTCTTCTTGTTACCAGTTCAGCTAACTACATTCTGAATTGTGTCGCCACCCGCGACACAATTAACGAGTTCCATATTGTTGAGGTTTTACCACTTAAACAAATGAATAAGGTTACTTATCACTGTCTGCCTGTTGTATTACTTCCCAATATCCTGTCTTTGGTGAACCCACACGTTTTATAGACCCAACTTCTTGAAGTAATTTCATTTGACGCACTACCGTCCGCCTTGAATAACCAGTCTTTTCAGCAATCTTATCTAACGAATAATCCGGATTTTGCATGACACACATCAAAATCTGATTCTTTGTCTCAACACCATTTACAGTGCCATTTACAGTGCCATTTGGCACTGTAAAACCCTCAGCAAACGGAAACGTCACAATCAAAAACTCATCCTCAAACGTAAATATAGACGAATCATAAGCTTCTAAAATACGGCCCATACCAGAACCCAACTGTTCCACAAGTCCAACATCCTTAAACACACGCATAAGCTCACGATTACGCGGCATAGAACGACAACGGAAAAAATTCTCACGACTCAACCCCGCCGGCAAACCCCCATAAGAAGTAATAGTAAGTCGGTCAGAGAAAATCTCAACCACCGGAGGCACCTCACGACTATAATCATTATGCACAATAGCATTTATGAAAGCTTCTCTTAACGCCGTTTCATCCACCATACTTTGTTCAAGTCTTGCTTTTGGAGTAAAATTTGCAAACGTCTTGTTCTCGACACGCGATTTATCAAGAAACAGAAATCAAACCAATCAGAGGAAAAACCTCTATGTTCTTCGAAAAGAAAAAATACACGATCAGGCTTATCAAATTATTTTAGTGGATAAGCTGGAAAAACGTTCGATAATTCGAACATTATAACCGAGAGGGGGCTGTTGAATAATCGTGTCTAAAGATAAAATTAAACTCTGAAGAAAAACAGGTTCGTGCAGTATGGGATGAAACTGCTGAAAAATGGTGGTTTTCAGTATTAGATGTAATTGGTATTTTGACTGATCAAGCTGATTATAAAAAGGTGCGTAATTATTGGAAGTGGCTAAAAAACAAGTTGGTTAATGAGGGCAGTGAGTTGGTTAGTAATACTAACCAACTGAAATTAGTTGCCGCAGATGGAAAAAAATACAATGCTGACGTAATGGATACTGAACAACTTTTACGCTTAATTCAATCCATACCCTCGCCAAAAGCTGAACCCTTTAAATTGTGGATGGCTCAAGTTGGTCGTGAGCATATTGATGAGGCTGTGGATCCTGAGCAGTCTATTGATCGTGCGATAGAGTTATCGTCGTTTGGGTTATAGTGAAAATTGGATAAATCAACGTATCAAGTCTATTGAGGTTCGTAAAGCCCTAACCGACCAATGGGATGAGAGTGGTGTTAGTCAGGGTCAAGAGTATGCAGTGCTTACTGATTTGATGAGCAAAACATGGAGTGGTATGACTACTCGTGAATATAAAAAACATAAAGGGCTAAAAACTGAAAGTCTTAGGGATAACATGACAAATACAGAGTTGGTGTTAAATATGCTTGCTGAAGTTGCTGCAACTGATATATCGATTGTACGGCAACCTAAGGGCTTTCGTAAGAGCGCAGTGGTAGCTAAAGAAGGGGCAAAAGCAGCTAAAGCAGCTCGTCAACAGATTGAGAAAAGCACCGGTAAATCAGTTATCAGCAAATTGAATGCAAAAAAATTCGGGCAACTTCCTTTAAAAGAGAATAACAGTAACGACAAAAACTATTAGCATTAGCGTTTTACGATAAGGCATGGACCATTGTTACGACATAAGCGATCTAACAAATAATCAGGATTTTGCATGTCACACCTCAAAATTTGATTCTTTGGTTCAACACTATTTACGTTGCCATATGACAAGGTAAAACTAAATTTGGACAATAATGAAAGAATAACAAACTGCTCTGAACTGTAGACAGAGTCATCTTCAAAACCATAGTGCCACTCAATTTATCGTTCAAAGAAGTGAACGATAACTAAATTTTGCGATAACCTAAACGATAACAAAGACCGTAAACGTATTCTTGCCTACATTGCGCAGAACGGAGCGATCAGCACAACGAGCTGAGTAAACCATCGGACGTTCGCACAGTACCGCTCGCAGGGTACATTCGTTGGTGCATATTTTAGTGATTTAGGAACATTTTTCTATCCAGTCACGTGTGAATTTACGCATTGTTCATTTGATTTACCTGTTTTTGTCCGAGAAACTATAAACAGCATGTAACCGCACACTATTCATAGTTTCTCGGACGTTACCGTCAGAGTAACTCTGAATTTTCATCCAATTTAGTCAATTTAATGCCTTCTCATCATTCGGCAATCACAATAACATTAAACACAAAAATAAAAGTGTTCAGAATAAACTAAGAGATAATGCACCAAAAAGGTAAGCTAATAAGCCAACTAGGAATAGCAGTAATACTATGTTTTTGATTTTTCGGGCTTTTTCGCGTGAGGTGTTCAGAAGCAAAAGTGCAGAGCACACTATTAGTCCTATGTCAGTAACAAGGACTATAGGTACAAACAGAATACCTACTATTCCTAAAAACCATGTAACTGGAGTTAAAGCTACTGCAAACATGAAAAAGCCAACTGCTAAAACTGCCGCAGTTTTTTCCCCGAAACGTACCGCGAGGGTTTTTACGCCCTCAGAGCTGTCGCCTTTTATGTCTACGATACCTTTTGTGATTTCTCTGCCTGTATTTGAAAGAAACGCCATAGACGCAAACAACACAACATTTATGCCCACAGTTCCAATAGCCGTTATACTACCGTATATGAAGGGTATGGCTACACAGGCACTTACCAAAAAGTTACCGGGTAAACCGCTACGTTTACCTACTGTTAGGTATGTTGCCGTTATCACTAAAGAGGCGGCAGCAACAACAAAACAAAGCAAACCATAAGGCGCCGCCAGAAGTGAAAACGCAAAACCTACAATTATTAGACCAGTCATGAACATTAATGCTTCTTTTGGTTTCACTATGCCACTTGGAATGGGTCTTTGAGGCTCGTTTATAGCATCTATTTTACGGTCATAGTAATCATTAATTACCATAGCAGCTGCACAAAAAGTAAAACCTGTTAGAAACCCACATAAAATATTAAACCAGTTAAGACCAAGCTGTGGATATGCTAGAAAGGCGCCTACAAATACTGCAAAGCCCATCATTACACAGTTGACTGGCCGTATTAATTTTACAAATCCGCCAAGTTTATTCATGCTGCTTCTTCTTACTGTTATCTTCGTAGTTGATAAGGTTAGTTATAAAAATTCCAACGGAAACACGCATAGTTTTATGACTATTTGTTTTTAGTCAAATTTAGGGTTACTGTAGAAAAGGGGTGGTAAAAGGTATGTGTGCTTACATGGAGGTAAATATATACTTAAAAAAGAGTCATATCTATAGGACAAAATTAAGATAATATAATTTTCTGGTTTGTGTTATTATGAGTGTAGGCTTGTGTTTTGTGGTTGTCTTTGTTGTGGAAGGAGAGTTTCAATAATGTGCGTTAGGATAGTTTTAAAAAGTCTGTTTGTGCCTATTGTGTATTGCAAGTTATTGGTGAAAGGTTTTGGGTGACAACTATGCGCCATTAGTAGGAGGAGACGGGTATGCTCCGGAAAAACTTCGGGCTATTATTCCAGTAGGTGGAAAAGCTACACGGTTGTTGCCGTTAACAGCTGAAACAAGTAAGGCTTGTCTGCGTCTGTTAAATAGGCCGCTTGTAGAATTTTCGCTGCTCTCTTTAGCCTCACAGGGAGTTAGAAACATAATTTTTGGTGTAAAGGGCTATACTAACTATAGAGATCTTTATGATTATTTTGAGTCAGGGTATGGTTTTAGCGCACGCTATAACATTAAACCACGTTTACATATTAAATATCAGCCTAATGTTGAGGATTTAGGTAGTGCGGACTCGGCAAGAATTAACATGGAATATTACAACCTAAGAAATCCCATATTTGCAGTGCAGGGGGATAACATTTTTGATGTTAAAATCAAAAACCTAACAGATTTTCATAATGAAAAAGAGGCAGCATTAACAATAGTTCTTCGAGAAGTTGATAATGTTGAGGGTTTAGGTATTGCAGACATTGATAAAAACGGTAAAATCAATAGTTTTGTTGAAAAACCCTTACCCAAGGATGCGCCTAGTAATCTTGCAAATACGGGTTTGTATGTTATTTCACCTGAAGTTAGAAAAATATTCAAAGAAAAAGGCATACAACAAATAATTAAAGACAAAAACCGCCTAGACTTCGGATATGACTTTATTCCCTATGTTATCCAGTCAGGATATCCGGTTTATGGTTACACACTTAAAGGCAGCTGGTTTGACGTAGGCACACCTAAAAACTATTTAGAGGCTATGAAAAACCTGCTACATAATGGCGTTCCAATGATAAGCAATTTTGATGAACGCTTAGACCTTGACTCCGACTGTCTTGTTTGGGTACAAGGAGACAGTAATGACTCTGAAAAATGCCGTAAACAAACCATACAAAGAATCAAACAGAAAAAAATTAACGTCAGCGGTGCCGTTTTGATTGGCCGTCACTGCCAAATAGAGGATGGAGCAACTTTAAACAATTGTTGTATAGATAATTTTACGCGTGTTGGCAAAAACGCGGTGATTAGCAATACAGCAGTTATGGATCGGGCAATAATTGGTGATTATGCAGAGGTAACAGATAGTATAATTGGTAGACATGTAGCTGTTTGTTCAAGTCAGAGGAATCCAACAAAAATCTCTGACATATCAGTTATAGCTGATGATGTAATCATAAAAGAGGGCTGTGTACTTTCCACGTCAAAGGTTTATCCGCATCAAAAAGTCAGAGGCGAATTCATAAACCAAACTTTAATGACCAATTAAACAGCATTAAGCTTTAAACCATTTAAAAATTAGATATTTTGTTTTTTCTTCTTTTTTATCAGGCACTGCAATTATGAAACGTTTACGTACGGTTGTTGCTAATCTTCCGGCTTTCACTATTTCTGTTGCTGAAATTGTGCTACCTTGTGGCTTTACAGAAACCATATAGGGCGCATGCTCCATGCCGGGGCCGTATTTGTAAACAGCAAAGTCACAACCAAACTTTATTCCCGGCATGACAATTAGGCCATTTGTGCGTAAGTCACGATAAACTGCGTATTTATCCTCAAATTCTTCATAGAGCTGTAGAGCTTTCTTTCTTAGCACCTCAAGACTTACAGGAGTTTGATTTTCGGTAATCTCAATTTTCCCCGTCTCTGCAAGATAGAAACCTTCCATCAGATCCAAAATTAGGGGTTCATCAAATTCGGGAATTTTGGGTTTTGCTATACCTATGGGTTTACCGTAATAGGCTGTTTTGTAAAGAGAGGAGCCTTCGGTGGGATTCCAAACAATTAGAAAGTTATCTATCAGTTCAACTTTGATCTTTTGGTTTCCAAGGCTTTGCGCCAATTTTACATTACCATTGACAACATGCGTGCAGTGTCTGCGGCATCTTCGGCTTTATCAGCAGAGTTTTCAAGCAATTGCAAAACATCTCGGAGCAAAAACAGCACCGGAGTGTCAAGTTTACTGCTTAAAATTTTAATAGTTAACGCACGGTATTGACTATCTACTATACGCTCGGCAATCTCTACGTCTTTAGCTCGCTCCAAGGTTTTTTGTGACCCATAATTTAGAACCATCATAGTTTCACGTAACTTGAGAACTGAATCAAGAACTGCGGAGGACAATTTTATTAGGTCACTTTTAATGTCTGTAGATACAACCCAGTTATGCTCCATGATTTCTATCAGATAGAAAGCAATACCTTCGGAAAAGTCAGCTATTTCACTTGAAAGATTTGTAAACCTTAGAAAATCTTCTCTGCTGATGAGAATTGCACCTATTTCAGCAAGCTCCTGACTTACCATTCTACGTGACGTGATGACCTCTTCCTCACCGGCACGTACTTCTGTTAAGAGTTTTCTTGCGTTATCCTTATCACCAGCTGCAAAGTATTCAACTAATTGCGGAATTTTTCTGGAAACATCTACAACTTTACGTAAATTATCTGAACATGCATTTAGCGCTCTACGTTTTACGCGCTCTTCTGTTTCTGAAGGAAGTACCAAGTGTTTTCTGCGCCCCTCTCATCTAAACCTGTTATTTATAACAACTTGTGTACTTGTTCATTAAAAAAGGTAGCTACTTACTTTGAACCGATTTACCTAACGATTCAAAGCCTATTTTTCCAGTAAAATACTGACGCAGTAATTCAGGCAAATCTTTAATCGATGTACGAACCTGCTGCCAGCTATCGCGGTCACGAATAGTTACTGTATCATCATTAAGAGTATCATAATCAATGGTAACTCCTAAAGCTACACCTGCCTCATCAGCACGCGCATAACGCCTACCTATAGAACCCGCCTCATCATAATCAGTCATAAAACCAGCTTGAATTAACTGCTTCTGAAGCTCCAACGCCTTGGTATCAAGACCATCTTTACTCATTAACGGATAGATACCAACTTGAATAGGCGTTATACAGCGAGGAAAACTTAGAATTACCCTATCATCCTTAACGCGGTATGCATACTCAAGAGCAACATAGAACAAACGATCACAACCAAAACTAGGCTCCACAACATGCGGAATAAACCGTGTACCACGCTCAACAGTCTTTTGGTAGCCAAATTCAACTTGTTCTTTAAAAACCTGATAGGGGCCAACCATTACATAACCATCTTTGTTTATGTCTGCAACAACTTTATCCGCCGAAATCTTTGCAAGTTCCGCCGCAACTTTACCTGCATCACCCTTATAGACAGGCCCAAACTTTGCCATTATCGGCTTAATAACTAACTCTTCGGTTTCAACGGGTACAGGATATTCTTTGTAAACACGTAAATCAACACCACTTGCCTTCATGTGACAGGACAAATCATAATCTGTACGGTAAGCATGACCGGAAACTTCTACCCAACCCCAACGATCAACAAGAACTTCCTGATCAAAACTCTGCGCACTATAATGAGCTTTCTCCCACGTAAGCTTCTCAAGAAAACGCTGCCGCTCCATGGGCACACCTAATTCTACAAGAAGACGCTTTGCCATGGCCATAAAAAACGCCTGCCATTCACAAAGAATAATCTTTTTATCCAAAGCCTCACGAACAGTAAAAAAAGTAACATCCTCACACTCATTTAACCGCGTACTACACAACAAAATTGGAAGAACATCACTTTCCACTTCCTCTATAAACCTACAGCTTTGATCTTCAGGATCAAAAAAGAATTCTAAATCAGAAATCGTAAATTCACGCAAACGAATTAAACCCTGACGAGGCGAAATCTCGTTACGAAGAGCATGACCAATTTGAATAGCCCCAAAAGGCAACTTTTCACGCGAAATATTAAAGAGACGATTAAATTCAACAAAAATATTTTGCGCAGCCTCAGGCCTACCATAACCAACGGCACCACTATAAGGACCAATAGTAGTCTCAAACATCGTCAGATAACGCTGAGGTTTACCAAATGAACCCTTACAATCCGGACAAATAATTCCATGAGTAACAATCTCCTGAGCAATCTCATCAAGAGACATTTTCTCAGCCTCTTTACTACTAATACCCTTTTCCTCTAAAAGATGATCCGCCCGAAAACGAGTATGACAAACTTGACACTCAACCATAGGCTCCTTAAAATGATCAACATGACCACTAGCCTCAAACACCTTACCGGGCGCAATAACAGAAGACTCCAACTCAAAAATACCCAATTTCTTAACAAACAATTCACGAAGACGCGCCTCCACATTCTGCTTCAAACGCGTACCCAAAGGACCATAAGTTACAAAACCACCAGTGCCACCATAAATCTCAAAAGAGGACCAAAAAAAACCTCGCCTTTTAGCTAACTCATTAATCGCAGTAAACTTATCACACGAAGGCTTTGAACATTTAGCTTCATCACTCAACTAAGATTATCCCTTTCTTAAACTCTAAAAACCACAGCAAATTAAAAGGTTACCATACAAAAAGAACAGACAACACTCACACAAACAAGAAGACAAAAAAGAAAGAACCCCAAAACAAACTTAACTCTGGGTTTATGTGGCAATTGAACAGCGAAACGGTTATGTCCACAGGATTAGTATCTCGTAAAGATTGGACCATTTTTTTCCTGTAACATAAAGTTGGTTTGTTTGTGCATTATAGGCGATTCCGTTTAACACTGCATTTGGGTCGTTTGTTGTGTAAGGTTGAGCGGTTTTATCTAAGTCTATGTAGGCTTCAACTTGACCTGTTGTGGGGTTTATTACTGCAATTTTTGAGCTAAACCATATGTTAGCGTATATGGTACCGTTGATGTATTCTAACTCGTTAAGATTTTCTACTGGACCATTAGCATCGTTTACACTAATGCTGTAGAGTGTTTGGTATGTAGTTGTATCCAAAAAATACAGGTTCGATGTGCCATCACTTATAATGAGGTGGTTTCCGTCATAAGTTATCCCCCAGCCTTCGGTGTTAAGACTAAAATTACCTAGCAACTCAAAAGTTTCTTTATCATAGATAAATCCAATTTTGTTTTGCCAAGTTAACTGCACAATTTTGTTGCCGACAACTGCTATGCCTTCTCCAAAATACTCATAGGGCAAGTTAAATTGTTGCAGAATTTTGCCGTCAGCCAAATTTACTCGTCGTATACTAGAGGCTCCATTTAGGCCAGTACTTTCTAGCAAGTCACCGTTGTCATCAAAAGTAAGACCTTGTGTAAAAGCTGAAGAGTCATGAGGATATGTTTGAATGATACTGTAACTGTAGACTGGAACTCCGTTAAATGTTATTTGAGTAGGACTAGTTGAAGGCGCCAAAGGTGTGGAGGTGACTGTAGGTGTTGGAGGCTGAGAAGCCTGAGAAGCTTGAGAAGCACTTGGAGGACTAAAAGTTAGCAGAGGAAATGCGACCATGCCAACGATTAGGGCTATAACGAACAGAACAGCAAATATGCCGTAGACTTTTTTCATAAATCAAGATATACAACCACAGGTTAATATGGTAACCGCAGAAACCGACAAAACAGAATATTCTGAAAAGGACAATCTAAGGAGATTACTCTCAAAAATTAACACTAACAAACCAACCTCATAAGCAAAACATCACTAACCAGTAGAATTAATTCTCTCTTTACGATTCATAAGAACAGGCACGAATTTGAAAAATACCAGCTTTTCAAAATAACAAGACAAAAAAGAAAGAAAAAAGAAAAGGGTTTAAGGTTTTTTCCTTAGGATCAACACGCAGACAATTGCAAGTGCAATGATTAGGGCTATTGTTGCTCCGATAACAGTTGTTATTACTGTACCATTGTCAGTGTTATTAGCATTATCAACATTAGTGTCTGAACCTTTAGCGACTGTCAAGTATGTAGTTGCAAATGAACTGCCATATGATTCATCACCCATGAAAGTAGCAGTAATAGTGTATAACCCTGCAGTTTCTGGTTGCCATTTATCGAATGCAAACGTACCGCTATAGCCATCAGATGTTACCATACCTAGATGGATATATTCACCATCTGGACCAACTGCGTCTAATGATACTGGAACACCGATCATTGGTACATTATTAATACCACCAATTTGTGCCTGCAGATGTATTTGTTCCATCAGTGCACCTACTGATTCTTTAGCAACACATGGAGCACCAGGCTGAGCAGGAGACAAATCAAGAACAGTACCAGTCAAAAATGCCTTTTGACCTAAGGTCAATTGTGGTTGTGGAACTGAAACTGTAGTTTCGCTTAAGCCTTTGCCTATAGCGTACATGTAGCCATCTAGTGCACCTAAAAACGCATATCCGTCTGAAACACGTAACAGTGAAGCAGTACGCGTGTGTTGACCAGCACCTGCAATTCCAAAGGACCATATTAGATCGCCTGTAAACGCATCAACACAGACAGTTGGTGATCCTCTATAGTATGGTACATCTGGAGAGTGTTCAGTAGCGTATACGTATAGTTTTCCGTCTGCAGCCATTCCAGGAGCATGAAATGGATAAACTGGTTCGCCCTCAGCATTAACCATTGGAGTTTCAAATGGTGGTGCTTCAGCTTCAAATTTCCACTCGATAACACCGGTATCCCAGTTGATTGCATATATGCCTGTTTGAGCTACCCAATACAGTTTACCGTAAGCTGTAATAACACCATAGCTTCCCCAACCAGAGGCATCCCAAGGATAGTCTAAAGTTCTAGTTCGCCACACTTCGTTACCAGTTCTCAAGTCAAATCCCAAATAGTAGCCATTAACCGATAGCACTGCTAGTTTTCCATGATCTGCCACATTTGCTGCACCACTGTATTGTGGTTCATCAATTGTTTTGTTCCAAAGACTTCTGCCAGTAAGCAAATCAAATGCTTGTATGCTTTGCTGAATATAAATTCCACCAGCTGAGATACTGCCCATTGTACAACCTATACCGACATCCCAATCAGTTAAGGCTGCGGTAGGTAGCGCGCTTCGTGCATATGTAGTGTTACTAACTACACGACTAGCAAAGTTAGATCCAGTACCAAAAGTTGTCCAGTTGATCAGTCGGTATCTTTCTGCACCAGCATCAGCACCAAGATCCTGTATACCTAACACATGACCGTTCATGTAATAAGTTCCACCAGCGCCAGTCATAGGAGCAATAGAAACATTAAGTACCATGGCTCCAGTTAGTGGATTGTATTTTCTCATGTATCCACCACTTATTGACAGTAAATAGGGCGTGTCTGATTTTGGTAGTGCTCCAGGAACAGCAAGAGAGGTAATACCATATTCAATGAGTGTTGGTTCTTGTTCTCCAGGGTACAGTGGTCTTTCCCATAATATGTCACCAGTACGTACGTCATAGCATTGCCACCATGATGTTTGAGCTGGGCCATCGGCAGCAGGTTTTAGGACAACTTGGTAACCCATTCCGTCAAGAATAACTGTTGGTCTATGAAGCCAAGCTACATCTCCCCAATAGGTACTAGATGCAGCACCTAAATCACCACCCATGAGACCGCCTATGTAGTATTCACGCTTCCAAGCAACGTGTGCAGATTCAGGCCCTTCAACCCATGGAACGAATGCGTATGCGGAATTATAAGTTGGATTAGTGTTAGGATAAAGCTCATCCCACAGTTCACCGCCTCCAGGCCCAAACCATGGATAGTTTCCTAAAATAGGCCACCACTCACGATTTATTTCGTTAACTGGTCTAGTCCAATAGCCTGTAGGTAATGGTGATCCAGGCCATGATGGAATTGTATCTTGTTGCACTGTCACTGTTATCGTCCTTGCACGGGCAGCGGGCAGTGAAACTGATTGTGTATAATTTGTAGCGCCAGCACCTCCAAACGGATTAGATTCTGATGGGGGTATAATCTCATTCGGAGCATAATAGACACCATCCAAGTATCGACCAGCAGGGAAATAGGCACCAGGGAAAGAAAGATCAAATTTCCAGTCACCCACTTGATCACAAACCCATGGCATCCACATTGTACCATCTGCAACATAAGTATCCATAGTGTATTCAAGTTTTGCTCCATCAGGTTTTGTTATTGTTAACGTGTAGTCATTATATTGACGATTTGCACCAGGTGCGGGTGAAGCCCACATATTGATTAAAAGCTCTTGACCTAAGCCTACCTTAGTAGGTCTACAGCTGAGAAATAATTCCATTTTTGCGTTTACGTCAGCAGTTTGTGCGTCAACTAGTTGGCTTACCGATAGTAATGCACCAGCAGATGTCAACAATATAACTGCAATGAACAACGACAAAACTTTTTGTTTTAAATTTTTTCCAAACAAATTTTTATCAAACAGTTTCTCATTTCCTCCAAATTAAATATAGTTTTAATTAGGTATTATTATTTAAAGATTATTAGCGGTGTCTTGTCTCAAAATAAAATCGCCCTACACTTTCACGTTATTTCACTATTCACTACCTCATTACCCAAACTACCTACTCACCACACCCAAACCCAACAAAATACCCTCCAAAATACCCCACTCGCCCAACTAAAAACATGTCAAAATCAAAAACAAAAAACATCCGTTAAAAACACAATACTCAAACATTAGAGTTAAAACCTTCTCAACATCATAGCCAAGACGGTCCCCAATCAAACGTCACAACAACCAACCAATAAATATAGTCTGCACAGAAATTCTTCGCTGTCACCAAAGCTTATGCTTATCCACAAACCCCACTTTGCTCCACTTAGCCGCCACAAATTATACAGCATCCACAAATTCTGTCTTTTCTGTAAACGATAGACTAAGCAGAATAGCGAAACACTTAAGTGTACAAGAAATGTATTTTGTCTTTAGATTATCAAAATAGGATGTAGAACCAATTGGCTGTTGAAGGTTTTTTCGAAAACAAAAGAGAACCAGTAGAAGCTAAAGTCGGAGAGTTAACCCCACAATCACGAGCGGTTAACATTACGGCCAAAGTAGTATCCAAAACTGAAATACGCGAAATTCCCATGGGCAGAGACGGCTCACCACACAAAGTCAGCGACGCTCTAATCGGCGACGAAACAGGAGTGGTTTACCTAACGCTTTGGGATGACAACATCGAAAAAGTAAACGAAGGCGATAGCATACGCATCGAAAACGGATACGTAACACTCTTCAAAGGCAACATACGCTTAAACATTGGCAAATACGGCAAAATCGAATTAGCAGCAGAACCACTATCAGTTGAAGTAAACACAGAAAACAACGTTTCAAGCAAAACATATGAGCAACAACGCAGACCATTCCGCGGCGGCGGAGGACGCGGCGGCGGAGGATACGGCGGCGGAGGATACGGCGGACGAGACCGACGCGGCGGTGGCGGCGGCGGAGGATACGGCGGTAACAGAGATAGAGGAGACCGACGCGGCGGTGGCGGCGGCGGTTACAGGCCAAGATATTAAACAACCTGCCTGATCTGTCCTAACTGTTAAAAAGAATAAAATTTCCTTTTTGCTTTTTATTTTTTTAATTTTTTAGATTCAAATTTATTTTCTAAGTTTTCAACTGCCTTTAGGTTCATGTTTTATACATTATTTTGGCAGAGTATCGTTGACTGGTTTTAGTGTGAAACCTTTAAAATCATCAGTAATGCTTTTTTCATTTTAAGTTTAGGAGTTGTTTGAGTGACTACTAAAAAAGCTCAAGGGTCAGAACCTACGGTTGGTGAATTGCTTGCAAAGTCCGAAAAACCTGCGCAGTTATCACCGTCTATGCACAGATTTTATGAGGGAAAGATGCAAGTCATACCCAAATGTACGATCAGAAGTATAGATGACTTTGCAATTTGGTATACCCCAGGCGTTGCTGCTGCGTGTAAAGAAATCAATGCAGATCCAGACAAGTCCTTTGAATTAACAAACAGATGGAATTATGTTGCAATAATAAGTGATGGCACACGTGTTTTAGGTTTAGGCGATATTGGGCCTGAAGCTGCAATGCCTGTTATGGAGGGAAAAGCGCTTCTGTTCAAATACTTAGGCGGGGTAGATGCATTCCCCATTTGCTTAAGAACAAAAGACCCAAATGAAATCATAAAAATTTGCAAAGCTTTGGAACCTACTTTTGGAGGTATAAATCTTGAAGACATTGAGAAACCCAAATGTTTTCAAGTGCTCGAAAACGCCCGAGCAGAAATGAACATCCCCGTCTGGCATGATGACCAACAAGGAACAGCAACGGTAATTTTGGCTGGGCTTATAAATGCATTTAAACTTGTAGGTAAAAAGCCACAGAATAGTCTTATAACACTTGTCGGTTCAGGTGCAGCAAACATTAGAACCGCTTATGTGCTTATGCGTTGGGGCGTAAAACCGGGTAACATCATATTAGCAGACACTAAAGGGGTCATATACAAAGGTAGACCAGACATAATCTTAGAAGAAGACCCCTGGAAGTTTGATGTTACTCAAAAAACAAATTGTGAAGGCAGAACAGGGGGCATAGCAGAAGCATTTAGAGGAGTAGATGCAGTTGTTGCAGCTTCTAAACCAGGTCCAGGTACAATAAAACCAGAATGGGTAAAAAGTATGGCAAATGACGCAATAGTTTTTGCTTGTGCTAACCCCATTCCTGAAATTTGGCCATGGGAAGCAGAGGCAGCAGGAGCAAAAATAGTAGCCACTGGACGTAGCGACTTTCCTAATCAAGTTAACAACAGCATGGGATTTCCCGCCATATTTAGAGGCGTCCTTGACGTTAAAGCAAAAACCATAACAGATGACATGTGCATAGCCGCAGCTAACGAGCTTGCACATTATGCGGAAGAGCGCGGAATGGACGAGAAGAATTTGCTACCACGAATGGATGAATGGGAAGTTTTCCCAAGAGAAGCAGTTGCATGCGCACTAAAATCAATCGAGCAAGGCGTCGCAAGAATAAAACCAAGCAGACAAGAACTCTACGAACGCGCCTCTGCAATTATTAAAAACGCTCGACAATCAACGGATTTACTTATGAAACATGGTTTAATAAAACAAGCCCCCTCTGATGCTGAACTCTTAAAATAACATCCAATTTTTAAAATATTTTTTCTTCGAGAAAAGTTATTTAAGCCGAATTACAAAATAGCTGTTTCAGGTAACAAAAATGCGTTCAGATGTTACATTGTATGTTGTTGCAATATTCTTTTTTGCACTTGCCCTTATTTCAGCGATCATATCCACTGGAGCAGAAAGAATCTTATGGGTGACATCCACTGCTGTTCTGGGCATCCTTTCAGTTGGATTAGGATACTCCCAAAGACCAAAAACAAAGAGCAGTATACAAAAAACACAAACCCCCACAGTCACATCCACACCTACAGAGTCAAGTACACAACAGGCACCAAGTCAAAAAGAAGAAAAACCAATTGAACAAGTAGCGCCAACTGAATCAAGTCCTGTTGAAATCACTCAAACAACAACAGAACCCACAAAAGAAACAACACCCCTAATTGAAGCAGCAGCAGAGCAACCTATACCACAAGAACAAACACCTACAGAAACGACACAACCTAAAGTAGCACCTATTCAAGTTGAACAAGAAGAAACGTCACCATTAACAAATGTTAAAGGTATCGGCGAAAAAAGAGCAGCACAACTTAGCTCTCTGGGAATAAATACAGTAAAAGAATTATCCCAAGCATCCGTTGAGGATCTAGCAAAAAACTTGAAAATTTCACCCAAAATTGTTGCTAAATGGGTTGAAGCTGCAAAACAACAATAATTCCCCTCTCTTTAGAAATTAATTTTAAGTGGAAATGACGACTATTACGTGGATGTTGTATTGGAGTAAAACACAATAATTAATCCAGTAGCAACTGAAAAATCATTTGTTTTTGGAGCTTCACATTAATTCCTTTGGATATTATCCAGTGAAAATCAATAAAAGAAAAAATAAGTTAAGAAAGTGCAACAGGTGTACCAGTTGCATTAGCTTCCAATGGCATCATTTTCACAATGTTTCTTTTTTCTAACCGTTTAAGCGCGTCAAGATATTCATCTTTCTTTTCACCAGCAATGTTCAAGTTAACCATAAGCTCTTTAACCGACACTGACAGGGGCCCAAAATTTTTATGACGCTTATAAAGATGTTCAACAATTAATCTTTCAAGTTTACCGCAACGCCATGTGGTGTTTCTTATTAAAACTACAATCGTCTGGACAAGCTTACACTCATTAGATGCTCGTCTTCGAGGGTTCTCTATATTGTTCATCACCCAAAATGTTGAACATCTGGTTTTTAAACGTTTGTTTCAAAAACAATGATGAAACTCTACATGTAACTAAAAATTCTTTTTAAGGTACAATCCATGCTCGTTACCATAATAATTTTCAAGTAATCCGATTTCTATGTAACCTAACCGGTTATACAACCTTAAAGCAGCATAATTAGCCTGACGAACCTCTAAACGGCACTCAGTTACACCACGCAATCTCAATATAGCCTCACATTCAAAAAGCAGTTTTTGAGCCACACCCATTCTTCGAAAAGGCACAGCCACATTAAGGGTAATGATATGCCCAAAAATTATATCATCCTGATTTTCCAACTGCAAAATAACAAACCCAACAATTTCACCGTTAACTTTTGCAGTCAAACTTATCGAGTTATAATCGCTCAGCAAATAAGAAATCTGTTCCCTGCTAAACGCTTCAGATGTAAAACACTGCTTTTCAATCGCCATCATTATCCTTAAATCTTCAAGTGTCGCAGCCTCAATTTGTATGTCCATAAGGTTTATTCCTTATTTTGTGATTGGAACTTGCTAAGTTTAAAGGTTTACAATTCAAACACTGCTACACAACAATATTTTCACTACTGCATTTCTTCACCCAAGTCTGACGGGTAGCGCCTTCTACAGAGATATTTGAAAATGGCTATCAACTTTCAGATGAATATAAAAGAGGTATTAAGACATAGTATATAGTTAACTAAAAGTTAAGTTGCTATAAACAACATCAGTCTTCCTATGGGTGCTGTTAAATGGGAGCTACTGCCCTTTCTTTGGTTGTATATTTTCTTGCTGCTTTAACAGTACAATTGAATCGCTGGGTAAGTCGCGGGTAACCATAAAGTTTGCCCCAACCCAAGTGTTTGGACCCACTTTCACGCCAGGCATAAATGATGCTTTAATTCCCGTTTTCACGTTGTCACCTAAAACCACACCAAGTTTACGTCTGCCGGTATCCATTACTTTATCTTTTATGGTCATTTTGATTTTATCGTCATCAAATCGTAAGTTTGCTGTTATTGTGCCTGCGCCGAAATTGCATTTCTCACCAATTACACTGTCTCCGACGTATGAAAGATGTCCAATGTGGGTTTCATTCATGATAAGGCTGTTTTTGATTTCAACTGCGTTACCTATACGGGTTTTTTTGCCAAGACTTGTGCCTGAGCGGATAAAACAGTTTGGTCCAATGTCAGCTTCTTCATCAATAAAAACTGGGCCTTCAATATACGCACCTGAACGAATTCTTGCCGATTTAGCCACGTGAACAGATCCAGCAAGATGAGCACCCTGCTCTATTGTACCTAAGACTTGGGACTCCATGCGGTTAAGTGCCCAAAGGTTTGCATCAAGCAAATCCCAAGGTCGGCCCACATCAAACCAAGCAGTCTTATCAAGTTCTGTAACCAGCACAGTTTTGCCATCAGATGCTAACATGGTTAAAGCATCTGTTAATTCCCATTCATCCCGCATAGATTTTTTAATGCACTGAAGTTTTTTAAAAATTTCATTTGAAAACACGTAAATACCAGCATTTGCCAGATTTGAGGGCGCTTTTCCAGCTTCAGGTTTTTCTATGATACGTCTAAGTTTTTTACCGTCAGCAAACTCTATTATACCATAGTTTTCGGGTTTATCAACCGGAACAACAGCCATAACTGCTTCAGGCTTAGCCGCATTGTACAAATCAACTACTTGCTTTACTGCATCCTGTGCAAATAACAGGTCACCATAAACCAGCACAAACGTGTCATCAACATACGACTCCGCAACCGTGGCTGCGTTACCTGTGCCTAAGAGCTCCCTTTGCTCAACATAACTGATTTTTAAACCTTGACTTGATCCATCTCCAAAATATGCTTTAATTTTGTCACTCATATAACGGGTAACAATTATAATGTCAGTAATGCCTGCAACTTTTACTGCGTCAAGACAGAACTGCAGAATTGGCTTACCTGCCACTGTAATTAGATGCTTAGGTCGTGTAGATGTTAAGGGTTGAAGTCTTTGCCCTTCCCCAGCCGCTAATAAAACCGCCTTCATTTTTAAGCCCCCTCAATTTGTCCACGTATTAATGCAGTAACTTTATGCATTAATTCTTTTGCTACAACAGCTGATTGGCCCTCAACGGTTATACGTATGAGGGGTTCTGTACCGGATGCACGAATTAGTAGCCAACTGTCTTTAAGGGCTAACCTTACACCGTCTATAGTTGAAAAGTCTGTGTAACTACTAAATTTGTCCTTTATTGTTGCAGAAATCGTTGTGACTATTTTTGTTTTTATCTCGTTTGGACATTTGATGTTTTCACGTAACGTTATGTACTCGGGTACTTCACCTACAAATTCACTAACAGACTTGCCCTCAGTCTCTAACGCTTTTAAGAAAAGTGCTGCTGATAAAGGACCGTCGGGACAGTAATGCTGTAACGGATGTACCCAAGCCCCACAGGGTTCTCCACCGAAAACGGCCCCGTCACGTTTAATTGCTTCAGAAAGGTAAATGTCACCAACTTTTGTACGCACTACTTTGCCACCTAAACGTTTAGCCATCGTTTCAACACACATTGATGCCTCAACATTTGTTGCAACCACACCTCCGCGGGCATGCTTTAAGGCATAAGCACCGTATGCTGCTAAAGAACGGTCAAAATTAACAAAAACACCATTTTCATCCACAAAAGCCACACGATCAGCATCACCATCAAAGGCAATACCCAGGTCTGCACCAAGAGCACGAGTAGTTTTAGAGAGGTTTGTTAGAGACTCAGCAGTGGGTTCACTTGTTCGAGCTGGGAAATGTCCGTCTGGTTGAGCATCTAAAGCAGTTACTCTACAGCCTATTAATTTGAGTATTTGTGGAGCAATGCTGTATGCAGCACCACAACCAGGGTCAACAACCACATGCCATTCCTTATGCAGTGAAGCAGCTTTTTTAATCATCTCAAAATACGGGGGATACGCATCATAAAGAACCGTTTTCCCTAAACATCGCCAGTCAGATAGAGCATAATGGTTTTCTGCAATGATTTTTTCTACGGCATCTTGATCTGAATCCACATAAGAGAGAGTTTGAGGGTTGAAAATTTTAATACCATTATACTGTGGGGGGTTATGTGAAGCAGTTATCATAAAACCAACATCAACACCTGAAGTGCGAGTTGCATACGCTAAAACAGGTGTTGGCACTATACCAGCTAGATAAACAGTTACCCCACAGGAGATTAAACCTGAAACTAGAGCATTTTGAAGCATGCAACCTGAAACTCTTGTATCACGGGCTACCACGACATGTTTAGCTTTAGCATATGTCGCTACTGCTGAGCCAACGCTACATGCTAAAGTAGGGGTTAAGTCAACGTTAACTAAACCGCGAACTCCAGAGCTACCAAACAATTTACCCAACTGTCAATACCTATGGCATAGTTAAAGAGGATTACCATAAAAACCTTAACCTTACACTTGGGCGTTTATGAAATGTGTGAGTACATCCAAATTTGGATGCATACCAGAAGGATTGGAGAGGTAACATGCAGAAACAGCGTTTGCTAACATTAATCGGCAGCCATCTGAAAGCCCGTTCCCATCGCCAAAAATGTTTCCTGCATTCCAAGTATCTCCTGCACCAGTAGCTCGAATCGCGTTAACTTTGAAAGAGGGAACAACAACTTCAGAACCATGCTTAAGAGAGGCAGAAAAAGCAGTTGTATGCAAATCAATACGTGCCGAAAAATGTTTACTTAAAACACGTGCTGCCTCTAAGGCTAAATCAGCAAAACTTAATTTACAACTCTTCTCTTTGAGTGAACTATCAAACAACACAGCATAAGTAACAGCTTCATTTTCATTTAAACTCAACATATCCACATTACTTGTTTCTAAAA
Source organism: Candidatus Bathycorpusculum sp. (assembly GCA_009778385.1). Taxonomy (GTDB): domain Archaea; phylum Thermoproteota; class Bathyarchaeia; order Bathyarchaeales; family Bathycorpusculaceae; genus Bathycorpusculum. The sequence continues at coordinate 47,135 of WRJX01000100.1, read as the reverse complement.
CATCTGTTATCAAACAAGCAATTTCATCTCGATTTGGCATAGGGTCAGCTGTATCATAGTACGTTTTACCTTTACCTAATTGCCTGGTTTTTTCAAAAATTTTTTTAGCAAGGGCGGTTCCATGTGTTTTGGTTCCAGCCCAATTAAACAGACAAACATAATCTGCATTGTTAATTGTAGCATAATCTTTAGCGTCTAAGTCTTTTGGTCCAAAATCTGCAAGGGAACCTACATCTCGAAGCATAACATTAACTTTTCCAAAGTTAGTTTTCAATTCAAAAGCAGTAGTCACCGAAGCTTTGGGAAAAATTTTAACGTGTGACAAATCAATACCCCATTTAAAATGGTAATTTAACAGGTGTAAACCGTATTCATTGGTACAAAGTATGGGGGTTACTTTAATACCTAAAGCAGCCAGAGCTGAAGCGGTGTTTACAGCGTTTCCACCTTTGAGGTCTATCTGAGAAATACAGTCTATACTACCACCATTTCGACTTACAACATCAGCGTTAACAGTTGAAAACTCGTCAACAGTCCAAGGTAGGTCTAAAATTCTATCTAAGAAAAAATCAGGCATCACTACAGCGTTTAAAAGTTTACTTTGTCCCTTATTTAGAAAATTTTGTAACTCATATTTATACTCGCTTAACGACATTAAAAACGCCTTCTACAATCTTATTCCCAAAAAGCTAAAATAACCTTCCTGCTACATATAATGAAATTAAAAAGAGCAATGGTCCAGTTTAGAGGGAAAATAGTGAGATTCAAAAAAGAAATGGTCTTATTAACTGTTGCAATAACTCTTTTCGTGTTAAGCTCAATTTTATATTCATACCCAGTAAGCAATCAAAATCAAACTCCATATGCTATTGGTTTAGAAGAAGCAGCACCGGCAATAGCACCTTTTTCATACCAAACATATGCTATGTCAGCAATCTTTTTTGGCGCAGTACTAATGATTGCAGCTTCAATCTCCTACCAAAGAAGAAGCAAACAATTAGAACAAATATTAAAAGAAAAACTTTAAGCCACTATTACGCAGACACGTCATATTGTGGCCCTTAGTTTTTATGAACTTTTAAGTAATAGTATGATGTAATGAGTTTGATAATTGTTAACGGCGGTTGATTAAAAATGGCAAAGCTATTATATCAAGGGCATGGAAGTTATCGTATAACCGCACAAGACGGGCGGATAATATATGTTGACCCGTATGCCGGTGAAGGGTATGACGTGCCAGCTGACATTGTTCTCATCACACACGGACACCATGACCATAACAAGTTGGAATTGATTACCCAAAACGAGGGCTGCAGAGTTATTACAAATAAAGAAGCTTTGGCTGGAGAAAAGCATAACAGTTTTTCGTTTAACGGAATTGAAATTGAGGCAACGGAGGCACGAAATTTCATGCACAGCTCCAAGTCTTGCGTTGGATATATTATCACACTCGATGGTGTTCGAATTTATTGCTCTGGCGATACTTCGAAAACAAAGCAAATGCAGGAACTCGCTAAACAAGAAATTGACTATGCATTGTTTTGTGGCGACGGAAAGTTTAACATGGGTCCTAAAGAGGCGGCAGAATGCGCTAAACTTGTAGGAGCAAAACATAACATATTAATTCATGTTAAACCGGGCGCATTATTCGATTTGGCAAAGGCACAAAAGTGGGAAGCCCCAAATAAGCTAATTATTCAACCTGGAGAAGAAATAGAGCTGCATCATTAATAGCACGTTATAACAATAATATAGAGGTACATTCGACATTGGTTTATGCTGACCACAAACAGCAAACATTATGATAACTATTCGCAATCAGCGGAAAAGGGTGAAACTCTTCAGGCCTTGCAGCAAGCCCTTTCGCTATGTCTAACTGTAGATTGACTTAAACTTGAATGGCATAAATAGGGTTATGTTTAACATCATAAGATGAAAAAATTCGAAGAGTAAAATCAGAAAAAGGTTCTAATTTATAAAAAATTAGATAGTTATAAGTCTACTAAAAATGGATTCGTATGCTTTTCTTGACCCATTAAAGTGACTTCGTCATGTCCCGGATAAACAAGCAGGTCATCAGGTAAGAGTGCCAACTTTTTCAACGTTATACTCATGTCCTTTGGTGAGCTCTCAGCAAAGTCAGTTCTGCCAACGCTGCCTGCAAATAGGGTATCGCCTGAAAACATGTTTTTGTCACCAATAAGACAAATGCTACCCATTGTGTGGCCCGGTGTATGCATAACTTTTAGGCAGATATTTCCGAATTTGATTATGTCGCCGTCTTTGAGCAGTACATCAGTTAATGCATCATCAGGTTTTTCTAAGCATTTCAGAAAAGAAGCGTCAAACTCATGAATGCAGATAGGCACTGCATATTCTTTCTGCATTAGGCTGTCGCCCCTTATATGGTCTGAGTGCCCATGGGTATTAACTATAAATTTTATTTTGAGCATTTCTTTATCAATATAGTTAAAGATTGGTTGGGCTTCAGCATCAAAATCCAGCCCCGGATCGATAATAATTGCTTCATTTGTTTCGGTACAATTCACAACATAACAGTTGGTTTGAAGCACACCAACAGTAAAGGTTTCAACATGCATATAGATCGTTTATAAAATAGCAGAAGGAAAAATTAAGCGTTTTCTTTATACATCAAGAATATGCCATAAAATAAGCAAGAATTAAGGCAATGTCTTATTAAAACTCTAAAAAGTAGGAACCGCAAAAACGAATGTTACTTATCAATGTATTTCTTTTAATGATTTGTCCAATTGGGAAAAAATGTTGTGGGAAAATAAGAAATTTCCCAGAGTGAAGGTTTATTGGAATTTTTCGGGGGAGATATAGTCGCCGTATTTCTTTTGTGCCTCTAGTAGTCGGTCGCGTTGCATGTAGAGTTGGCCAAACATTTCTAGTGGTATATCAGTAACGTTTTCTTGGTAGAATTTGGAGACACGCTCGATTTTTGAGAGGTTCTCGGGTACGCGTATGGTAAATTGTTTGATGTAGTCTTCTTTTGCATAGTCTTTGCCTAATACTTCTTTGAATAATTTCTTTAAGTCGTCATATTTTGGAATTAATCCTGTAGGTGTCTTGATTGCGTCAACTTCGTTGTGGACACGTAGCTCCATCCATTTAACCCAGACGTGTTTGTCACGTGGACTGTTAAGGTATTTACCGTCCTCAATTCCGCGTAAGAAATAATTCACGCCAAAAACTATGGGTTGGTTTTTGAGTTTACGTCCAAAGTCTAAATTGTTGCCAACGTTTTTGCCTAGGGGAATTGAGATGAAGTCTTGAATGCTCATCATGTTAATTTCTGGAATGCCTTCTTTGCCGATTGTTGCAAAAGTGGTTTCTGTTTCCAATGATGCACCATATGCTATGATGCCGTGTTCCCAACTGTAGCTTTGCTGAACTGGAACGTATGCTTTTACATCTCTTCCACCATACATTATACCGCCTAACACTACACCGTTAGGGTTATTGAGTTCAGGATCAACGTTTTCTAGAGCTGATAATGTTACAGCATAGCGTGCGTTTTTGTGTGCTACTGGCACTTCGGCGCCTGTTTCGTCTTTTTTACCTTCAAACCATTGACCAGTATAGTTTAAACCATCTTTTGGCAACTCTTTACCCATACCCAGCCAGTAGGGCTTGCCATCTTTTACCAAAATATTAGAAAATACAACTTCGCCAGGGGTTGTTAGAACTTTCCAGATTAGGGCATCATCTCTTTCATTTACGTCTTGTATGATACCAAAGATACCATTTTCAACGTTAACTGCACGAGCAACATTGTCTATTTCACGGATGTAAGCAATATCATCACCAAGAATAGTCTCACCTGGAAGCATTGCTGTTGAGGTTTTACCGCATGCACTTGGGAATGCCCCTGCAAAATAGGTTTTACGTTTATTTGGACCATAAACACCCATGAGCAACATGTGTTCTGCCAGCCAGCCTTCAATGCTTGCCTTGCGTATTGCAAGACGGAAAGCTAGTTTTTTAAAGCCAACACTATTGCCGGCATATTGAGTATTTACACTGTAAATGGTATTATCCATGTAATCTATGTAGATGCGTTTTTTATCAGGTTCGGCACTTACCATTTCTTCAGTTAGATTACCGGCTGAATGCAAGACTTTAAGGAAATCGCTTTTTGGTCCAGCTTTTACAAATTGGTCATATCCAGCCCTGTAAAGCAGGTCTTCTGAGTGAGCAACATACCATGAGTCAGTGCATTGTAAGCCTAAAATGGTAAAAACTGAATCTCTGGGTCCCAGAGAAATGAAACGAACAATCATCGTTTTACCAATCATTAACTCTCTGAGTTCTTTACGAACTTCAGTTAAACCCTCTTGCCGATCCATTTGGTTAAGCGCTTTGCTTAAAGAGACACCTTGAGGCACAAGGTATTTGGTGTTTTGGCGGTCTCGACCCTGATCTTTTTCACCATCAAAATGCACAGTGTGCCCTTGAAGAGTAAGTATAGCTTGCTCTTCACCACAGGCTATTGCTTGTTTTCGGACATATGCAATGTCTTCAGCGGCGTCGCTACAAATGAAAATTTTCTCTGGATGGCATAAATCACTAGTTTTTGCGATGAATTCGTGGACAATTGGGTTATCAATTGCTGCTAATTTTTCAAAATCTTTTGGGGATAGTTTAGGTTGAAGTGCTTCTAGATACGGATTCATAACATTACCTCAAACTTATAGTTCATGTACTATTCCAGGTACCCTTGGAAAAGGTTGACACTCTGCGATATGTTTTACGCCTGTAAGATAACCAATCAAACGTTCAATACCTATACCTGCACCAGCTGTCGGTTTTAAGCGACCTTCTTTAGCCATTTTGATAATTAATGCAAAGTTTTCTTTTCTTACACCATCACGTTCAATTTTTTCAGTGATTTTGTCATACTCATACTCGCGTTTAGAACCTGAAAGGATTTCTCCAAATTGCGGCATAAACAAGTCATAGTTATCCCATCTACCTGTAGAAAAATCCTCAAAATCGTAAAACTCGCGTGGAATGTTTGTGATCCAAACGGGTTGAGTGATTTCTGCAATGATATCAGTCTCCCATGTCGCACCATATTTGGCTTCAAGGTCTTCGCGATCAAAAATTTTAAACGGTCCCTCTATAGTTGGGATTGCGTCAAAGCGGCAAATAGTTGTTAAGTCGTCTTTCATGTTTTTCTTTAAATCTTTAACTAAAGTGCAAAGTACTGTTTCAACTAGTGAGAAAACGTCTTTTGAGGTGGCATCTTTGGCTTCAAAGTCAAGTTGTGTGAATTCATAAATGTGTTTTCCGGTTTTTCCGCGTTCTGATTTTTCTAAGCGAACGTTTGGTGAGAGAATGAACAGTTTAGGGTAAGCAGTTGAGGCTGCGATTAGTTTGTGGACTATCATGCTTGCCATTGTTCGCACTGGTTTTCCGTAGATGTCTACTTCAAGTCTTTTTTCAATTGATGCACTTGGGTCTGGCCAGAGCGGGTCAGTGCTTTGGCTTAAAACTACAGGTAGGAGCCATTGGAAGCCTTGATTGACGTATGTTGATGTTAAACTGCATAGGGTGTATGTTGCTATTCTGCCTATGCAGGCTTTTCTTTCGATTTCTTGTGTTGTTAATTGGTCTAACGATTTTGGCAGATCAATTGTTGGCGTACATTCGTTTGGTGTCAATATTATTCACTTAACTAATTTTCAAATAATGAAGTATTGCAGTAAAGATAATAAATTTTTTATAAAAAAAATTGTTTAATTTACAATAAAAACATGTTTTTATACTTGAAACCTGTAATATTTACATATGAGCCTTAAACTTGACGACAAAGACATAGCTATTCTGCTTTTAATCCAAGAAAACAGCAAACTAACAGCTAACCAAATAGCCAAAAAAACTAACACCCCTATAACCACAGTTTTTGCCAAAATAAAACGTATGGAAGAACTAGGAGTAATCAAACAATACCGTGCCATACTTTCCCCAGAAAAACTAAACTTGTCAACTGCCGCCTTCATTCTAGTTGCAGTTTCATATGGAAACAAAGAAGATGGAACACCAATCACACAAAGAGACGTAGCTGAGGAAATAGTAAAACTCTCAGAAGTACAAGAAGTACACATAATTACAGGTGATTGGGATTTACTGGTTAAAGTTAGAGCTGAAAGCGTTGACGCTATAGGCAAATTCGTCGTAGACAAACTAAGACGTATTAGTGGATTACAGAAAACTTTGACATGTATGGTTTTTGAAACTGTAAAAGAAACAACCAGTCTGCCAAGGGTTAGCAAAAAGAAAACATCTGAAAAACCTCAAACAGCCGTTGAATAGTACAGCAAAGGCAAAGATAATAACACAGTGTTTTTACCTTTAGAGGAAAGTGTGTATACCACACGCAAAGGCGGTCCTGTCTGCACGTTACGCTCTATATAACCGTGCATTTGAAGCAATTTTAACTTATCAGATAGGGTACGTGAATTTACCCCTAAAACTTTTTTTAGTCCACCAAACCCACTGGTTTTCTTAAGCAGAAGGGTATAGAGGATTTCTAAACTCCATTTTTGAAATAGAACATTAAAGTTCTCTTGCAGACTGTCAAGCTCATTTTTTACTTCTTGAGGGGTAATTTTTTGTTTTTCCATTATTTCAAATAGAGTTGACTCAATCCCCTGAATAATTCGATCCACGTGTTCTTCCACTATTTTACGAAATTCAGCACTTAAAGCTAAAGGAGAATTCATAAGGTTGCACTTGGTGTATTTTGGCTCACTTTACAATTTATAAAGCTTTACTAATAAAACATAGTATACAAAATACATCACATTAACTTAGGGAGAAAAATAATATGGAAAAATTTGACGTAATAGTTGTTGGCGCAGGAACAGCAGGCTGCCTTGCAGCAAAAACAATAGCTGAATCAGGCCTAAAAGTATGCCTCGTAGAAAAAAACAAACGAGAAGCAATAGGTGAAAAAATCTGCGGAGACGCCCTAGGCGAACACCATTTAACATTTTTAGGTCTTGAAAAACCAAACGGTGGAGAATTAGAATCAAAAATTGACGGAATGAAAATCTACTCCCCAGACGAAAACACTGTCTTCACCGTAGCAGACAACGACTTCAAAGGCTACCTCCTTAACAGACGCCTATTTGGTCAATGGCTACTTAAAAAAGCCATAGACAACGGCGCACAACTACAAGATAACATGAATTTCCGCTCACCCATAATCGAAAAAGGCGCAGTAACAGGTATAACCGCTAAAAACATGAACACCAGCGAAGTCAAAGAATTACGCAGCAAAGTTGTTGTTGACGCCACAGGCTATTTTGGCATGGTACGCAAACAACTTCCAGATGAGCTAGGCATAGATCAAGAAATCGACAATGAAGATGTTGAAGCATGCTACCGCGAAATCCGCCAACTTAAACAAGAAACAGAAAACACCCGATACTGCGAAATCTACCTCAACCAAAAAGCATCCCCAGGCGGCTACACATGGATTTTCCCCAAAGGCGGCGCACGCGTAAACGTAGGCATCGGCGCCCTCATGCGCAAAACTGGTTACCCCAACCCCAAAGATCAACTATACAGCACAGCATTCAAAAAACCAATGTTTGACGGCTCACTTGTCTTAACTGGCGGCGCATGGTTTGACCCAGTTCGCAGACCACTAGACAACATGGTCAGCAACGGAGTTGTCATTATAGGCGATGCAGCATCCCTAGTTAACCCAATTCACGGCGGCGGCATTGGCCCCTCAATGCTCAGCGGACATTTCGCAGGAAAACAAATCGTCGAAGCCCTCAATAAAGGTGAACCAACCAAAGAAGCCTTATGGGGATACAACAAAAAATACATAGACACCTACGGTAAAAAACAAGGGGCACTAGACATTTTCAAACTATTCCTACTTTCATGCAGCGATGATGACCTAAACTATGGCATGAACCAAAAACTCATGACCGAAGATGACGTGCTAAAAGCAGGCATGGGCGATGACTTCAAACTAAACATCACCGAAACAGCAAAACGAGTCTTCAAAGGCATAAGACGCATAGGCTTCTTAAACAAACTACACCTAACAGTTACAACTATGAAAGAACTACGCGCACACTACAACACCTACCCATCAACCCCAGTTGGCTTTGAATCTTGGAGAGACCAAACAGTAGACATCATAGCCCAAGCTAAAAAGAAACTCGTCGAATAAACTAAAAGAGGCATCTTAGCCTCACCCCATTGCTTCTCGCTCAAAATTACCAGGGTAAAGTATGTTGTTCTGATTTTTCGTTTACTCATTTGGGCGCTACAAGTACCAAACAGGTTTAATATAGGATTTAATTGTTGTCAAAACTTTTTTCTCCTTTTTAATTATTACAAAGTTTTAAATATTTTGAATGAAAAGTTGACTATGAAATATCATGAATACACATAAAATATTTCAAGCCAGAGCAATAGTTTTCTTCACACTTGTGTATGTAGCTTATTTATTGTTTATTTTACCAGCATCATGGGTTATTCCATTTATCCCTGGATTCGTTTACCTTGGAGCAAATTTTTCTATCCCCATATTTTTTGTTTTATCTGCCGTATTTCACTGGTTAAGTGAAAAAAGTAAATGTAAATATGAAAAGTTAACTGGAACTCCCAAGGTAATAAAGCGTAATGGGTTATATCGTGTTGCGATAGGCTGTTTCATACTTTCATTTGCACTGTACATATTCAGTCTTGTACTAATCATTTCCCAAAGTCAAATGCAATTAATTACAACAATATTTTACTCAGTTCCTGTGGTGCTTGGTGTTTCTGCGGTGTGTTACTGGATAAGTGACGTTAATCTTAACGAGGAAGAAGAAGGCAAAGAGTCGTACATGGAAAAGGAACAGAGTTATGTTGTGTAGTTAGGATGTGACGTTTTTGTTTCGGGTGTTTCTTATGTCCATTTTTTGTTCTGTTTTCCAGACATTAAATTGGTCTTGTGATGCAAACTCTTGTATTTTCATTACTTCTTTTTTGAGTTCTTGTTGTTTTTTCGGCTCGTCGTACATGCGTTTAACTTGCCAAACAGGTTAACTGTGATTACATTTGTTTCTCTAATGAACATATGTAGTGTAAATCTTTACACTACTAATTTAAAATTTTTGCGAACACACTTAGAAACATGGAAAAACACCATCAAAAACAACCAATAACTGTAGTGTATAATATTGGGTTAAAACGGGAAAATAAAAAAAAAGAAAAGGTTGTTTTTGGGTTTTTATTGGGTTATTTCTTTTTGATCCACAGACCAACGAGTAGAACGGCGATAATGACTGCAATACCCATACCGATTATGTATAGTTCATATGGTGAGTTATTACTGTTTGTAGTTGTGTCTGCTGCGGCCATTACTATCATGTCTTCTTGTGCCCATGAGCCATAGTATGATGCTGAACCGTCAAAGTATGTATAGATAGTGTATGTGCCTTCCATTGTTGGTTTGAATTCGAATACAAATTTACCGCTTGCATCACTTGTTGCAGTACCTAAGGTTACATACTCTCCAGTTGGATCTATTGCGTCGATTACTATGGGGACACCTTTTATGTCGCTTGGTCTTTCGAATTGTTTGTAGACGTAGAGCATCCATTCACTCATGCTTTCATCAGAGACTGCTGGAACCCCATTAGGGAAACGCAACTGAAGCATATCACTTTGTGTACCAGGTGAAACATCCATGATAGTTCCTCTAATGATAACAGGTGTGTTTGCTGTAGCAACAAAGTCAGGCGCTGAAAGTGTCATTGCGCTTGGTCCTTTACCAATTGCGTAAATTTGTTGATCATATGTATCCATTGTAGCGATGATGCTATCTCCAAGAATAGCACGTCCACCCCATCCGGTTTGACGGAAGGCTCCAAATATCTCCCAAATAACCTCACCAGTTTCTACGTTAAGTGCAAAGAATGGTGCACCTCTTGGTTTAGGTTCTTGAGCTGAATGTTCAATGTGACCATAGTAAATTTTATGATCTGAAATGAACAATGGAGATAACTGCCAATTTGCCGTCAAATAAGATTCTGTATATCTGTCTGTTTCCTCATGCGTCCATAGCAATTCACCTGTAGTAACGTTATAGCAGTATACAATACCACCAACACTTGATTCAAAGAGTCTACCGTAGGCAATGATTTTTTCTGGACCATAAGACGAAGTAGGTGATGGACCACCCCATGCGTCTGCATAAATCTGTGGATCGGCTTGCCACATGAATTTACCTGTTTCTAAGCTAAACGCATAGTTAACTCTGTTTTCTTTTGTCCAATAAACACCTACATACTCCACTTGACTAAATGCTGCCCAACCAGCTTGGGAAGCACCTGCAGAAGTGATGTCTTTCCAGATTGGAGGCGCAGGCCAAGTAACATCCTGAAATAGCATTCTTCCTTCATCTCCAGATTTAAGACTGATCGCTGAGAGGATTATTGCCTCATCTGAAGCGCTACCTACGATGATACGGTCTGTTGGAAATGCAGTTATTATACTTCCTAAACTGTTTGTTATTGGTAATGAGACGTTTATATCATAGCCTCGCTCTGTTGCATTGTATGATACACCTTGAACTTGGCTACCCCAACTTTCTGCCATGCCAATTTTATCTTTAGTTACAACATAGCTTGAGTTCCACTGTAGTAGGTGCCAATTTGGTGTTTCTGCTGTTCCGTAGTTAACAAGTTGATACTTTAGCATTTCACCGTTTGAACCATAATATATAGTTCCAGATGGGACGTTTGTCATGTTGTATTTGAGATCACCCGTTTTTGCGTCGAGCGCAAACATGTTAGTACCACTAGTCATCCAAATGTATGCCCAAGTGCCACGATTGTTCAAGCTAATCCACGTAAGAATCTGCCCTGTTGAAATTCTGCTACCACCAAAATCATACGACCTCTCCCATAACACCTTACCAGTATGCAAATCAACCGCAATAATAGCCTGTGTTGGTGAATTGGCGACATATCTATTGTAGTATAAAACGCCACTAAGAATGATAGCGCCTACGAATTTGCCTTCATATGCATCTCCGTTCTGATAACCAATTTCCCCATTATTTCCACCTGATAAACCGCCCATGGTATCACCCATTGGCATAGTCCACAAAATGTGTGCACTTGCAGGTGGATTATTCCATGGAGCATACAAGTTTGATGGTTTACTAGACACCCAGCTGCCTGCTATGGACCACCATTCACGAAGTTGTGAGTCAATTGGTCTTAGCCAGTATTCAGCGGGCTTTAAATGTCCAGGGTAGTTTGGTTTGGGGTCTTCTTGTACCTCTAGTTTGAGTATGTCGCTTTTGCTTGCCATATAGAATCCGCTTGCTACGTTAGATACTGGCGAGTTGTAATATTCACCTTTAAATGTGCATTGTAGTTGATATGTTCCTATAGCGTCTGGCGTAAAAGAGTAGCCGACTGTGCCAGTAGACCATGTCTTTTTGTCAATGGTGGTTATTTTGCCGCTAGGATCGGTAATTGTTAGTGTTATGTTCCAGCCATCACCGTCCATTGCTAAATAGTTTAGTAGACCAAAGTTAATTAGAACACTTTGGCCAACACCTGCGGGTCGTGGAATTGCGTCAACGAATGGAAAAGTTGGAATGTCACGTGTTGTTTGTGCATTTGTAATGCCTGGCAATGCAAACATAGATACAGCAAATGATAATACCAGCAATACTGCGAGGGCGGAAAATAGATTTTTATTTTTAAAGATTTTCAAATCTTTTCCTCCTTAAATGAAGTATCTTGGCAAGCAATAGCTTAATAAACATTTATGAGTAGGGAAAAATCCAGAAAAATTAACAACCACAAGGGAAATAGATGAAAAAAAATTAACAGTAAAAACAACGGAAAGATGAAAGGGGTTATTTGTGTTTTTTCTTTAAAAGCATTATAGCAGTTATCGCAGCAAATAGCACAATTAAAACAATAACCGCAATAATCAACAAGTCACTATAGGATTTTGATTGTTCAGAAGATAAACTATCGTAAGAATACTGTGAACTGCCCAGAAAACCCTACTCATAACAATAAGCAACCTCTCCAGTGTCACCCCAAACCCCAACTTGAGCACCATGAATATTTCCTATAGGCCAACTGAAGTAAAAGACCGCTGTCCAAAAAGGATAAAGAGTCAAAGCAGCCCTCTCTGCACTAAAACTCACACCCGTACCCTGCTCAAGGAGTTCAGCATTTATAGGGTTATTATAAATCTGTCCAGGAATCATATTAAAACCTATTTCAGATCGCATACGCGACCAATCAGGCCTAACCTCCACTTCAACTCCATCTTCACCCGTTCGATAAAATAGATAATCATCACAAAACTTTTGAGCCAAATCAAAAGCAAAATTTGTAAACTCTTCTTCAGAAAAAACATTCACACTACTGGTGCTATAAAGCCCAAAAGTATCATGAAAAGAAATCTTGTCTGCGAAGTCTATACTCCAACTCTTGTTAGGAATATTAACACCATTAACAGTATAACCAAAGCTAAAACTATTTTGTGATATAAAAAGTGTCATATCCCCTAAAGTCACATTTGCCAGAGACCCATATGCAGGTAAGGAATTTGGAGCTTGATTTAACAAATCTAAAGCTAAAGATGTATCCAAAGAGGTAACATCATACTTTTGAGCAAAAGTCGCATATCGTTCAAGAATATTTCATCTTCTCAACAGAATCCTTTGGAGGATTTATCGCATAATACAACGAACCAGTAGATGGACTAATAAGAACCCATTCTGGAAAACCATTATAAAACTCACTCATCACAGACACCTCACCACCCTCTGAATCAACAAGCGTAAAACCACAATACTCCACCTCAACAGCACCACCATACTCATACCGCGGCTTATAACGCTCCTCAGTTATACTATACTTTGACAAATCAAGCCCAATAACATCACTTAAAAGAGCGGGCAACTTGTCCTTAGCAGAAAAATCACTAACACCTACAACAGGCACACTACAAACTGACATTACTAAAGAAAACACTAACAAACTAATCATAAACGTTCCAAATATTTTCAAATTTTTCATCATATTCACCTAAACAGCATTATTGTATTGTCTTAGCTCCATTTCCAAATACTCGCATTCGACAATAAAACCAGTAATTTACTGACGATGGAAAATTAGGTTCATTCATCCATTGACCCACATTAAGTACGGAAGTACCGAAAGTGTAGTCAGCACCTCCAGATTGTTTTCCAAACGTTGCTTTTGCAGCATAATCAAGAGAATTATTTATTGTTTCAAGTGATCCAGTGACATATCCCAAAGCGTAGTTGTAAAAGTTGTAAACAAAATAGAGATATTGTAAATTAATGCTACTGCTACCTGCAGGTGGTTGATCAATCATAAATGGTGAGTTGCACCCCCAATCTATATACGTGTAATCGCCAGATGGGTTATTGTAACCATTTAGACTCATGCCAGTAGTGCCGGTCCAAGCATACGGCATCCCAACAATATGAGTCGAATCAACACGATAACCATAGTAAGTATTTGTGTTAACAGGCGGAGTTATCGTAGGCTTGGTAGATTGTATAACAGGAAAAGTAATCCCATCAATAACATAATAACCTCCTGACGAGCTAAACCAGTAAATTCCACCATTAGCACAAGTCCATATAAAAGTAAAATAATTCTTACTAGCCTGAGTTCCATAAGCGGTAGCGTGATTATACACTTCGTAATCCCAAACGTATGAACCAGTCACACTTGTATAGCAACCCAAATACCCATAAGGCGTTGGATTTGCGCTCATAGATGGGAAATAATCACCGACCCAAAAATTTGTTGCATAAGGTATATAACTGCTCGGATTAAGCGTAGCGTCAAGCGCACCATACACACCCGCAGGATATGTTGATGTTCCATACGAATTAATACTTGACCAACCTTTACCGGCCAACATACTATTGACATTATTACATATCGTAGTTTCCCACGACAACTCATTATTATATCTAGTCGGATTAACGCTATATAGATTAGGATTTAGGTGCCCCCACTCCCTAGCTGTTTTTGCTGCATTTACGGGTTCAACATTAACGCCTATAAAAGTGGTCAACACAAACAATGCAAAAGGATACATGCTACAATTTTTTGTTTCATGCTCTCACCATCAGTATAACTATTTGAGTATTATTATTTAAAAGTACCTATTCAAGATTCTGTTAACTTTCTATGCAATACTGCGTCCCGTCATTTTTCAGTTGATAAAATAGCAACCATATTATTTATGTCATAACACATCTTTCTAAGTACATAACATGTGTCGTTGGTAATTCAAAACTGCTTGACACGTATGGATTACTTGACACTTGAATATTGTTTATTTTTTCCTTTACCTGCCCCTCAGCCTGTTTTTGAAATAGAAAACTAAAGCTATGGCAACAATGCTAATTACTATGGCTAATATGGCTATGTTGGGGATAGTTAACAGAGGTTTAGGGGTAATTGTAAAGATAATATTTTCTGAAGTACCAACATTCCCGGATGTATCTTTCACATAAACCGTCACGTCATGAGCACCAACAGATAATCCTGACAGAGTGACATTCCCATCAACAACTACACAATCCTGACCATCAAGAACATAGCACATCTTAACAACAGACCTATCAAGAGTAAAATTCAAAGAAACACTAAACTGGCCATACGTCTGATTCAAAGGAGAAACAATACTAACAACCGGATTACGATAACCAATTGGTACATACTGCTCATTTACAGCTAAAGGAACAACGGTAGGGGAAAATCCTCCGATTACATATAGTACATCATCAACAACTGCAACCCCAAAATTTCTTCGATCTGTAGGCATAGCCTTGGCAGATGACCAAGAATCATTTACATAATCATAAACCAAAGTGTCAAGAGTTCCAAAGAAAACATAAATTTTTTGAGACACATAAACACCAGTTGTTACCCCTGCTGCAATACCATTATCCATAAGCGTAGGTCCAGCTTTTCTTTCACTCCACACATCAGCCTTTGTATCATAAATCATAACTGCCTGCGCTACTACTGGATCACCTGCCAAATATCTACAAGTAACCATTATTTTATCATCAACAACAGCACAAACAGGCTCAGACGCAGGGTGTATAGGCATACTTGTTTTGGTTGTCCATGTATCTTTAACTGGATCATATGTAAACAACTCTGTAAGTCTCCTTACGAAAATTTGCTCATCTATAACTTGTGCATCCAGCCATCTTCCATCTTTAGATGGATAAGACATTTTTGTATTCCAACTATCAGTTAGGGTATCATAAACCTCATTTACAGCACATGCATCCCACTCACCCTTTACCTTAGATGTTGCTATGCCGCCTATGCAGTAAATCTTACTCTGATAAGCGGCAATAGCAAAATAAGCTCTAGGTATAGGCATAGGTTCCAAAGTAACCCAAGTATCAGACAAAGGATCATAACACTCATTAGTGCCTACCAAACTATCTGCTGCGACACCGCCAATTGCGTAAATTTTACCATCAACAGCAACAACCCCCAAACCACCCCTTGCCTGACTCATTGAATTTTTTGTATTCCAAAAATCCTCAACCAACACTGCTGCTGAAACAGAACTAAACGCCACTACAAATGAACCACTTATAAAAAAGGAAATCAGTAAGAAAGAAACAAGTTGTTCATATGCACACCTAATTTTATTTTACTTCTTGCTTGATAAAGTTTTTCTCAATATGGGCTTTGAAATCAAAAAAACTCACACATCACTAAGTAATATGTGTTATTATTAGATAAATTTTTCACACTATTTACTAATATGGCAAGTGATTATATTACGTAAATTGGTGGTTTGAGCACTATAATTATTATGGATACTATGGCCAAGTTGCTATGAAAAAAAGAGTGTTTGTTTTTTGGTTTTTTATCGCACCATTCTGCGGTTTTGTTGGGAGCTTAAAGATCGTTTGAATGATGAGTGCATTTGTATTTTTTTGTATTCCTTATAGGTTATTTTGCTGTGTGGGTAAAGCTGTTTAAAGCGTCTATAGGGCAGGCGTAGGTCGAGTTCCATCTGGGGACTAAATTGTGGTATATAGCGTTGATGTGCAGGACCGCTGGAGTACTGTTTGAATTTTATGGTTTGTTTAGACGTTTTTAGCAACAGCACAAGGATGACTACTGCAATTATCACGACCAGGATCATGGGGGTTGAAAGAAGAGAGTTTGTTGCCAAACGAGACACAACCTCTTCTCTATTGTTTATTGTCGGACTGTTTTTCTGTTGTCTTTACCGGAAGCACTGATGTTCCTTCTAAGCCCAGTACGTTTAAGACATCTGCGTTTGATGGAACGATAACTTTAGTTTGCTGTGAGAACGTGTCTCGAATTACATCTAGTTTCTTGTTAAGTTGTGCGTTGTCACGGAAGTATTGATTTGCAGATTCTGACACCAGTTTTATGGCTTTTGCTTGGGCATCAGCAATTAACTCCACGGATCGTGCTTGGCCTTCAGCATTTAGTATTGATGACTGCTTTTCACCTTGCGCTTTTAATATAGCAGCCTGTTTTTCCTGTTCAGCTGCTTCTTTTCTGCCAGTAGCCAATAAACGGAGTTGACGTCTTTCCTGTTCAGCAGTTTTCTGCTTGTGCATAGCTGTTTGGATGTCTTGCGGAGGGTCGATTCTTTGTAGTTCGATACGGTTGACTTTTGTACCCCACTTATCAGTTGCGTGATCAAGGACACTTCTTAGATCAACATTAATTTTCTCTCTTGAAGTCAACGCAACGTCAAGGCTCATTTCACCTACTATGTTACGCAGAGTTGTTTGAGCAAGTTTAACAATAGCAAGTTCAAAGTCTTCAATTTCGTATAAAGCACGTCTTGCATCAACGACTTGGTAATAAATGACTGCGTCTATAGTAACAACAACGTTATCTTCAGTGATGATTTCTTGAGGCGGCACATCAATGACTTGTTCACGCATATTGACACGGTACAACCGTTCAACAAAAGGAACAATTATACGCAATCCGGGCTCAACAGTTTTTGCGTAAGCGTTGAAACGTTCCACCAAGCCTTTTTCATATTGATTTACTTTTTTAAAGGACATCTTAAGCAGGATCACTATCACTGCAAACACTACTACAAGGACTAATGCAATTTCTAATTCGTACATTCTTCTTCAGTCACTCCATCAACTATAAGGCTAACCCCTTCCACACGAATCACCCTCACCTTTGAACCCTCTTTAATTACGCTACAGTCATCCACAGGTTTAGCGAGCCAAAGCTCCCCACCTAGCTTAACCACGCCACCGTCTAAGGGATCAATGTCAGTTTTGGCAAAGGCTTCCTTTCCAACTAACGCATCAGAGTTAGTACGCAGCAAGCTAACGTTGACCTTATCTAGCAAACCACCACCTCTCATTTCTTCAATGTTGTATGTAGCATCTTTTAGATGGTTTAAGCGCCGTATGAATTCACCAAGGTCTTCACTGTCTAGGTCTACTTCAAGCAGGTAACCTTGAGGTCGTCGGTTAAGTTTGTAGGTCATTCTGGTGTATTTTTCACCGAATTTTGAGAGCAATTGCGCAAGTTTAAGTTCATCAGCTTTCACGGTAAGTATGACTTTCATGGGTACTGCCTAAAGATAATAAGCATGCTTAACATATTTAAGCTTATTTACGGTCATCACAACGCATCAATCAACATTATATCAAAATTACATGCATTTATTCGAATCAATCAAAAATGCATCACATTACTATCTATTTAATGTTATTAGAAGTCATTGCTTAACATCCAAAGAGGCAAAGTTAACAACAACATTTTTAGAAAAAGACAAAAGTTTTAGAAAAGGGTATAATTGAGAAAAGGGTGGCTTATCATATTAGTATAGGTATGAATGGGGATAATGTTTTTTATAAGACCTGTTAAATGTGTTGATAGGTTTGGTCTTTGAGTTTCGAAATTAAAGAGAAAGATTTACTGGGCAGAATCGGCAAATTAAAAACTAAAAGTGGCACAATAGAAACCCCACTATTGTTCCCAGTCATCAACCCCTCCGTGCAACCGGTTCCGCCACAACGTCTAAAAGACGTTTTCGGTTTTGAAGCCGTAATCACAAACGCGTACATTCTCAAAAAACGATACCAAAACAAACCCGTAGAGGAAGGTTTACATAAATTTCTCAATTTTAACGGTGCAACCATGACCGACTCGGGTGCATATCAGATTTTAGTTTATGGTGATGTAGAATACAGTCAAAAAGAAATCGTAGCTTACGAAGAAAACATCGGAACAGACATCGCCACCATACTTGACATTCCTACAGGCTGGAGAGTAACTAAAGAACAAGCAGAAGTCACCGTTGCTGAAACACACAAACGAGCCAAAGAATTCTTCAACCTTAAAACTCGAGAGGACATCCTCTGGGTTGGCCCCGTACAAGGAGGAAAACACCTTGATTTGGTCGCAGCCAGCGCCAAAGAAATGGGCAGCTTACCATTTAACATTCACGCATTAGGTAGCCCCACAGAAGTTATGGAAAACTACCGCTATGACGTACTTGCAGAAATGATTCTAACAGCCAAAAAAGGCATACCAATAGAACGCCCACTGCACCTATTTGGTGCAGGTCACCCCACAATGTTTGCCATAGCCGTTGCGTTAGGCTGTGACTTGTTTGATTCAGCAGCTTATGCACTTTATGCCCGAGAAGGCCGATACATGACCGAAAACGGCACTTGGCGAATTCAGGAAATGGATTATTTCCCATGCACTTGCCCCAGATGTGCCACTGAAACCCCCAAAACTCTCATGATCAAACCGGCAAAAGATCGCGAAATTTTCCTTGCTGAGCACAATTTATGGGTTTGCATAGCTGAACTTAAACGCATTAAACAATCAATCCGCGACGGCAGACTCTGGGAACACGTAGAAATGCGTGCTCACACTCATCCAGCCTTGCTTTCAGCTTTAAAAAGAATAAAAAATCACAAAGACTTTCTTGAAATGTACAGTCCAAGTATCAAAAGCAGTGGCTTTTTCTACTTTGATCATGAAGGACTCGCAAGACCTGAAATTACCCACTACCAAAATCGGCTCCTAACTCGTTACACACCACCAACAACCGCTAAAACACTGCTACTGTTGCCGCAGACAAGAAACAAACCATTCCATAAAGCACCCGAAATGAAAAAAATCCGCCAACTCTTACGAATTCTCGGGCCAGAACTTGCAGATAAGGTACATATCGCTGTTTTCTGTGCACCATTTGGAGTTGTACCCTTTGAACTTGACGAAGTTTATCCACTTTCTCAACACGAAGCCGTGTTACCTCTTGATTTAGAAACTATAGGACATGTTGCAGATCAAACAATAGAATACATTAAACAAATGCCATACAGCAGTGTTACTATGCTTAATAACCCCAAAGTTTGGAGCAACTACGTAGAGTCTGCAGCTAGAAAAGCATGCACTGAAAAAGGCATCGCGTTTGATGCTGTTGAAGCCAACGAAATAAGCAGTAGGCAACTCATCGCCAATCTTAAAGCAGCACTGTTAAAACAGTTAAGTAACTAATTCTTTTTTCCACATTTTAGAGGATTCAATAAATGGATGTATCTTTTTTAGTGGGTAAAACAATCTTAATGCAAACTATAGGAGTCACTTAACATGGATACGTTATATGCTGATTTTCATATTCACACGGTTTACTCATCGGACAGTTTAATTCAGCCTAAAACATTTGTGGATATGCTTTCGGCGCACAATTACATTAAAGTTGCCGCTATAACGGATCATGACTCAGTAAGGGCATGTAAAGCAGTCAGAACCTTAGCATCCTCTTACCCTGACATTTTAATCATTCCAGGAGTAGAAATTACCACAACAGCGGGAGATATGCTAGTCTTAGGTACAGAAGAGCTACCACCTAAACCTTGGAGTCCACAAGACGTGGTTGACTATGCAAAATCAATCGGCGCAGTCTCCATTGTAGCACACCCATATCGGCTTTACGGCATGGGCGATGTTGCAAGAACACTAAAAGTAGACGCTATAGAAGTGTTAAATGGCGGCTCCAGTACCGCAGCAAACCAACAAGCCAAACAAATGGCTAAAGAAATTGGTTTACCAGGCACAGCTGGCAGCGACGCACACCAAATTTCTGAACTCTTTAGCGTTTGCAACCAAATCCAAGCAGACCTCAATATAGACAGCGTACTAAACGCTATCCGAAAAGGGTTAATAACAACTCAAACCGACGCAAAGCCAATACATTTTTAAACACTTTTACACCAACAACATAACCTTAAATCCAAGGTAGGTAACAATCCAAAACTTTTCATACAATTAACTAACAATCAAACCACCACAGCTTAACCAAAACCATACCATCCACACATCAACACAACAATACACCCTTCTACCGTCTAAATTGCTATTATATTATACGACAAGACTATACTTCAGATAACTTCAGGTATTTTGCTTCTTCAAATATAGAGAGGTTGTAAATATTTTTCATATGTTACTTTAAGCAAACATTTATTATATTATGGATTGTTAAAATTTACAATCGATTGAAAAAATCTTTAACCAACAAAGAGCAGGAAAATTTATGGTTACGTTGGCTGATTTAGGCTTCTGCCAAAACATAATCTGTGAAGCCATAATATGCACTTTTAACCTTGATGGTCGCCCAAACGCTGCGCCCATGGGTGCAACTATAAAAAACAGTCAAGAAATCATCCTTACAATTTACAATTCGGCAGAAACTCTGAAAAACCTGCAAATCACAAAATCTGCCACATTAAACCTGACAGGCAACATTGACTTTTACTATAAATCAACCTTAAAAGATGACGGATTGCCAGCGGATTGGTTTAAAAAATCCGACACTGTTAATGCTCCAAAACTGAAAGCAGCTGATGCAACGGTTTCGTTGTCAATTAAAGATTTTGAACCTGTAGATGAGATAAGAACTAGAGTTACATGTTACGTTAAACATGTTGAAGCTCTAAAAGTGTATCCTCAAACTTATTGTCGAGCAATGCCGGCTGTTCTTGAAGCAATAATCCATGCCACCCGCATTAAAGCCCTAATCAGTGTTGAAGCAGAGCAGGAACATGTGGCTAAGCTTTACAGTTTAATTCAAAACTGTATTGATGTGGTTAACCGTTCAGCACCTAACTCTCATTACACTGAGTTAATGACCGATTTACAGAAAAAAATTGATCTATTGAGAGGAGGGCTTAAAACTTGAAAGTTTACATTAAAACTCCGTCTCGACTACACTTTGGCTTAATAGACTTAAACGGGAATTTGGGCAGAATGTTTGGCGGCTTAGGTGTTGGCATAAACAAACCAAACATCATTATAGAAGCAGAACACTCACCAATTTTCACCGTTACCGGTCAAGAAACTCAGTTAGCCACTCAGTTAGCAGATCGTTTCTTTAAAGCGTACCAAATCAAACCAAACGTGCACATACATGTAAAACAAACAATACCCCCCCATACGGGATTAGGCTCAGGAACACAATTTGCGCTCGCAATCGCCACCGCAATCGCAAAACTAAATGACATAAAAGCCACAACACCTCAGCTTGCACTTGCAATGGGGCGAGCTAAAAGAACAGGGGTCGGCACAGCAATATTTGAAAAAGGCTGCTTTGTAGTTGACGGCGGTAAAAAAACCAATGAAACTACAGATTTTCCACCTCTAATTCATAGACAACCATTCCCTGACGAGTGGCGTTTTGTCATTGCAGTACCTAACATTACTAAGGGGCTATGCAATTCAGAGGAAATCGCGGCATTTAACAAGTTACCGCCCATGCAGGAAGAAGAAGTAGCAAAAATTTGCCACCTAACAATGCTCAAACTATTGCCTGCACTTGCAGAAAAAGACATCAAAAACTTTGGCGAAGCATTAACAGAAATTCAAATCATCACAGGCAATTATTTTGCCCACGTACAAGGCGGAACATACTCCAACAAAGAAATCGCAGACACTTTAGAATTCATAAAAAGCTTAAACGTGTACGGATTTGGTCAAAGCTCATGGGGTCCAGCTGTTTATGGCATTGTAAAACAAGACCAGGCTAAAGCAGTCTTACAGAAAATTAGGGCGTACCTTGATAGAGACATAGGCGGAGAAGTGTTCATTGCTAAAGGAAATAACAAAGGTGCAACAATTAAAATAATAAATTAAACCCGGGGTAAACTTTGAAAATACTTTTAGTTACAGGTAGACTTGCAGAAAAAATGGTAAAAGACTATGCACAACAATCAGACATTGAAACTGAGGTTGTTGCGTTAAATTATCCTGTGGCAGCTTTTCTAAATTCTGAAACCATTACTGCATGCTTAAAAAACTACAAACTAAAGGGCGTGGATATGATTCTTACACCGGGTTTAAGCCGTGGAGACACACAAATCATTGCTGACACACTGGGTGTGCCAACGTTTAAAGGTCCAAAATATGCAGCTGATCTGCCTGTAGTGCTTGAAGAACTCAGAAAAGTTCCTCTGTCAACTATTATACCTGCCTGTGATTTGCTTCGAGACATCCTTACTGAAAAAGCTCTAAAAGAAATCGAAAAAACTGAACAAAACCGCGAAAAACTCCTAAAACATCCCAGTAGTATGCTAATTAAGAATTTAGCAATCGGCAAAAATTTCCCCATGCGAATCATGGCTGAAATCGTGGATGCCGCCCTAATGGCTGATGAGGAAATTCAGTTTTTATCCAAAAAATTCGCTACTCAAGGCGCTCACATTATTGATGTTGGTATGATTGCAGGCAAAAGTGACCCTGAAAATGCCATGCGCATTGTGAAAGCCGTTAAAGCTGTGGTTAACCTGCCCGTAAGCATTGATACACTTGATCCAGAAGAAATCAAAGCCGCGGTCTCCGCCGGTGCGGATATGATTCTTAGTTTAGATGCAGGAAACATTGACCAACTCGCCGCCTTTGCAACCGAAGTTCCAATTGTGGTTATTCCAACTAATCAGCAAGAAGGTTATTTCCCAAATAAAGCCCAAGAACGCGTACAATTAATCGAAGAAATAATCACCAAAGCAAAGAAACTGGGATTCCGCAAGATTTTGGCGGATTTAATTTTAGATCCTTCAAATGTGCTGGAATCCTTCATAGCCTTCAAAGAGTTTGGCACCAGAAATCCCGATGTACCATTGTTTGTAGGCGTTGCTAATGTTACGGAGCTTTTTGACGCAGACTCTATTGGTATAAACGCATTGCTTGCACGCCTGTCATCTGAAGTAGACACAAGCATAATGCTCGCTACAGAGAAAAGCACCAAAGCTAAAGGAACTGTAAAAGAAGAGGCTATGGCTGCCAAAATGATGTATCTTGCCAAAAAACGTGCGTCTGTGCCTAAAGATTTGGGTGTGGATTTACTGGTTTTAAAGGATAAGCGTTCACGAGAAGAACCGTATGTTGCAGCTTTAGAGCAAAAGTCAAGCGTTATAATTGCAACAGACGAAACAGCACCATCAGAACTAGATAGCGTGGGAATATACAAAATTGCCGTTGATCGAAAAAACGATGATATCATAGCCTTACTGTTCACCGCCACTTCAATAGATAAGCCAATCAACATCATCAAAGGCAAAACCGCCGAGACCATCTACAACAAAATCGTGCAACTCGGTTTAGTCACACGCTTAGACCATGCCGCATACTTGGGAAGTGAACTTAAAAAAGCTGAAATCGCTCTAAGAATAAACAAAGAATACATTCAAGATGTGGACTTATTCAAAAAAGAATCACAGTAAAAGAACATGTTAGTGCGTTTTAGAACAAAATAGTTTTTTAACACATTGAGCCATTTAACGTCTAAATTCAAATATTTGGGTATTTTAAGAAAAACTGATTAAGAAAGAAAATTAGAAAAAGGAAAATTAGGCATATACCTTTTTTTCTTTTTCTCGCTCCTCATTAATTGGTGTTTCAAAGGGTAGCATTGATTTTTTGATTGCAATTATAAGGGGTACACCGATAACTATTGTGATTAGGACCATTAAGGTGCGTTCGAATGGGTAAGCGTAGAATACTCCTGTCCATAGAAGTGTGAAATCAGGTATTTCTCCTGTGTTAGCAGCGCCTAGAATAAATTGGGTAAGCAAATTGCCAGTTAAATGTTGTAGCATTGTTCCGATAAATGCTAAAACAGTTAAGCTCAAGGCCATTTTGGGTATATTGAATTTTTTTATGTTGTCTATTGCTTTAGATCTTAAAGGCAAAAGCAATACAATTAAAGCTACAATATGTAGCCATAAGAAAGGTATAGCTAAAGAACCAACTTTAACAAGTAACAAAGAGTATGGACTAACTATAAAAAGTCCAATAAAGAGAGCGTATAAAGCGGCAACGGGTATCCATTTGCGTTTTATAAGAAATCCCATAGCTATGCAGTTGATAAAGCCTGGGAGGAAATCTAAGCCGAGAAATACTAATGGTTTGCCTAACGCTGCGGCGGTAAAGGTTCCAATTATTACGCTTATACCACCAGCAAATGGTCCCAGAATTATGCCCATTAAAGGAGCTAAAGCGTCTGAGAATGAAAAAGTACCTTGTAACCCTATCATTGGACCTAAGGGTACGTAACGTAGTATTGCGTAAAGTGACGAAAATATTGCTATTAATGCGATATATTTTGTGGTTAATTTGTTGTTGTTTAGTTTCAAATTCACTTTTTCACTTCTCCTTGTAATTTTTTTCAATGTTATGTAAGTTTTTACAATGTAACATCATATAAAAATTTTCATTTTTCAACCAACTAATTTCCAAGCTCAATTGATACTGATAAAAACCAAACCTTATTCTGTAACCTATACATCATACAAAATGTTAGTTGCTAAAAACGTAGGTAGCAGTTGTGACAACTGAAGAAGTGAAATTCAAAATTAGCTTTGTTTACTTGGTGCCTATACTTGCAAGTCTAATCTTTGGCCTAGGTTGCACTTGGCTTCTTAAACCTCAGCATGAACAGGCACCAATTCCTCCGTCTGCAGTCATGCCGTTTCCAGATGACACTATTTCAGGACCAATTGGTAATGCGCTACTCTATGTAGTTTTAGCGGCAATAGGTGCAACTGTGTTCTTAATTTTGATTAAACGACGTAAAGTGAAACTTGTTAAATCAGTAATTTTCCTAGTTATGACAACAGTATCAATGATGCTTTCACTATTGTACATTTCAGAACTTTTATCATACACGAGCTTTTACAGCGACTTCTTACTAGTTGGACTATCAATTTTAATAACAGTACTGTTTGACTTAGCGATATTTAAGTACACTAAAGCTCAAAGCGTAGCCGTCATAGGTTTAGGAGGAGCCCTTGGAGCAGTCATGGCATTTGCATTCCCACCATACAGTGTCATAGCAGTACTAATTGCCCTTGCAATCTACGACATAATCGCCGTTTACCGCGGACCGGTAGGAAAAATTGCACAAGCCGGACTAGACCAACTGCCCGGGCTAAGCTATTCCTTTAAAGATATCCAAATGGGACTTGGCGACTTAATCTTCTACACAGTACTAACGGGATCCATGTTCTTTAGTTTCCCAAACAGCATTCTACCAACAATCATGTCAATAATAGGCATTTGCATAGGCTCAATAATTACATTCCTTATGCTTGAGAAAAAAAGAATCTTCCCAGGACTACCTTTCCCAATCGCACTAGGATTAGCACTTGGATTACTTACCGCCCTCTTTATTTAACCCCCACCCCCCTCCCAATACATCCGAAAATTTAGATTCATGAACAGGATTCTCAAAACTTAACCTTCAACACAATGCTAATTCTCAATTAAACCACCACAAAAACAACACGTAGATTGTCGACCCTTAGAGCCCACAAAAAAAAGAGGGCGTTTAGGGCATGTTGGGCGTTACCTCCGGAAAATTTTCCCCCACTCTCTCTATACTATCCTCCTCCCCCCTTCCGGAAAAAGTTCCGAAACAAACGCCCCAAACGCCCCAAACACAAAGAAGAACAAATAGAAAGATCTGTCTGTATACCCAAACATACGGAAATTAAACGTAATCCACTCTTACCTTAACGAAGGTAAAATCCCTTTTTATTCAAAGTAGAAAATAAAGGAGTAAGCTCTTTCCAAATGACTTTACCGCCTAAGACCATATTGCCGTTTGATTTGTGGATATGCGTAGGTTTCTATTTCTGTTTTTAGGGTGTTTAGCATTCTGTTCGAGTTTCTTCCGGAATCTCATAAAACAAAAAGACCCACCGTTTTACAAGTCAGCAGGCAAAGTAAATAATTAAACAAAAAGTAGGCGATTAAATGTTAATTAAAAAAATGAAACAAAAGAAGAAGGCTATTATTTGCTGTAGCGTTCTTTAAAGATGTGACGGATTTCTTCAGGATTTTCAAACACGTGCATACCGGCCATTTGTTCCAGTTTACGTGTCTGCTCAGCCTCTTCTTTGCGTACCTGAATTTTTATGGTTTTACCATTGGGGATAACCGTTTCAACAACACCCTCTTGGTAGTCTGTAGGCAAAACGTATACGGTACCAAAAGCTTTCAAGCTCATAATAACAGAATTAGTGATTAAAGTATCGCCTATACCGTTAACGATTTTAGCGACTGTATTAGAGGATGCAGGAGCAACCAGCAAGAAGTCATATTTTCCACTTTGCACCCAACCCGCCAAAAATGGCGCATTAGGATTCATTTCAACAGCAAAATTGGAAAACTCTTGCTTTAAAAGGTCAAACTGCTTATAAAACCTAAGCATTGTCTCCCCATTTTTAGAAACAAAAACGTGAATATCCACACTATGCTCATACTGTTTTTTAAGGTCAATCATTATTTTGGCGATTCCGGCAACTTTATCGCCACCACCAGTTATTCCCCAAGCAACTTTACATTTTTTTTGTACTTCAACCATTTTTATGTCACCTTTCTCTCTAAAAGAAAATCAGAGAACTTATTAACTGTCTTCTTCAGGCTTCTAAAGCCTTCCTCATCTTGCTTGACGCCCTCAAGGGTGTCTTTTGTCCAAAACGTAGCGCCCATGTTTGCCCCAAAAAAACCTCCGCTGACAGGAATCATACCGTCAAGAATTTGAAAATCTATGATTTGCATTAAAGCATGCTCTTGTCCACCATTACGATCTCCGCCTAAAGCGATGCCCATACCGATTTTTCCTCTGAAAAAATTTTTATCACTTGCTACTACTGCGCGACAACGATCTAGTACCGCTTTTAATTGTGCGCTTACACCATTATTGTATGTTGGAGTTGCAAATATTATACCCTCAGCCTCTTTTAACAGTGGATACAGTTCGAACATGTCGTCTTTTAATGCGCAAACTTTGTTTTTTAGGCAATAATCACAGTGCGTACAAAAGCCGATTTTTTTACCACGGACTCCCCAAAAAGTAGTTTGGATGCCCTTTTCTTCAAGCATCCGTAGTGCTTCATGTAACACGTGGTCTGTGGCTTGCTGACGTGGGCTAGCACAAATACCTACAATCATAAAGCTCATTATAATTTTAACTACAAATATACATAAAATCTTTTCTAAACATTTAAAACTTAGACAGTTTTGTGAAGTTATTGTACTTTGACAGTCACACAACTTTATGTTTCCGTGCGGTTCCTAAGATAGCTCGACACTGAGACTTGTGTTTTTCTGTGGAGATGAAATTTCTTGGTTAAAATCATTGGAAAAGATGGTATAGAAAAGAATTTTGACAGTAAAAACTTGGAAAGTAGTTTAAAAGATGTTGGTTTGTCTGAACGGGTAGCCCAAGAAATTGTGGAACGAGTAGAAAAACGTGTGGAAGATAGTTGGACAACTGAAAAGTTGCGACAAGAAACAGACATGGAGCTTAGGCGGTTGCAGGAAGAAATTGATAAGGCGTATAGCAGCTATAAACGTTCAGTGCCTATGGGTGAGCATCTTGTAGGTGAACATAGACTATTTGGAGAAAACGATTTTTTGCCTAGTGAGCAACCGCGACATGAGACAAAAACAGAATTCAGAAATGTAGAAGAGTAAAAAAGAAGTTTTAGGTAAGAACAAATAAAAATAGAAAGAATTGTTCGAGATTATTCTTTCTCGAAGTATTCTTCTGGCTTAGGTGGAACTGGTGGTAGTCCTTTGCGTTCGCGAATTCCTTTGATTAGTTCTTCTTGTAATTGTTCTGGAACTGGTGCCCAACGGCTGAATTGAGTTGCCCAGAATGCACGTCCTTCGGTTGAGCTTCTAAGTTCATCGGCGATACCAAAGCTTTCAGATACGGGCATTTCTGCTTTGACAGTTATCATGTCTTCTTCTGAGGGCATATCTAGGATTTTGCCGCGGCGTTTGTTAACAGTTGCAAGGACGCTGCTGACGAATTCTGATGGGACGTTGCATTCAAAGTTTATGAGGGGTTCAAGTAGTCTGGGTTTGCTTAGTAGAATAACGCAGTAGATTGGTCTCCATGTCATTGGGATGGCTTGTGCTGGGCCTCTGTGGACTGGGTCTTCGTGTAGGGTGATATCTTCTAGGTTGATTTTTAGGCCATGGGCTGGTTCTCTTGTAAGTGGTGAGGTGTGGACTGCTTCACGGAAGCCGGTTTTTATGTGGTCTATGACTTCTTCTACGTATTGGCGTCCGCGGATGCGGTTGACTAGGATGTTGCTTTCTTCAATTGCAACTGCACCTTTTGCTTCGTCTGGTTCCCAGCCGAAACTTTTGAGGACTTTGGCTCTTTCGTCTTTGTTTTGTAAATCAGTAATTTTTTCTGATTTAATTGCTTCTATGATTTCTTCAGGGAGTTTTTCTATGGTTATCCAGAGTTTGTTGTGTTTATTGGGGCTTTTACCCATAACTGCTGGGCCAGTATAGTCGTGGTTGATGGTTTCTCTGTAGATAACAATTGGTTTGCTGAGTTTGACTTTGAGACCTGCTTCTTGCATTCGGTAGGCGGTGATTTCAAGGTGAAGCTCACCCATGCCTGAGAGGAGGAATTCGCCTGATTCTTTATTCATGACAAAGCGTATGCAAGGATCTTCTGTTGTGAGTTTATGCATAACTTTGTCGAAAAGTGGCAGATCTTTAACGTTTTCTGGTTCAACAGCTACAGTAACGACTGGGTCAGACACATATGTTAAGCCTTCAAAGCTGTGAATTTCACAATTTGCCTCGCCTATGGTTTCACCAACGCGCATAACGGGTAAACCTGAGACTGCACCAATGTTGCCTGCTGGCACACGGTCAACTATGACACGATCAGCTGCCATACTCATGAAAACTTGTTGAATAGTACCGGTCCGTTGTGAACCAACTAGCTGTACGTCTTTACCTTTAGTGATGGTACCACTGAAAATTCTGCCAATGGCAACAGTACCACTGTGTGGGTCCACATCAATTGTGGAAATACACATAAGCAGTGGAGCCTTAGGGTCAACTTTTGCCATGCCAACACCAACTGGTGAAGTTACATCGCCTGCCCAAATCTTTTGTTGACGATATGGTTGAGCGACTAGTGGGCTTGGTAAGTGTTTGCAGAACATGTTAAGAATTGGTTCTGGTAGAGGTGCTCTCTTGCTTAATGCAGTTACTTTTGCGCTAACTTCCTCAGGGTCGCCAGTATATGCGTCGATGATGTCTTGGAAGCTAATTTGTTTTTGTTTCATATAGTCAAGGCTTAAGCCCCACTTGTGAAGGGCTGAACCAAAAGCAACAGTATCTTCAATTTTAATTTTCCAGGCTTCTTTATATTCTGGTGGAGCGTGTTTTTCAATTAGATTGTTGATTTTTATGAGAACTTTTGCAAATCTTTTCTGAATTTCTTGTGGAGATAACTTGATTTCTTTGATTAATCGATCAACTTTATTGATAAATAAGAGCGGTTTTACTCTTTCTTTAAGCGCTTGCATGAGGACGGTTTCTGTTTGAGTCATTGGACCCTCTACAGCATCAACAACTACAAGTGCACCATCAACAGCTCTTAAACTTCGTGTAACTGCGCTTGAAAAGTCAATGTGTCCTGGAGTATCGATAAGGTTAATCAAATGTTCTGTATTCTCATATGTGTGAACCAAGCTGACGTTTGAAGCAAAAATTGTAACGCCACGCTGTTTCTCAAGAATATAACTATCAAGGAACCGTTTTTGTCCAGCAACATCTGCACTGATAATTCCTGCATGTGCCAAAAGACTATCCGACAAAGTTGTTTTGCCATGATCCACATGAGCAATAATGCTGGTGTTACGGATGATTTTTGGGTTTTCCATTAATTTAACAATTTCATCATTTTGTCTAAAACGCGCCATAACTTATTCATTCTCCACTTTAACTTTCATAATGTTGTTATTTTGATTTGAATGTAGTACATTTTGGAATAGTTTATGCATATGGAAATCTCTCGAATAATAGAGGAAACCACAGGGACATTGAATTTGTAACCTATTAACTTTATGGCAATAAAGTATAAAGCTGGGCGAAAAAACAAGCACCTTTAAAGAAAAGAACTTAATTTTAACGCAACACCAAACGCAGAGTGTTCATAAGTCAACACATAAACTTAACCCTCAACCTATCAGTTCAATTCACCCTATACAAGTTTCCACTTTTTTCTGAAATAAAATCGTTATTACAAGATACGAGAAAAAAACACTTCCCAAACAACGCAAAAAACAAAACTGCCACAGCCTAACAAGAAAAAGACGTTCACAACAAAAATGTCTGACAACCTCTTTTTCAATATATACGAAGAATACTCTACAGGTTAAGATAGTGTTTAAAAGATTAAATACATCATCAATAGCACAGATAGTTTATTCATTAGAAGGAAGCCTGTATGCCTACTTTCCAAACAGTTCGCGGAATGCGAGATTTACTTGGCGAAGAAGCCCAGACATTTACCAATGTTATAACTAAAGCGCGAGAAACTGCTTCACTTTTCGGGTTCAAAGAAGCAGTTACTCCTCATGTCGAGCCCTTAGAGTTGTTAAGTGCTAAATCAGGAGACGAAATACGCCAAAGAATGTTCATATTTGAAGATTTAGGCGGGCGACAAGTTGCTCTGCGTCCAGAATTTACTGCCTCAATTGCACGCTTAGCCACATCGACACTAAAAAATGAGCCAAAACCATTGAAACTGTTTTCAGTGGGCACAGTTTACAGATATGATGAACCTCAACGTGGTAGGTATAGAGAATTTTGGCAGTCAAACTTTGAATTAATGGGCTCCAACAAACCTGAAGCAGACACCGAAATTATCCTACTCACCGACAGGCTCATGCGGACACTTGGATTGCAGAGTTATGCTTTCAAGATTGGTCACATAGGCATCATTAGGGGCATTCTTAGCCAAGATGGCGTTGACGAAAAAACCCAAAACGCAGTGCTACAGCGCATGGACAAAAAAGAGTATGAGCTAGCACTTAAGCTTGTTGACTCAGAGAAATGCCGAAGTACACTACAGGGCTTAATTAACATTAAAGGTAAAGATTGGTACGACACCATTGAGCAGATCAATGTTTTAGTTGCAGGTTATGAGAAGGCTAAAGCTGCAGCAGAAAATCTATCCGAAGTGCTCAAGCTGATTACTTCAAGTGCGGAGCTTTCTTTAACTGTTGAGCCGGCGTTTGCCCGAGGGCTTGAGTATTACACTGGGATGATTTTTGAAGTCTATATTCCGCAACTGGAAATTGCCCTTGGAGGCGGAGGAAGATATGACCGATTAATTGAAACCTTTGGAGGTGAGCCTACCCCTGCAGTTGGCTGTGCTCACGGAATTGATCGAGTGGTAATTGCATTGCAGACCCAAAATACGGCAGGTTCAATTAATGTAGAAAGAAAAGTTGCTGCGGTAATTCCCATTACTGAATCAGTAAAAGTTGAAGCTTTAAAAATTGCCCAGTTGTTACGTGAACGAGGAGTTTCTGTTGAGTTTGAGATTATGGGACGCAGAATGGGCAAGGCTTTAGAAGATGCAGATAAACGTAACTTTGACTATGCGGTTATTGTCGGTGAACGTGAACTTAAAGAGGGCACAGTGGTTGTTAAAGATCTTAAGAGTCATGAGCAAACAACTATTTTGATATTGGATTTGTTTGAAAAAATCAAAAATTAATTAAACAAAAGAAAGTTTGTAAGCCAAATATGGCTTAGTTTTTTGTGGTTTAGAGTCGTTTGATGTAGCGGTTTACTTCCCATTCGCTTACTTGTAGGCGGTATGCGTCCCATTCGCGGCGTTTTTCTTTTAAAAAGTTTTCAAATGCTGTTTCGCCTAGGGTTTCTTTCATTAGGTCGCTTGTTTCGAATTCATCTAGAGCTTCTTTTAGTGATTCAGGTAGTGAGACGATGCCGCGTTCTTTGCGTTCTTCGTAGCTCATGTGGTAAACGTTTAGTTCTACGGGGTCACCTGGGTCTGTTTTGTTCTTGATGCCATCAAGACCTGTTGCTAGAAGTACGGCGAATTGCATGTAGGGGTTACCGGCGCCGTCGGGGCATCTGATTTCACATCTTGCAGCGGTTTTTCTTCCGCCAAAGTTTGGTACGCGGATAAGTGGACTACGGTTTTTATGTGCCCATGCAAGGTAGACAGGCGCTTCATAGCCTGGTACTAGTCGTTTGAAGCTGTTTGGCCAGCTATTAAGGATTGCACACATTTTGCGTCCGTGCATAAGTTGTCCACCGATGAAGTTGCGTGCGAGGTCTGAGAGGTAGCCGTTTTGAGCGCTTTCAGAGTAGAACAGGTTTGTTGTTCCATCGGGGCTCCAGA
This sequence comes from Candidatus Bathycorpusculum sp., assembly GCA_009778385.1. Lineage (GTDB taxonomy): Archaea > Thermoproteota > Bathyarchaeia > Bathyarchaeales > Bathycorpusculaceae > Bathycorpusculum. The sequence goes on along the minus strand of WRJX01000100.1, from coordinate 14,318 downwards.
GGCTCTGGTGTATGTGCATACCGCTACCATTTATGCCTTGGAAGGGTTTGGGCATGTAAGTTGTTAGGTATCCGGCTCTTGCGGCTACGATTTTTCCGCACATTTTTAGGGTTATTGCGCGGTCGGCTGTTTCTAGGGCTTCGCCGTATTTGAAGTCTATTTCATTTTGGCCTAGGGCTACTTCGTGGTGGCTGATTTCTATGTCTATGCCGAAGGCTTCTGCTGTGTCAGCGATTTCGCGTCTTAGATCATCGGTTAGGTCACTTGGGTGGAAGTCAAAGTATCCTGCTAAGTCAATGGGTGTTGGTAGACCGCCGTTTTCGGATTCTTTTACTATGAAAAATTCTAGTTCTGGGGCGCAGATGTATTTGTATCCTGCTTTGTGAGCTTTTTCGATTGCTCTTTCAAGGATGTAGCGTGGGTCTGCTTCAAAGCGTTTGTTTTGTGGCGTGTAGATGTCGCAGATTAGTCTGCAGGAGGATTTTTCTTTTGGCCTCCAAGGTAAGCTTGCGAAGGTTGCTGGGTCGGGGTATAGGGCCATGTCGGATTCTTCAACTGATCTACATCCAGTGATTGAAGACCCGTCGAATGATTGGCCGTTTTCAAAAATACTTTCGATGTTTTTTGAACTTACAGCTAGGTTTTTTAGCATACCGTTTATATCGGTAAATTGGAGCCTGACAAATTTTATGTCTTTTTCTTGTATTATTTTTATAACTTCGGTTACTTTCTCTTTCCAAACCACATCTTTGAAGTTCTTCATTTAATCGCTATCTCCCTTTTACGAACTTGCCATTCTGTTTTCAGATGTTACGGAAAAAAGGTTCAACATGAGCATATATAAGTTTATCGTTATATATACTAGATAAACGTTCAATTAATTAAGCTTTAATTGAAATAATGTATTAACAAAAGGCTTAACAGAGGAATCATTAGAACCAACAAACAACATCTCTAAACGGGCAAAGCATCTATAAATCACGCTCACGACGCAAAAAATCACCCACATCCAACACGTTAGCCACCGCTACAACATTTTTATCCGCCTGCTGCTCCAATCCAGCCAAAACCCTGCCAAAACCAAGGCATTCACCAAATTCGTTAAACACTAAAACATGAGAGTTCCGCTGAATCTTACCATACGTTCGCATTACACCTTTCTTAAAAATGTCTCTGCCACAGATAAACAGCCAACCTACCTTTCTATCAACAAGTATACGATTAGCCTCCTGCTGTTTTGCAATCATTGAAAGCAAAGTAAAGCTTGGAAAAAATTTACTATTCTTAACTTTGCCCAAAAAAGTTCCAGCATAAAAAAAGTTATCTTTAACAAGAGACTTAATTTGACTATTTAGAAGGAAAAATCGCCCATCAGTCTGAACTAACAGTTCCTCATTGAGGCTAAGTTTTACGCCAAACTGCAATGCAAAATCTACAACTGTTTTAGCCCTCATGTATGTCGCCTCACAAGTTTGCATACAAAGAAACCCTGTGTAGGATCAGGCCAAAACCGGCGGCAACACGCAACTGAAGGGTCTAATTGTTTTCCAAAGATATTAGTTAACCCCGGAGTGCCAGTACAGTTAATTTCTGCAACTTGCAGATCCAATCTATGCAGGGCCCAATCTATGTTTAACTCGTTCTCTTCTGGCTCCAAAGAACAAGTTGAGTAAACAATTTCACCATCATCAGTTAGACATTCAGCAGCTTTCATTAGCATTTCCCGTTGCACACGTGCATTGCGTTCTACGTCTTGCAGAGTGCGATTTTGGAACCACATTGGGTCTGAGGCGAAATTTCCACTACACGGAGCATCAACTAGAACACAATCAAACTTTAAACCCAATTTTGGGCTGTTTCTGGCGTCAATCTGGTAAACAACCGCATTTTTAACATGACAACGTTCCAAGTGGTTAGTTAGGGCTGTTAAACGCCGCTTGTTTATATCTATTGCAACTATGCTACCCGTGTTATCCATGCTGTCAGCTAATTGCACAGTTTTCCCACCTGGAGCTGCTGAAGCATCAAGTACCGTCTTACCTTTAAGATCAGTAAATAATATTACAGGAATTTGGGCAGCAGCCTCTTGAACTGAATACAAACCCAACAAGTATTCCGCAGTAGCACCTGCAGAAACACTAGAATCACAAACCCAGTAACCATGAGGCAGAAAACTAATTTTTTCCAGATTTAACCCCAAACAAGAAAGACGAGAAATCAAATCCTGGCTCTTGATATTAGCACAATTGAAGCGAATTGCTTGCCGTAATTTAACTGGTCTATACTTCCAACCTAATTGCTCGTAACGGCTAACAAAAAACTCTCTACCCGACATCAACACTAAAAAGAAAAACAGAAAAATAAAAACCTTACAGAAAAAAGACACCATTTCTTTTCCGGATGAATTGAAGTCTATACGCATTGGTTACAGGTTATTGTATAGGGGCTGCTACCGCAGATAGATGTTAGCTGACTTGTGCATATGCTTTGTCGGTAGTTGATGAGTCTATACGCACAAAAATGTTAAACTGGCTAATGTCACCAGATTATTTTAAATCGAATTACAGTATCATCATACTTTGGAACTGCATTACTTATGCTAGCCCAATAATGTATGCCAACTTCAACTTTTACTATGTCATCAGTCTGAGGTTCAATAAACACTAAACCTCGGTCAACGGTTCTAAAACAAACAATTGCATGAGCACTGTCTTTATAATGAATATAGACATAACGTGCACGATACCCTTGGTCAAAGGCATTGTTTATAACGTCACTTGCATAATCATGACAATTGTAATTATTTGCATCATATGCGTTTTTGTCTGTTTGATCCTGTGCAATAAACGTTATCATTTCGGCATATGTTGGATCACGAATATTGTAGCCTGAACCTACACCATCTTTTATTCCTTGTATATATCCAGCATCATATCCTGTCTGATTACCCTGACCATATCCAAAATCATATCCTTCCTGATGACCTTTACTATATCCTGCCTGATTACCGGCACTATATTCAGCGGTTGTACCTTTGTTGTATCCGTCTCTGACACCTTCGTCGTAGTTATCTTGTACGTCTGCATTGATTACAAAGCTTAATACTAACATCATTGCTAAAACAGCGCATAATATTGTTAAACCTGTAGTTTTATTATCCATTTTTCAGTTATCACTATTAAAAAATACACAAAAAACACAATATAATCATATTTCCACATTAACTCCACATTAATACCAAATTAACAACACACAACAAAACACACTCACATATTAAACACCAAAACAAAAACAACACTATCACCACCCAAATAACACAAACCAACCACCTACAAAAACAACCCAAACACATCAATAACAAAAAACCACCAAACCACCAGCCAAAACAAACAACATCAACAATCTAAATTAGAGAGCAAAATTTTTCCGTAAATCCTAAAAAGCATAAACACATGCTATAACATTAAGAGGGAACTTGTTTGAAGCGCATTGAAGCCCGTATCAAAACGCCGTTTGGAGAAGTTGTCATTGAAGGTGACAGCCCACAAGAAATTCTAAACATGCTAGAAACTGTTCCAGAAAATTTTGTGGAGAAATTGTCAGATTTTGTTTCTAATCGTTTGATACCTTCAGGAGCACAATTAAAAGGAATTATTGAGCCAACAACCGAAGGTCCAGTTATTGTAACCCGAGAAAACCTAACTCACTATGAAGCAGTAGGTTTAGTTCTTTACGCTTCAGATGAACATAAAAATACAGTAACCCAAGTGCAGAAACTGTTGGAATTAAGCGGTATCAAAAGCATGGTTCCTGCACGTCTAAATGAAATGACTAAACGCGGTCAAGTTTTCAAACCTGATCCAAACAAACCTGAATTCAAACTAACAATTCAAGGAGAAAAATGGGTTGAAAATGAAGTACTAACTAAACTTAGAGAAAAAATAAGTTAGCACACCCCAGACTCTCAAAAACTAACATAAAATCGTGGAAAGTGAACACCGACAGAAACAGAGTTTTAGTATTATTAACTAACAATCAATCCGTTGATGCATCACTTTCAAATTTAAGGCATTGCTACCTAAAAGCTGCCTTTAAAAAATTCATAGTTGTTTTAATCGTGATATCAAGACTTTTTTTTAATATTTGATAACTTAGATGTATATTATTTGACAAGTTAAAGCTAAAAAGGTGCATTTGAGCAGGTAGGAACGTTTTTTACTTTGTTTACCTTACATTTTTTTAAGGTGTTTTTTAATTGGATACCACGAGTTTTCTAGGTTTTTTACCGTATGTTCTTGGCAGTCTTACTCTTGACTTAACATCACTTATCATTTTAGTTATCATCGGCATAATCATCATCGCAGCTATCAAACTGTTTATTATACTCCTTCCAGCGGTAATCATAGCACTTATTGTATATTTTTTGACTGGTGGAGATTTATTTTGGACAGGTGTTGCTTTCCTAGTTGTTTCAGCTTTAGCGATAATAGCTAGACTCTAAGGCACCTCATTTTGAGGCCTTTTGCTTACTTCTATACAATTTCAGATTTCTTAAACAATGTAATAAAAAGCAAAAAGGGGAATAAAGCTTGCATTTGCAACTATATTTTTAATATTTGAATTCAACCGAGTTGTTGCGGGCAAAATTTAAACGGTAATTTTTAATACTGCAATATATGAATAAATACACCTATTCAAGGTAGAGAGAGATTGGCATCAGACTCAGGAACTAAAATCGTACTTACAGCATCAGCCACTGAAATGAGTGACTTCTCTAATAACCCCTTCATTGCATTTGTAGGCGGCTTTGGGAAAGGCCCCATTCCCCTTTCATACGTAAGAAGAACACTGTATCCACATAGACCAAAAAAAGCGGATGGGCAAGCCAGTTATGCACCTTATGGATTACGTAAAGTGGAGTCAATTCTACTTGAAGGCGGATTTGCTCGAAAAGACATTGCAGTTGTTTATCCGGAAGATTTAGACTTATTCATTGGCCCTAACACAAAAGTTGTTGGAATTTCATCCATGGATCCTACAGGTATGGGGTATGTAAGTAAAACTTATAGTTCAATAGTAGGCGGTGGGGAGCCAATGAATCGTATTGAGTTTCGCAAGCTTGTCATGCATCCGGCTATCAGGAATTATAAACCAAAAGTTATCGTAGGCGGGTATGGTTCATGGCAACTTGAGCGTCAACAGGTCTCTAAAAGTTATGGAGTAGACTGTGTTTTAATGGGTGGAAGGCCAGAACCGATTGTTGAGCTTTTCAAGAAGGCAGTGAGCGGTGAACAGATTCCACGTATTGCAAAAGCTGATGAATCGCTGGATAATTGGGATTATAATCAAGAAATGCCAGTCACTCAAAATGTTGCCATACATGGTGCAGTAGAAATTTCAAAGGGTTGTGGACGAAACTGCCAATTCTGTACCCCAACAATGCAGCACAAAATTGATGTACCGCTTGAAAAAATCATGCAAGAAGTCGCATTAAGCACCAAACAGGGTAGTGACCATATCACTTTGATTACAGAAGATCTGTTTCTTTATGGTCAAAAAGACCCCGGTTTTGTACCAAACAGTGAAGCAATAATTAAACTCTGTAAAAGTGTCGCGGATCATCCGGGAGTGAAAAGCATACAGGCAGCTCACATGTCTCTTGCACCGGTGTATCATAACCCAAAAATGATCAGTGAATTGGCTGAAATTTTAATTGAAAAAAGCTGGTACTCTTTTGGTGGAAAACCAATTATCACCGCTGAAACAGGTGTCGAAACGGGCAGTCCACGTCTTATGAAAAAGTATATGGGAGGCAAAATGTTGCCATACCAATCAGAACAATGGCCAGAAGTTGTCACCAACGCGTTTGGCATTCTAAATGATAATGACTGGTACCCACTTGCAACATTAATTATCGGTTTGCCTGACGAGAAAGAAGAAGACATGCTACAAACTCTTGAGTTAATGGATGATCTTAAAGATTATAATGCATTTTATGTACCGCTCTTTTTTGTTCCATTAGAAAACTGTGTTTTGATGAATAAGAAAGGCGCTGAAATGGATTCACTCTCTAAAGCTCGCTGGGACTTTTTCGTCAAATGCTGGGAATACAACATTAAAATTTGGAAACCAACCTTCCTAGAAAATAGATTACCTAATCCATTTCTGTATCGAACCTTTGACCGAGTATTTATTCCCTACTTTGGCAAGCTTTTAGGCGCATATTACGGTTTAACAAGACGTGGTAGTGGTGAGCAGTTTAAGCAGGCTGTTTACCAGCTGAGCATGCCTATGCCAGATAACGGTCGACGAACTAAAGGAAAAATGAAAGCAAAATCAGAAAATTAGGCAGATTTTTCTGCCAAATCTTCAGTATTTTCTTGCGCTATAAAATCTGTTTCTTCAACGGGGATTTCAGGCATTGCTTCCTGAATTAATGACGATTCTTGAAAGATTTCAGGGTTTGTTGATTTTAGGATTTTTCTTGCGTGTGTAATGTAGCCGGTGTGTCCTGTCATTAGGGTCTGTGGACGGGTTTTTCCACGTTCAATTTGCATGGCACGCATCATAAGCTCAATGGTTTCGATGAAGACGAAATTGTTTTCTCGGAGAGCTTCGGTTGTTTTGACAACTTGATCAATAGTTGGGCTAAAAGAGACTATTGCTCCAGAGGGCTTTAATGCTTCATAAGCGTGAGGTATGACAAGCCAAGGTGTCGCCAAGTCTAAAATGACAGCGTCAACATCACGTTCTTCTATACCAAGGGTTACATCACCGCTTTTCATTTCTACGTTATCGATTAATTTTGAGCGTTGTAAATTTTTGGCAGCATTTTTTTGGAATTCATTACGAAGCTCATAAGTGTAGATTTTACCGGTTGGACCTACATAATGTGCCAATGCAGTTGTTAATGAAGCGGTTCCGGTTCCTGATTCAACCACACGACTACCCGGGCCTATACCGCTAAACATTACAATTGCTGCCGCATCTTTTGGATACACAATTTGGGTGTTACGACTGCTCTTCATAATGTAATCGGTAAGTTGGGGCTTAAGTGTTGTAAATGTTACGCCTAGGCTACTTTTGATTGGTTCCCCAAATTCTTTACCAATTAACTCATCAAATTTTATGAAGCCTTTGTGCGTGTGAAATGTTTGTCCTGCTTCAACTTTTAACATGTAAGTTCTGCGGGCATCAAGATAAATTAATGCGTAATCGCCTGCTTGAATTTTTTCGTTGACCAAATACGGTTTCCTCTTATTTCTGCAAGCAAAATAATAGTCCATAAATTTAAGCTTTGAAACATAAACTGCTGCTTCTATTCGTTAAACCAGAATTTCAACACATAAGTGAGGTAAAAGAAAGCGTCAGTATTGGGTCAGCCTCTATGAATTTGATTTTTGTCAGTTTCTATACAGAGTGGCCGTAGGTTTTAGGGCGGTAAAAAAGATGGCTATTTGGGTGTTGTTATTTATTTAGTAAGGATAGAAATTGTTGGCAGATTTTTATGTTGGCACCGTGTTAAGTGGAGGGGGTGTTACGAATGCGTGTGTTATTAGAATCACTGTTGTTTTGGCTATACGATCGCTGAATTTTTGGCGTTTGTCGGCTCCGGTGCTAAAGGCGCTGATAAGGCAATCGATTGCTAATATGGGCCAGAAGATTTTGCTTATGTTGCGGAGTAATGCTTTTTCAGTGGTTAGTTTGGCGCCGTTTGTTTGTTGTACTTGGAAACCTAAAAATCGTTTACCTATTGACGTTTCCCAATAGTTTTCTATAACGGTAAAGTAGACTACTTGTATTGCGCCCCAGAGGAAGAAGTATCCAAGCCAAGCCCAGTTTTCAACAAAGTAGGAATTTGCGATGCCATCTATAAGGGTTAATGGGAACCATAATGCTGCTGCAATGATACCTGTTATTATACCGTCTATTATGTAAGCAGCTAACCGTGAAAACCAATGGTTCATGTCATATTGATCGTTGCTAGATGACACTAAAAAACCTCAAAATAAAGTTGTTTTTGACTCATTTATCACTTTCTAATTAAATTCAGGCATAAAAACGTGTAAAGGCTAATTATAACAGCTTAAAACCAACAAGCACCGCAATTACAAGCTATTTACAGCAACAAGCCACATCAATAAACCATATCCACCTCAACCAGCCAATGCTAATCACAACCAACATCAAACAATTTATGGACAAACACAGTCTGTAAAAACAAATAGACACAAAAAGAAATAATACACAAATAAACCAACATCAAAAATCAAGCCGCATGCAATAGAAAAAGATGTTTGAAAACCATTATTTTTGAATCTGCCTAAACTGTTTTTCCCATTAAAACATAACCAAAGTTTTCACAAAATGACAATGAAAAACATTTTTCATAAAAAACGCTTATATCACTTTCTTTAGTTTATACTAAAGTTATCTATTAATAAAGAGGCTCTAAATCATGGAATTTTGTCCAAATTGCGGTTGCCGTCTTGAACCTCGAAGAGTCGATGAGCATATAGTTCTCGCTTGCTCAAAATGTGACTACACTAAACAAGCCAGTGGTAATAGGTCTCAAGCAAAAGTAGTTAAAGTTATTCAACCTACAACCCAGCCATTTATGACAGTTGTAACTGCTGAAGAATCAAAAATCAACACCATGTCAACCATAAAAATGAAATGTGAAAAATGTAGTAACACCGAATGCTATGTTTGGCAAGTTCAAACCCGCGGCGGTGATGAGGCATCAACACAATTTATGCGCTGCACAAAATGCGGTCACACGTTTAGAGAATACACATAAAACTGGATATTCGTCTTGTGTCTTTCGAAAAAGATTAAAAGCATGACCGCTATAAAAATGTACCTGAGGGTCATCAATGCCGAGCAAACAAGGTAAACCTTTAACCAAGAAAGAAAAAGATGCAAAAAGAAAAGCAAAAAAGGCAAAAGGAAGCAAAACACAGACTAGCTAAACTGCCTGCGTGCTTTCTTGCTTTTATCACACTTATTTTTTTTCTTTTTTAAGATTTTCAAATTAATGTTGGGGATTAAGCTGCAATCTGCATTGGTACTTTTCTACCTATTTCTTCTTCATGAAATAGCAGCAGTTCTTCAAACAGTTTATCATCTTCATCTATGAACATACCGTGACCGCTGTTTTCGAATTTGACAATTTCTAAGCCCTTAATCAGCTTCTTTTGTTCTTCAGCCATAGCAAACGGAACAATTTTATCTTTTAGACCATGGAAGCTGCGTGTAGGTATTTTTATTGTAGAAATTTCTGTCCGTAAATCATGGGCGCCTAACTCTTCAAGACCCTGCAAACTTGCATGTGCATCTGCTTGCATACCTATTGCCTCAAACCAGTGATTTAATTCTTGGCTTACAGGCTTGTTGAAAAAAGACTTGTTGAATTCGTGTTTGAATTTGGCTCGATCTTGAATTTCTGCTTGCAAAAATCCATCCCATATCTGCCTTGGTATGCCCTGAGGATTATCTGTCTTTTTAATTAAACAGGGTCCCGCTGCTGCCAGTAAGGCAAGTTTTGAAATTCTTGAATCATTTGTAGTTGCAACATAATGCATCGCGATTGCACCACCCATTGAAAAACCAACTAAAGTTACGTCATGTAAGTTACGGTCTTTGATTACTTTACCTATGTCACTTGCCCATGTATCATAGTCGTTGCCTTCCCAAGGTTTGTCAGAATACCCGTACCCTCGCAAGTCAATTGCTACAACTCTGTAACCGTGATTTACAATGCCTGATGCTTGATATTCCCACATTCGGTGACTAAGTGGCCAGCCATGGATCAGAACTATTGGCTTTCCTTTGCCCCAGTCTTGAACATACAAATTTACATCTTTTGCTACATTAACCATTGGCATATACAATAAACCTCCATTCAGTTTAATTTAGAACATGTATTAGCCTACAGAATGCAAAATAATTAAAACCATGTGACTGACAAAAAACTACTACAGGTTACATTTGACGAACCGGTCAAGTCTGGAAGTAATCAAGTTATAATGTGGGTTTATCTGGTTTGTTAATCGGGATGAAAATGTTAATTAATTAAGTCTAAAACAAGTTATTGCAAGTGAAAATGTATGTCTAAAAATTTGCCGTACTGGTTTATCAGGGAAGGAGACAAACTTATCCAGTGCAGCAAAACAGATTTTGATCAAGCAATCCGTGAAGGTAAAAGCGTCAAATACCGTTCTTACGTTGATAAGCGAACTGACCGTATTGCTGAAGCCCTTGAGGCATCACGTATAGTGCTGTTAAATGATCCATCAACACCAACGAGGTTTAGACAAGTTCTAACAGACCCAGTAAAAGTTATTCAGGTTCAAGTTATTGACGTTAATGATCCTGAATTTTGGAATAAAGAGGCAAGACTTCCCAAATATCAAACAGCCTTAAAAGAAAAATAAGCTGACGCTATACATAGCTTTTCTTCTTTAACACTGTTTGTCTGTAAAGTTTTTGGTTTTTGTGTTGTTTTTCACAAAGATTCTCGGACACTATTTAAGCGGTTAAGAATTAAACTTGCTAACTTTTCCTTGTATTTCCCAAAATGGCAGCATATTTCATAAGTGATCATCATAGAAATTTAAATATTAAATTAAAAAAGATAAGCAAGCAGGTTGCAAGTTTTAATTCAACTTTGCAAACACCCTTTTATTTTTACTTGTCTCCATCAGAGTTAAAGGAACACGGAGAATGCACAGGTTTGGGTAACCCTATTAAGTGGAAGCAAGAAGAAAAAGAAACTGTAGTATCAAAAATTATGAACGCAACAAAACCACAAGAAGGCATAAAGGAACAAATTGTCACTGTTACCCAACGGCTTGATGCGCAATCAAGAACACTTGATGCAGCAGTTAAACGGTTTGAAATGCGTGATGCTGAAATCTTTAAGAAAGTAGTACGCGCCATGGAAAACAGAGACCAAGCGCGAGCAAACATTTATGCTACGGAACTTGGCGAAATCCGTAAAGTTGAAAAAATGCTCTCCCACGCCTCATTAGCACTACAAAGTGTATCAATACGTTTAAACACGGTTTCAGAAATGGGCGACATAGTAACTGTTTTAAGCCCAGCAAGAACCCTATTAAACGGCATACGCTCAGAAATGTGCGGCATCATGCCAGAAGCAAGCCAAGAATTAGACAATATTGGCAGCATGCTCTCAGACATATGCTCTGCAACAAGCAATCAATACACAGACATCTCTAACGTAGGTGCACAAGCAGCAAACGAAGAAGCACTCAAAATTCTTGAAGAAGCAGAAATTGCCGCAGAAGGCAGACTAAAAGACCGCTTGCCAGAAATCTCATCCAGGTATAGTGGCATAAATAAACGAGAAAGCATAGAAGCATAACAATCTACCCACATTCATCCCCCTAATTTTTAAGGGTAATACTAACATTACTTGCCAAAGGTATACAAAATGTATGACCTCAAACAGAGGTATACCTAACTCGCAGAGGTTTTACGAAAAGTATGTTTGACACTTTGGATATTTTGACGTTTAAGCTCAGTTTTTTGAGCAGTAGCTAATCCAAATTTACACTATCCAAGTGCAATCCCTGAATAATACAAAGAAAAAGTGAAAAAATAGTCAAAACCAAATTAACATTAAAATGTTATTAATTAACGCATTAAATAGTGTAGATAGATGTCATTTAAGGTTGAAGTATGGTATTAGTAGTTCTTCCATGCAATAGAACCCGTTTTTTCGATCCATAAGGTTTTGAGCTGCAAACAGTGCCCCATTGCCAAATGCTTCACGGGATATTGATTCATGAATCAATCGGACGGTTTGATGGGGAAAGCCAAAGATAATCTCATGACGACCAATAATGCCTCCGGCTCTAACAGATTTGATGTCAGTATCTGAGAGACATAATGTTTGTGAAATTCTTATAGCTGTTCCAGAAATCTCTTTTTTATTTTTAAAATGTTCCTCGATTAATTCAATGTCTGTATAAGGTGCAATTGTTTTAAGAATTTTAGCTGCCAGCATCAAGAAATTTATGCCTATGGTAATGTTAGGTGACCAGAGTATCTTTGTTCTCTCGGATAATTTTTTTAGATAAGTTATTGTTTCCTCAGGGTAGGTCGATATTGCAGTTACAATACATATACCCCTTTTAGCAGCTTCTTCTCCGTAAGCTAATACAGCATCAGCAGAAGAAAAGTCTATTATAACATCTACTGGACGTTTTTCAAAAAGCTCTGCAGATGTACATTCATCTTTAGAAAAAATTATTCCTTGATTATCATCTTTGATTCCAAGAAACTCTGGAACAGAGCGATGCTGAAGATTTGTTGTTTTTCTGATAACCCAACAAAGATCTGCTTCTTCACTTTGTAGTAGTACTGTTGCAACGGCTTTACCTGTCTTGCCAAATCCAAAAAGGCCTACTCGCATCTTTAACACCTGATTCCTTACAGCCTCACGCTATATAACTGTTTATAAAATGCCTTAAAACAAGCATAAGACATCAGAAGCTAAATTATGCATTGCTAAAAAACAAATTTAGCTTATAAAAAGGTCTTGCTTGTAAAAATAGTCATTAAATACAAGGCAAACTAACGGTTAAATCTTTTGGTCTAAAACAGAAAAATGCCACCCGAATGCTGGATGTGGGCAGCAAACAAACTATTAAACGGAAAATATCTATGAAACACTCAAACAAAAAGCGGAAGTGCGCTTGGGAAAAGATAGCCTAAAACATCAATTAAACATAACTATAGGCGACACTCTACACCATTGATTCATTAACCATATCCCACCAAACTGCCTCTGAAATAATGCCTTCACATAAGTAGATGGTTAGTATCCGCCCCAAACATCAATCTCAACGTCTACAGCACGTCTATAGGCTGGTTAAAATAGAGCTTCCTAACTTTCTTAGATATAGTCAAGTTATCGATCTTTTGCCGTTCTAACTGTCTCCCAGTATTAAGCGCTGGAGAATTGTTTTCATTCAATACACTTTTGTTTTTTTATCCAATATGATAGAACGTATCCAATATAGTGTTATTTGGCTGGTGTGTTGGATGTAACCCGCCTTTTGTTTATTTTGTGGCATTCGGCTAATCGGGCTACCCGCGCCTCCTGTAGATAGTCATTAGCGTCTGTTTGCCCTTTCCACTTGCAGGGCGGCCGTTTCACCGCTTCCAAATTGACTAATCGGCATTTTAGGATGCATCATCTGTTAAAGCGCCAATTGGACGTGTCGTTTCTGCTCCGTTGCCAAGGCTCTCGCCTTACACCCCGAGAGGGTGTTGCAATTCTACTTGTGGGCGGAGTTTCCTCAGACCCAGCTAACTGGGCCCGAAAGCCACACACCAACTCGCCAGCCTAAAAATATTTTGCATCTGCAAGCAATAAACGCATCGCATTAAAGGATGGGTTTTTTCATATTTAGATACCCTCAGAAATGCCATACGAAAATAAATTGTGTATAGATGCGGATAATTAGGATCAACTCATGTTAAAGGAAATCGTTATTATTTAAAGAAAAAAAATAGAAAGGGTTGCTTTTGTTTTAGATATATGTTGGTGGCGGTGAAGCTGTTGTCACAGGTGGTGGAACAGGTTCGGGTTCTTTCATTGTAAAGAATGCGATTGCAAGGATTAATGCGGATATCCATACAAGTATTACACCTATTAAGATTACAGTTAGTACTGCACCAATGAGCATTAGAAGACCTGCGGTAGCAAATAAGCCTGAGCCTGAACGAACGGAGAGTTCTTTTAGGGAACGCCTTACAAAGAACGCTGAAATTATTGCAAACACCCAGACTACAACTAAAACCAGCAAAATCCCAATAAGGAAAGCTGTTACTGTTGAGGGGTCAAAATTGGCAGTGTCTGGCGTCAAGTTTTGAAGAGATGCATAGTTACCATCCCAACCAGGGAAAACCTGATATAGGAAATCTTTTAGTGATGCTAAAACAGCCACTACCGTAACCACAACGGAAATGATAGCTCCAATTACTGCTGCTAAAACACCAAAGAGTGCATTGTTAAATATGCCTCTATTCCCGTAAAAGTTGGCTAAACTATGAAGGCTGAGTAAGACAAGAATGATGCCGACGATTTCTAAAATGCCAAAGTAGTAACCAATGTATAGGGTAATGCCGCCAAGAAACATTAGTAACGCACCGATGCCGCCTAAAAGTTTACTTGTTTCTAAATTCATTGTTTTTCCTCTATAGCAGTTTAACTTTTTGTTGACTGTATGGGTAGTGTGTAGTTGCAGTGTTTGAACCAGCTAGCAACAAGCTCAGGTGACACACAA
>WRJX01000099.1 GCA_009778385.1 Candidatus Bathycorpusculum sp. | reverse complement strand
TATTCTTATTTTACCGCGAAAGAGGTTTGTTCGCTTGTTAAGGCTCATGATGCGTTAAAGTTTGTTGTCTCCAGCATGAAAAACAGGAGTGGAGCTTAAACATGTCGTTTGAAGCAGAGAAAATGCGAATTCATAAACATAACCAAATTGTTGATTCCGTTTTAAAAGCTAACGTGGCACTTATCACGGTATTTGCTAACAATAACCAATGTTTAACAGAGGCTGAGCAAACAATGCTTTCTGATGCCCATATCCTTGTAACAAAATTACTTTGTAGTCTAAAAAACAGGAGCGGTGCTTAAGTGACTGGTCGTTTGCGTTGTTATGATGGGCGTTGTGTTGAGCGGTATAAGGTGAATGTGCCGTTTACTGCTTTTATTTGTGTAGCGGAAAAATATGGTGTTAGTTGCCCTAAGTTGGTTAATGTTGGCGAGTTTGGGTCTGATTGTTTGGTTGAGTGCCGTAACCCTGATGGTAAAACGGATTTTGAGGTGTACAAACAATGAGTTATTGTTTTTGTGGTGTTTGTCACACGGAAGCTCTTTGTCCCTTTGAGTATAGTGGTGGTCAGCGTGAACTAAAAAACCGAGAATGGGTGGCTACTTTGCAGTATTGGCTTGACAGGGTAAAGTTTATTCATGGTTACGCTGAGGGCACTGTACAACTTGAAGCGTTGAAAGTAATTATTGAAGAGCTCAAAAAAGGTGAGGTTTCACCTTAATGGATTGGCATTTAGTGTTTAGCATTGCCACTTTTCTTTTTGTTTTGTTTGTTGTTTGGCATAGGCATGACTTTGAACCTATGGCGGAGTGGATGCGGAAGACTGAGAGACGGCTTGAAGACCTTGAACGTAGGATTAAACTTTTAGAGCGAGGTGATTAAACATGAATTATCTTGTTACTATTATAGTGCATGAAGCAACTAACAAGTGTGAGTTAAGTGATGATGTGAAAGGTAGACATGTGTTTACTTATGTAACAAATGTGCCGTCCGACCATCCTACTTTTAAGGCTGTTGAAAAAATTGTAAGGGAGTTTTAGAACATGCGGTGTCCTTTTTGTGGTCGCTCTAAAGTTACTCGTTTGTTTGCGTATGTGCTTGGTCTTACATGTTTTTGTTGCAGTACGTGTGAGCATAAGTTTTACGTAAAGACGTGTGATGTTGAAAAATTAGGTGAAGTGGTAAAAGATGAGATATAGTGTTTGTTTTGATTGCTTGTACTATTTTGCTGGTATGTGTGTTTGTTTGCGTAGTGCTAACCATGATTCTGTTGCTTGTGATTGTTACCTGCCTGTAAAAAAGAAGGTGAAAACATGAACGAGAAACATGTGAAGCTAATTATGCTTATTATATTTGCTGTCTTTTGTGTTTCTTTATGTTATGCAAGTCAAACTAATGTTTTTTCACATGATGAAATTGGAATAGTTCAGGGATTTAAAATTAGTAATGGTAAAGCTGTTTTTAACGTGAATTTTAAAAACATAGTTGTTGACCTTGATGATGTTGATTTAGACATTAATTATGTGGGTAAAATTGTGCATATTCACAAATGTAAATACTGTACTACCGTTAAAATTTTAGAAGAAAAACAAGCTGTAAGCATCACATGTTATAGTTACCAAGACGAAAACCTATAACTTTTTAACAACCAACACACACTCTTTTTTCATGTCAACTAACAAAACAGAAACTAAGCCTTGTCATAAATGTGGTAGTACAAAAGAAAGGTGGGAACGGGTTTTTAGTTCACAAGACCACAACGACCCTGATTGTTTTTTTGTTGATACTCTTTATTGCTGTGATTGTGGCGAAGTTAAAGACTTTAAAAATTAGAGGGATACCCCCAAAAACGCCTGCGGCGCACTGGTTCTAAAAAAAAATAATTAAAACTCAACCAAATTTTTTATGTTTTGAACTTTAACATTCTAAAATCATATTTTTAAAAGTGTGGAAGTACACCTTTCTGGAAATTGTAAACGTGAAAACTAGGCGTTTAATTGACAGTTTTAAATTCATACCTTTCATTGTTTGTTTCTATGGTTGTTACTGTTTTTAGGGGTTTATTTGCAGAAAACATATCAACCACTTTTAGTCTTCATCAATATAGATGTCTTTCTCTGTCAAACCCCCGCAAAATGTGCGACCAACTGATAATTGGTTAAAGGATATTCTAAAACACACAAACGTTGGTGATGACAGTCAAATTGTGGCTCGTGCCAGCCAAGATAGCTTATGTGTTATTTGTAAGGGTGCACGAAGTCTCTGTGGAAAAACTCGTTGCCCAATAATGGTTAAAGTACAATACTTTAACAAAAGCATCCCCTTAATGTCAAATCAAGACATAGCCGGTATGTCTCCGCCAAGTGTGTTTATCGGTAGAATCGGTTACCCAAACGTTTATGCTGGTCCTCTCGTGCCACCTGTAAGTGAAGATACAAGTATTTACGATTTACCTGAACAATGGTTTGGCAAGTCAATTGATGAAATTGTGGGTTTTCGTTCCATGCTTGTGCGGGGAAAGCACCGGGTTAACGTAACTAATGTCCTTAAATCTGGAAAAATCCTTGATGCTACCCGTGAATTAGCCTTGGCAGATAACAGCGTGGACATGGAGCTAAATCTGACTAAGAAACCGCGTGGTTCAATTTTTTTAGATGATGATGTGCAACCGTTTGGTCCTTCAGCGCCCATTCGGGATATGCGTGTTGGTGACGCTCGTTATGAGCAGCGTATCGAGAAAGCTTACTATGATACTGATCTCAAATCAACTAACGCGGTATTAGAGCTTTATGACCGTGGAGTTATAGTTACTAAAATTCAGAAAGCGTTTAGTGTCGGAGCATTTGGTATTGAAAAGAATCGCCGTTTAGTTCCCACACGTTGGAGCATAACTGCTGTTGATGATATCATATCAAAAAATCTTCGTGAACAAGTAAAAACTTTCCCAGAAATAAACGAATATCGAGTTTATGAGTCAGTTTATCTTGATAATGTGTTTGAAATTTTAATGATTCCCGGTCAGTACAGTTACGAATCAATGGAAGCATGGTATCCGGGAACTGTTTGGAATCCGGCTGGCAAAAATGTTGCCATATTTTCAGATTGGGAAGGTAACAGTGGACGTACGACTTATGCTGCAATTGGTGGCTGCTATTACTCAGCGCGGTTGGCGACTTGTGAATTGCTGATTAAGGAGCGTCGGCAGGCAACTGTGATCGTGCTTCGTGAAGCGCGTCCTGGATATATTATGCCGATTGGTGTCTGGCAAGTTCGAGAGAACGTGCGAAATGCGATGCGACAAGAACCTTTCCAATTTAAAACATTGCCTGAAGCTCTTCAGCATATAAGCACTCGATTCGAGATTCCATTGGGTAGGTGGGTAAGGCAGAGTGAACTTTTGAAGCGGGCACTTTATCAGAAAAAGATGTCTGACTTTTTCGGTTAGACAAAATTACTAAATATCAGTGCTATTAATGACAGTTATGCCCGTTACTATTCATTACCGGTTTAGTCACAGTTTTGCTGTTTTACCCAAGCAGGCTTATTTGTGGTGCACAGATTTCTCAACGCAAGATCTAAAACTTTTGGGATATAGTAATGCTGAGCGTCAAGTTGTTCAAGTATCAGATGATGTAGTGCTTTTGAAGGATGTTTTTTACGCTCCAAGTGGTGGTGTGGTTGAAAAGCAGAAGCTTGTTCATCTTTATCCTGATAGGTTAAGTTGGGTTTCAACACACATAGCCGGTCCAAATAAGCATTCTCAGTTTTGCTATGAAATTTTGGTGGAAACATGTGGTTGTCGTCTTAATTATGAGGCTCTGCATGTTGAGCATGGAAAAGACAGCTTGACATCTGATGAGCGGTCACGGCTTTCTGATGTGCTCTGTAGGGCGGATTTGGAGGTTTGGCGGCTTTTGGCGTTAGTAATGGAGCAGGAATTAAAATAGGTGTTAGGTGGCTGCGCGGTAAATTTTTATGTTTGATAAACTGAAAAGTTATGGTTATGTGTTATGAATCTTTGGAAGCAAATTCCTGCCGGTGATAATCCACCAACTGATCTTAACATGGTTATTGAAGTTTTAAGTGGTTCACGTGATAAATATGAGTACAAATCCGATTGGGAAGCATTCGTGCTTGACCGTATTATTCCCTCTGCAGTCTTTTTCCCTGTAGATTACGGTTTTGTTCCGCAGACCTGGTCAGAGGACAATGATCCCTTAGACATTATGACCTTAACGTATGATCCCTTGGAGGTTGGTGCAATTGCCCGCGTTCGTGTAATCGGTGTCTTACATATCGAAGATGAGCATGGTCCTGATGAAAAAATCCTCTCTGTCCTTGTTAGCGATGTGCGCTTTAAAGATTACAGTGACATCACCGATGTGCCACAGCATCAGTTGAATCAGATTCAAGAATTTTTCTCAACATACAAACGTTTGGAACCTCATAAGTGGACTAAAGTTAAAGGCTGGCGAGACGCTGAGGAAGCAAAACAGATGGTCACAGCTGCAATGCAACGCTTCAATTTACACTTCAAATAACACTTCTTTCTACCGGATGCCAATCTAATCTATTACAATTAATTTTTTTGAAGTTTTTTATTGACGTTTTGTGCGTTTAATATTCGTTGTTATTACTGATTTAGTTGGCGGTAACACTTATATTTGGTAATACTTTTTTTAATAATCGTACTACTGTTGGAGAATTGAAAATATGCACTTACCAGACGGGCTTATCCCGCCAACAATTGCAATCATTGCCTTTATAATAACAATTGTGTTCTGGGTAATCTCTTTTAAAAAAGTTAAACTAACTGAACAGCAAGTTCCCATGATGGGTCTGCTCACCGCTCTCTTCTTCGCTGCAATGATGATGAATTTCCCCCTACTGGGTCCAACAACTGCACATCTCCTCGGCGGAGCAGTCATCGGACTCATTTTGGGACCATTTGCAGGTTTAATTTCCATAACCATAATTCTAGTACTACAGGCACTTCTATTCGGAGACGGTGGACTAATAGTACTAGGCGCTAACGTCCTAAACCTAGGTATAATTGGTGTGTTCATCCCTTGTATTCTTTTCATAGTTCTAAACAGACTGTTTAAACCCAAAGTAGGCAGTGGCTTATATGTAATTATTTTTGTTTCTGCTTTCTTTGGTGACCTATTGGCAGCCATAGCGGCAGGTATAGAAGTTGGTCTATCCCCCCTATCACCATGGTATGGACTTAGTGTTGCAGTGCCTGCCATGGCCCTAAATCACTCTATAATTGGAGCCGCCGAGGGCATCGTTACAGTACTCTTAATCATGACCCTTCTCAAGTTACGTCCAGACGTGTTAGAGAAGAGTCCAATATTGGGCAAACTCTCTCTGTTTAAGAACAAAGCAAAAAGCGAGGAGACGTCCGACGTCAAAGAATAAAAAATTAAACCACAACTCGGTATTAGTAGGTTTAATTGTTGCCTTTATCTTTGTCATACTGGGCGTTTTTTGCTTTTCATATGCGCTGGAAACACTTGATTTAAAGGCAGAAGAATTGGGGCTAGAGGAGCAGCCGATTTATGACCCGCCCTTTCCAGATTATAACATCATAGGCTCCGAAAGTAAATGGGGCGCCCTAATAGTTGGTATAGCCTCTACTTTTCTATTGTTTGTAGCAGCATTTGGTGTTGCTAAACTGTTAAGTAAAAAAGGTGCGAGTAAGTGAGGGTTCCCACATCATTAAGAGATATTATGGAAGGCGCTGAAACCCTAGTTTACATTGAAGATTTAAGTGGTAAAAAAGGCTTAATGCAGGCCATAAATCCCATAGCTAAGTTAATTGCTATAGCGGCTATGATTATCTCAGCTCTATTTATTACTAAACTTTCATATTTGTTGATAGTTTGCCTAATTTCAGTAGTTTTTGCAGTGGTATCCCGTATCCCTCTAAAGCAACTCTTCACTCGAACCGCGTTTGTTCCTCTGTTTATGGCTTTAATTTCCATACCAACTTTATTTTTAACTACAGGAAATCCCCTATGGACAGCAAACATAGGCGGCGTATACTTGATGATAACCCTTGAAGGGGTAACGAGGTTTTTGGTGTTTACAATGCGTATCTGGTTTTGCGTGGTCACACTTAGTCTTTTAATGTTTTCAACAGGGTTTGATAAAACTTTAAAACTCCTCTCAACTCTTAGGGTTCCGCACTTAATTATCCAGCTCTTCGGCTTAACGTATCGATATTTTTTTGTCTCTATACGCGAAGCGCAGAGCATCCTTATTGCAAAAGAAGCCCGAACATACAAAAACAAACGTACTCTAAATCTCCAATCCCTAAAAGATCTAGGTAATATCCTTTCATCTCTCTTCATCCGCACATACGAGCGTTCTGAGCGGGTTTACTTAGCTATGAAAGCAAGAGGGTTTGAAATTAGCAAAAACAACAAACCTGCAATACCTCCGCTCTATGTAAAAGATGTCCTATTTACGGCATCAATAATAATTGCGTTTACATATCTTGCGCTGTTATAGAGGCCTTAATATGGTAAACTCCATTGTTTCCATAAGTGATGTAAAGTTTAGCTATCCTGCAGGCATTGCCGCTCTAAAAGATGTGTCTTTTGAAGTGGCGCAGGGTGAACGTGTGGCATTACTTGGTCCAAATGGCTCAGGCAAATCCACCCTAATTCTACTCATAGCAGGACTTCTAATGCCAAACTCAGGGGAAATCAGAGTTTTTGGTGAAAAAACAACCTCAAAGAATTTCCAAATGGTCCGTAGTCGTATTGGGGTTGTCTTCCAAGACCCTGATGATCAACTCTTCACACCAAGCGTAATAGAAGATATAGAATATGGCCCCAAAAACCTAAGTCTCCCAGATGAATATATCAAAGCACAAAGTGGCTATGTACTTGAGAAACTTGGTATCCCCCATCTTAAACACCGCCCACCGCATCGACTAAGTTTTGGCGAAAAAAAGAAAGTGTCTCTGGCAACTGCTCTTGTTTTAAAGCCAGAGTTGTTAATTCTAGATGAGCCCACGGCAAACCTTGATTTAGTTTCACGACGTGGCTTAATTGATACCCTAAACGAGCTTAGCAAGGCGGGTACAACTGTTATTATCTCCACTCACGATGTTGAGGCTATACCTGAATTAGTGGATCGTATAGTTGTAATTAGTCACGGCTTAAAACTCGGTGAAGGCAAAACCTGTGAAGTGCTACTAAATAAAAACATGTTAGAGCAGTCGGGCTTAGAGCAGCCAGCTATTGTAAACCTGTTTACAGAATTTAAAAATCAAGGATTAATAAACAAAATTCCTCTCAACATAGAAGAAGGAAAAGAAGTGCTCCTAAAAATCCTAAAAAACCACCCACAATGATAAAACCTAAGATGCCTATAAATTATTACATCCTTGTAAATGCAACAAATAAAAATAATAAATTTTAAAAGTTGAGAAGCAAGTGAGCAACTTGCTTATTATGCTTTTTATTCTGATGGTTTGCTGTTTTCAGGGGGGACAAAGACTGCTGCTGAGACGGTTGTTGTCCAGAGTCCGTTTTTGTCGCCTTGGGCTGACTGGGTGCTGTTTGATGTTTTGATGATTAAGCCAGTTGTTTTGAAGATTTTTTTACGTTCATCCCAAGCGGTTTCTGGATCAAATTGAATGCCCATTGTTGTTGCAAGCATAGTTGCTGCAAGGTCTTCTGCATAGTCACCTGCTACTTCATCGGTTTGGCCGAAGCTGTGGTGTTCGCTTAGGTATCCGTATTGATCTTTGCCTGAGGGGATGGCAACGCCTACTGATGATGCGACTTGGCGGTGTGGTTCATTGGTTGCATTGCGGGCGATAACTACAAATGTGATTTCTCCTGGGTGAATCATTTTTAGGCCTTTTTCTTTGGGTAGCAACTCGCATCCTGGTGGAACAATGCTTGATACTGCGACTAGGTTGCACATTTGAATGCCTGCGTCTCGTAGGGCTAGCTCGAATGATTGGAGTTGTTCTTTGTGTTTGCCAACTCCTTTTGTTAGGAAGAAGTATTTTGGTATCATTTAATGTCAAGTTTAGTCATTGCAGTTTTAATTTAAAAACGTTTTTATGTTAAAAACAAGGGTGGAACCATGTTTTTTCTTATCTTTAAGCATTTAAAGCGAATGGTTAGTAAAAATTAGCCTGAATTTATCAACATTGCCCATTTTACATTCCTAAACATTTAAAACGTTAACTATCAAATCTATATAAATTTGAATTAAATACCGGTTTACTGCTGACTTAATTGATAACATTTAATCAACTTGACTGCCTGTTTTGGTGGCGAATAGTTTTTGTTTACCTAAAAATAATAAGTTAACAGTGAAAATGTGTGCCTTTGATTTCAAATTTTGATCCTTGGCAAAGCGGCCTATGCACCTGTCCACCAAAACTAACGTTTAACCCATACACTGGCTGCGACCATAAATGCATTTACTGCTATGCCTCAAGCTACATCACGGGATTCAACGAGTGTAAACCCAAAAAAGAACTACTCGAACGATTACGCCATGAAGCCCCTAAACTTAAAGGTGAAACAATTTCACTTTCAAACAGTTCTGACCCCTACCCCAAAACTGAACAATACACAGGCCTAACTAGACGATGCCTTGAAATCCTCATAGAAAGTAACTGTCACATCCAAATCATCACCAAAAGCAACCTTGTAGCCCGAGACGATGATCTACTAAAGCAAACTCGCTCAACTGTAGCCTTCACCATAACCACCGACGATGACCATCTCGCCAAAACACTTGAACCAAACGCGCCCACACCAAGCCAACGCTTAAGCGCCGCAGAAGACCTAATACACCAAGGCATACCTGTCTCAGTACGCATAGACCCAATAATCCCATTTGTTAACGATCAACCGCAAAAGTTAATCAAAACCCTTGCGGGCATAGGGGTTAAACACATAACCAGTTCAACCTATAAAGTAAAACCTGACAACTGGAAACGACTCTCCACCTCATTGAAAGATGTTGCAGAAAAACTTGAACCCCTCTACTTCAAGGAAGGCGAGCGCATTGGTGGAAGTATTCTGTTGCCTAGGGATATGCGACTGAAGATTTTGAGCGGTGTGCGGGATCTTGCTGATGTTGAAGGGTTAAAGTTTGGTTGTTGCCGTGAAGGCTTAGAACGCTTAAACACAGCTCCATGTGATGGATCATGGTTGCTACCTAAAGCTGGAGGAGTGTAAAGTATGGTTCAGAGTCGTGTGGTAATGCTTGCTGATTTTGACTACTTTTTTGCCCAGTGTGAGGAACTGCGAAACCCCACAATTAAAGATAAACCCGTGGTAGTTGGAGTTTATTCTGGACGTACTGAGGAAAGTGGTGCTGTGTCCACTAGTAATTATGTGGCTCGTAGGTATGGTGTAAAGTCAGGATTGCCTTTGTTTATGGCTAAGCGCCAACTCGAAGGTACTGATGCCGTGTTTTTTCCTGTAGATCATGAATATTACAAACAAATTAGTGACCGTATTATGCAAATTTTTAGTGATTACGCAGGTAGCCTTGAGCAGGTTAGCATAGATGAGGCTTACTTAGACGTTACCTCGCAGGTGGAGGGCAGTTTTGAGAGAGCACTTATTTATGCCCAAAAAATTAAGCAGGCTATTAAAGCTCAGGTTGGCATTTCTTTATCGATAGGTGTTGGGCCAAACAAGCTTGTCGCTAAAATTGCTTGCGATAGCAAAAAACCTGACGGGTTAACTATTGTTAAGCCTGAGGAGGCTGTTGGGTTTCTTGCACCCTTACCTGTTGATCGATTGCTTGGTGTAGGCAAAAAAACTTCTGCACGTATGGAACAAATGGGTATTAAAACTGTTGAGGATCTTGCTAGATTTGATGTGCAGCGGCTTCTTGAAGTGTTTGGTAAAGCATTAGGCTTATATTTTCATAATGCTGCAAATGCAGTTGATAATGAGCTTGTTGCTGAGCAGGGTGAGGCTGAATCAATAAGCAAAATTGGCACCTTAAAACAGGACACGCATGATTTAGAGTTTATTTTACAGAAAACTGACGAATTAATGGAAACCGTTTACAAAGAAGTAACCGAGAAAGGCTATAGCTTCAAAACAATTTCTATCTATGTAGTTAATGTAGACTTATCAAGTAAAAGCCGTTCGATAACCCTTGAGCAGCCTATGAAAGATAAGGAATCTATCAAACGAAATGTCCGATTGCTTTTTGAAAAATATCTTGCTGAGTCTTACTTGGAAATTCGACGTGTAGGCGTTAGAGTTTCAGGTTTTAGCAAAGAGCAACCCCAACAAAAACAGTTAAGCTCTTTCTTTGGATAAACAAGTATAAATATAACGAAAGGTTCTCATTTTTAGGTGGTACACTTCAAAATATGCCTATATAATTTCTATTAGGGATAATAACTATCAAGTGTAAATAGCAAACGGGCTATTTTAGAAACATTCTTATTTATTTAGGATTAAATAATAAATGGTTTTTAATGTGGCTTCTAAACAAGAGCGAAATTTACCTCCAAATCAGAAACCCATAAAAAAGCTTCTTCGTTGGGGCATTGACCATCCCGGTATCACCTCTGAAAACCCAAAAATCAGCCTAGACACCTACCGTCTAATCATAGACGGTGAAGTAGAGAAACCCCTTACCTTTAACTGGACAGAATTTTTAACCCTGCCTAAAACATTGTCCATAAGTGACTTTCATTGTGTTGAAGGCTGGAGCGTTCTGGATTGTGACTGGGAGGGTGTGCACATAAAAGAAATAGAACATATAGTCAAACCACGTGCTGTTGCTCAAGCTGTAACTTTTACTTGTGCCGATAACTATACAACATCTCTTTACCGAGAAGAGCTCGCACCTGCAGATGTACTTTTAGCTTACAAGCTCAATGGAGAAGCACTTGAGGAAGGTTACGGCTTTCCATTGCGACTAATTGCTCCACATAAATATGCTTACAAAAGCGCCCTATGGATTGAACGCCTAACATTTACGCGTAACAAAGAGTTAGGGTTTTGGGAACAACGCGGCTACAGTGACAGCGCTGATGTATGGAAAGACGACCGTTTTAGACGTTAAATTGATAGAAATTTTCAAACAAACTTTTAGTTTATGAGAAATGCAGTAATTTTTATCCGTTGAAGTTTTGTCTAACCGTTGCAAGTGGGCTTGAACTTGCTTTGTGTTTCTTTGTGATGAGTGTCCTTTATCTATGAACAGCACAGACATATAGTGCATATGGGTAGGCAGTAATAATCAGTCTAAACAAAAACGAATTAATAAGTGGGATAGAACAAGCTCAAACAATGGACTTGTAAAAATCACGCGAACAGAAACAAACACATAGTCCAAGTATACCTGCTAAAATTTACATGACAATTTATATTATATACGTAAAAGCTTTTATTTTGACTCATGATATATACTTCGCGTGGTAAATTAAAATGACTGTTGAAACAAGTAAAATTTTAGCTGGAGTCGGCTCAATACTATTTGGATCTCTAATTGGCATAATTCTTGTCCTCGTAGGCATGAAAGGCCTATCTGAATACTACAATGATAGACGCATTTACGACGGTTTAGTAACAGCCACAATCTTTTTCATAATTGGCTTAATCCTTAGCGTTGTTGGCGCAATCTTCTTGTTCGTTTTAATCGGAATACCTCTAATTATAGTGGGTTTCATCTTTGAATTGTTAGCGGCAAGATACTTCAGAAATGCGCTATATGCATTATCAGAACGTTCAGGTGAACACTTATTCCACACTGCAGGAATACTAATTTGGATCGGCGCAATACTCTCGATAATCGTTGTTGGCATAATTTTGATCTGGATCGGCTTCATAATAGCTGCAATCGGCTTCTTCACACTAAAAGTAGCCCCAAGTGGAGCAACAGGAGCGTCAGCACCGCCTCCATCATACGGTTACACCCCACCACCAAATGCACAACAAACAACTAACTTTAAATCTAATTTCTGTCCAAACTGCGGTACACCCGTTGCATCCGAAGCCACATTCTGCGCACACTGCGGAAAACAAATCTAAACTAAACCAATTCCCAACTTATTTTTTTCATTCTTAAAGTCGTAAACGTATGTGACATGATATAATTCTTTTATATCTGTCCACTATTTTTAACAGTTCTGGATTGTAAGGAGTTAAAAAGTTTGGATTACTCGCAAGCTTCGATGAGTCGAATATTTATTCTAAAATTGCAAACTGGCGAAATTGTGCATGAAACTTTGGAGGGGTTTGCTGAAAAAAATAACATAAAAAGTGCTGTGTGCCTGTTTTTAGGTGGTGCAGAAGACCAAAGTAAACTTGTGGTCGGACCAAAAGACGGTAATGCATTGCCAGTTGAACCCGTGACTGCACTGCTTAAAGGTGTGCATGAGGGCTGTGGTGTAGGCACAATTTTCTGTGATCCTCAAGGTAAACCTAAACTTCACATGCATGGCAGTTTTGGACGAAACGGTGATGCCGTTACAGGATGCATGCGAGCAGGCGTCAAAGTTTGGTTCATCGGAGAAGTAGTCCTGTTTGAGTTAACCGGCAGCTCTGCTAGACGCGAAAAAGATCTAAAGACGGGGTTTGAAATCTTAGAAACCCGCCAAGACTCTGTTTAAGTTTATTTTTTCTTGTTTATTTCTAAAACAGAGGTATTTGCCGCTCTTTAGATTCAAACTTTCGCAAGTAGGTAAATATATCATTTGTTTTATACAAAATCCCCTGCCGCTGACATTTTGATTGAAAAATATCCATCAGTTGGTTGTTGTTTGGACTGTTACATATGTACGCGTTACCGAATTGTTGGATATATTTCTGTTTTAAACTCGGAAACTGTTCATCTAGTTTAGCATAAAAATGTTCTCGATTACCCTCTCGCAGGGTTACGCCGAAACCAAAACAGAGAATACCCCTAACCTTTGCCTTTATGCAGTAATCCAGTAATCCGCACAGATTTTCTTCTGTATCGTTAATAAACGGCAGGATGGGGCTAATCCATACAACTGTGGGGATTTTCGCTTCCCGCATAGCTTCCAATACCTGAAAACGTTCCAATGTTGAGGACACGTTTGGCTCAATTTTCCGACACAAATCCTCATCATAAGTGGTTAAAGTAACTTGCACCACACATTTGGTTTTTGCATTAATCCTCTTCAATATGTCTATGTCACGCAAAATACGGGCAGATTTAGTTTGTATTGCCAATCCAAAGCCGTATTTTTCAATCAGTAAAAGACATTGGCGAGTAATTTGCAACTCGTTTTCAAGAGAAATATAGGAATCACACATTGCACCTGTGCCAATCATGCAGGGCTTTCTTTTCCGGCGTAACTGTGATTCTAAAATCAGAGGTGCATCACGTTTAACCTCAATATCCTCAAAATCATGATTCATCTGGTAACACACACTCCGGCTATCGCAGTAGATACAACCATGCGTA
Source organism: Candidatus Bathycorpusculum sp. (assembly GCA_009778385.1). Classification (GTDB taxonomy): domain Archaea; phylum Thermoproteota; class Bathyarchaeia; order Bathyarchaeales; family Bathycorpusculaceae; genus Bathycorpusculum. The sequence continues at coordinate 41,755 of WRJX01000099.1, read as the reverse complement.
CATCCACGATAAAGATTCATACCGTTCTGATTAGAGAGAATGGTCTTATAATCAGCAAAATGCAACACCATACACTCCTCTCTGTAAAAACATCAATATCAATCCTACAATACCCTTATGACATGACAACATACAGGAATGTTATAAAAAGTATTTTTTGAATAAATCAAAAAAATCATTTAAACGACTTTTTAAGTTTGATCTACTGTTTTTTAACCACAGGATAGCGGTCACGCAGATAAGTTAATGTCAAGTTGATGCTGTGTTCAGAACGTTTTTAAATGGTAATATGGCGCCGGGAGGGGGATTTGAACCCCCGTGGCCCCGAGAGGCCACAAGCTTACAGGTACACCTTTTAATAGGTGAATCTCCAGGCTTGCTCCCTGCCTGGCTAGGAGACCCCGGCACAAGTGCCAACTTATTTGGCTAACTTACCTTTTCTCTGCTTTCTGCAGAATTTAAAGGTTTACAGTGAATGTGTCTTGTTTGGTGGCTTGTTTCTTTGTCTCTGCTTAGTTACTAGATGATTGTTTTTTGTTTTTGTAGTTTGCTCTTGATACATATTATCTCATATTGACAGCAATTATGTTGTCTGTTAAACAAAGTACCTTCCAAAACAAAAAGTCATACTGAAATTATGGTGCTCGTGGTCTTCTGATTGTTTAATGCTGCTTCAATTCGGTCTGGATAAAGACCGTTAACAATCTGACAGTCTATTTTAAGTGTTTCAAGTTGTTTTGGCAGGTAATAATCTGTGCAGGTTTTGTTTTTCCTCTCAGAAAGTTCTTTTGTAGTTAGGTGTTCAAGTAGTTTGGTGTGTGTATTTTTTTTTGGGTTATCTTCGAAAATGCCGTCAACATCTTTAATCAACAGCAGTTTTTTAGCACAAAGTTTTTCTGCAATATATGCGGCAATTGAATCTGAGGTTACCTCCCAAGAATTTGGTAACTCTTCATCTAAAAACATAAACTTTGAAGGTAGAAGCACAACTAACATGCCCACACTGGCGTTTTTTGCTTCTTCTAAACTGTTTACAACTTGACAGTTAGGCGTTAAATCTGCAAGCAGCAAACCAAACTGATCCATTCCTAAAATTGCCATACGATGTGCCGCTGTCTCTGATAGGGAAAACCGTTTATCTATATCTCGAACGCAATCAGCAAATTCGCCACCGCCTGGAACCACTACAATTTGATGTTTACCCGAAAGAAGACTTAATTTTTGGCATAACGCCTTTAACGCTTTGGGATTTTGAGATAGGCTACCGCCAATCTTTACAATATTAAGTGTCATGGTTTTTTTCCTCAACTTGTTTTGCAGTCATTAATGCAACTCCTGTTGCGGGAACCGCTAGCGACACTTTATTTGGTAGCAGTTCGCCTAAATCCATTATAACATCTGCCTTAACCTGTTCTGCGGCTTTATGGGCCAGGAAATCTTTTCCCAATCCTGCAACTAAAATAGGTACTTTAGTTGAGGCTGTTTTTTTGGCACGTTTGTAGACTTGATCTAAGCTTACTACGATTTGTTGGATTTGTTTTTCATAAATGTGTTGGGCTATTGTGGTTAATTCTTTTTCAGTTAACATTTCTGTGTCTGCACATATAAGTCGAGCAAGACGCGTGAGGGCTTCTTTGTGAGTTGTGCCTTTGCCATCAGCGGTTTCACTGATATATTGCCTGCTGCTAATGTTACCAAGTATAAGGTGAACATCGCCGCTTAGGGCAAACAGTTCTGAGGAAACCATAGAAACTGTGCCTTTAACTGGAACTGTTTGAACTATAGCTGCTAAATTTGTGCGCAAACTGCCGGTGTAGACAAGTTCGCCACAAATGAGTTTGTCAAGATCTGTTTTACCTTGCGCTGCTAATTTACCGTTGATTACAGGAATAATGCTAGTGCTGGTGCTACCAACATCTATAACAACGCAGTTCTCAAAATACTGTGAAACAAGCCAGCCTGTTGCAGCCCAATTCGCTGCAGCAACCCTAAACGGTGCCTCCAATGCCGTCTCAGGTGATTCTAAACATGTATCTGTGTTTAAAACGTAAATTGGCATGTTAGGAAATGCTTCTTTGACGTAGCCTAAAATGTGTTTTACGCCTTCACGTTTAGTTTGATAAGCATCGGAAAGCTCTGCGGTCATGGTCACGCCAACCGCATCAAACTTGTCCCCGAAAACCGTTTTGAGTTTTTGCAGTATCTGCCCAAGTTTTTGCGGCTTCTTCCAAACTGGAAAATATTCAACTGCAATTTGAACATCTTTTATTGTGCCTTTTTGGGTTTGGACATAAGCTGCTTTAGTGTTAGCGCCTCCAATATCTAACCCCAACACGTTAACCAAGACTACGTACACCGCTTTACATTATGTCTAAGACATGCTTTTTAGCTTCTTCTAGTAAACGATAAGCTTCATCCCAAGAGTTACTCTCAACAGAAATCAAAGCGCAGCCTGTCTGGCTGTCTTGAACAGGAAACGGCGGAGAAACCAACTCGGGAATTTCATACAGATTATCTAAAACATCAAGATTAGCTTTAGGCATTTCAATTTTAGAAAAGCAGGCGTAACCCGAAAGAGTTGTCTTGGTAGGTAAACTGTTTTTAAGGGTGGCGTTAGTTATTGCATCTGCAAAATTGAAGTCTGTAATACGACTAAGTCCAATAAAGGATGTAGTTAATCTGGGATTAACGTCAACCACTACGGGGCCTGTATCAGTTAGAATCATGTCAACTCCAACATAGCCCTTTAGCCCTGAAAAGCAACTGATCACAGCTTCAGCTAGTTCAAATGCTTCTTGTTTCATTTTATGTCCAAATGGCATAGCACCACCAATATATGCTGAAGTTTCATTTGGTGCTAAGAGTGTAATATTTTGTTTGTTAAGACTAACTGGCAAAGTTTTGGTGCCTGTGCAGAGTAGACTAACGCTTACAGTTTCACCTTTTAAATATTCTTGCACCATAAAAGTTTCACTGGCAAGTTCTGCATCAATTTTCTCAATTGCTTTTTCAATCTGTGATGCCTCTTCTACGATACTTAAGCCACTACAGCCTACACCATCAATGGGTTTAAAGACCACTGGAAAATCAAACTCGTTTATGATTGCCTCTTTAGTGTATTGAGCAACATTTACCTGGATTGTTTTAGGCGTTTTTAGCTTGTTAGCCTTTAGTACCTTGTAGAGATTGGCTTTATTTGAAACCGTTCGTATGGCATTTGATCGGCTATTAAACGTGGGTACTCCGTTTTGTTCTATGAGCTCAACTAATGCGTGCAGGGTTCCACCTGTTTCAGGAGCAATTACATAGGCAGCATCTATATCTGTACAGGCTTTAAGGATAGCCTGTTGAGCATCATTAAAATTGAAAATTGGAATAACACAATCCGCCTCAATTGGTGGATTAAATCGTGATAACCCCTCATCAAGAACAACCGATACCCTATGACCCGCAGCCTTCAAATTAGCCACACACAAACGCAACATACCAAAACCTTCTGCCAAGATTCCCGGCGAAACCGCTCCCTCAGCAAAACCTCCACCACATGCATGCTCATAAATTAAAATATCCAAATAAATCCCAAACAACATTAAGCAAATAAAAATTAAACCTTTTTCCCTGCCTGCAACGCATGTGTGTTTTCTTAATTATGGCTATTTTGTACCCGTGCGCAGAGAACCCTGTATGATTCTTTTAAGGCTCTTTTGCACTAATATACAACGCTTCGTTTTAAAGTCTCAGTGTACACGTTTAGTTTTCTTTCTTAGACTTGTCTGATAATTTCTACGAGTTCTTTTACCCGTTCACGGGTGATGTATCCAGTGTCACGGTTGTTATTTTGGCAGGCTGCACCGCGTAACCCAACAAAATCTACACCTAAACCTTTAATGATAGATAAATCCTTAGCCTGAAGTGAACCAGCTAATGCAGCACCTAAACTGTGTTTGTGAGCAGTATCAATAAATGCCTCAAGCTGTTGAAATGATTGGAAGTCAAAGAGGTTTTTTCCATCCTTTACTGCTGTGTCAAGCATTACTAAATCTGCTTTTGCAACAAACGCGGCCTGTACAACAAGTTGTGGTTCAATTGAGTTAGCTCTAAGGTAGTCACCGTAACCTGCTGCAACTACTTTACTTTTGGAGCTACACATCTTTGTTGCCTGAACAACAGCTTCCAGTAAGTTTACAGCTTTTTGAACCATTTGCACTCCGCTAAGCCCAACTTTAACATAATTAACTCCCAGTGAAGCCGCACCGTAAGCTGCCAGAGACATAGAACCTGGCAAATTTGGCGCTTCACCCAACGTACAACTCAACTCAACACTGTCCGGGATGAATTGCTTTATTTCTTTAATAACCCACGGAAAATTGGCGCCCAATGGTCCTTCTTTAGGATTTTTCACATCAATAATATCGGCGCCGCCTGCAATGGCTTCTATGGCTTCTTTTGAGTTTTGGGGGCTGATTAATAACTTCACTTTGGGTCTATAGACAACCCGTTTTTTGCGGCTTTAAGTTTTACGATAACACCTGTACCTTTTTTATATATCCTGCTTATTTGTCCCTTGAGGCCGTAAGCTTGAAAATTATCCCCGTAATTGACGTTTTAAATAGTGTTGTGGTACATGCAGTTAGGGGTAACCGAAAAGAGTATCAACCGTTAAAAAGTGTTCTTACATCTTCTGTTGATCCTGTTGAGGTAGTTTTTGCTTTCCGGTCACAGGGTTTTTCTGAACTCTATATAGCTGATCTTGATGCGATATTGGGAAAAACACCTAACTTTGATCTCTATAGTTGCATTTCTCATATGGGCATTAGTCTTATGGTTGACGCAGGTGTAACTGATGTTCAAACAGTAAAAAAGCTTCAAAAATGTGGTGTTTCAAAAATTATCATAGGAACTGAAACTCTTCAAAGTACCGATTTCATAAAAGACGCTCTTCAGCAAGTGGGAGTAAATCAAATAATTGTTAGCCTTGACATAAAAGATGGTAAAGTCTTAACTCAACCTAACTTTGGTTTAACTGACGTATTTGAGTTTCTTGAAGCGTTTAGGGGTATGGGTGTGTCTGAGTTTATTTTGTTGGATTTGTCTCGAGTTGGTAGTGATGAGGGTGTGAATGTAGATTTACTAAAGAAGGCTTTAGCAGTGTTAGGTGAGGGCGTTTATGTTGGTGGAGGTGTGCGGGGTGTTGATGATTTGTTGGAGCTTAAAAGGTTAGGTGTTTTAGGGGTTTTGCTCGCTTCAGCTCTGCATTCAGGGCAAGTTGGTGTTAAAGATTTGATAAGAGTGGGCCTATTTTAGTAGACAGACTATGCCGCCGAGTTGGTTTAGTCGTGCTCCGGCTGTGGATTCTTTATTTACAATGCGGGTTTTTATTTTTTTGTTTTGTGCAATTTGCATGAGCCTATTTAGGCGAGCTTTTCTTTTATCACCTGCAAGGTAATTGTCTGTTAGAAGTAAATATTCAGGTTGAGGCTTTCCTGACGTTTCATGACTATATATGGCGTCTTCTGCTTCTTCAAGTGAAAACATTACAAGACTCTCAGGTGCGTTGAGACGTTTTTCTATGAGTTCTCGGAGATTTTCTGCTTCTTCAAAGGTGCTATCGCTTATAGACTGCTTAAACTCATTTGAGCTTGTAATGCTGCTAACTTGAGCATGAGTAACTGCCGAGCCTACAATTTGCTTAAATGTTGCTTTATTAGCGCCTTGGAAAAGGCATTGATGATGCCCCTTTACATGGTTTAAGAACTCTTGACTGTAACTGGTTTTTTGAGGTGCAGCTACTATAATACTTTTTACCCCCTCTTTTAAAATTGGACGAAGAGTGTTTATGATAGCTTCATGGAAGCTGTAGAGGGCCTTGCTGTCAGATCGTGGACCTTCGAGATGAATGTTAGCATCGGGTTTAGCAACTTGACTATAAATCTTCCATATTGCCGCCTGAGATTGTTCTACTCCCATAAGCACTGCAACAGGGTAACCCCGTCTGTAAGGTTTGGGCGTCATTTACTGATTTTTAACGAGTTTGATGTATTTAGGTTATTGGTGCCTAGTTTCCGCTAAGCGTTATATTTTTTGTTGACTACTTATTTTTGGCATAAAGCCAATAGCTATAAAAGACTTTTTTTATTTGTGTAACTGGATAAATTATGTTAGAAGTAAATACCAAAGTTGAATTAACTAAACAAGTTAATCAGGCTAAGCGTGTTTTAGCTTTATTTTCTTCTTCACGATGTCCTTTCTGTCAAAGATTTGCAAAATTTTTCGATACACATGTCACTAGCTGTAATGTCGATTTGGTAATGCGTATTAACATGGATGATTATGACAGTCCTCTTTGGGATGAATACAACGTTGATGCAGTGCCTACTTTGATGTTTTTTGAAGCTGGTACAATTAAGAGTCGTCTCGATGCTGGTTCTGGTGTAGGTATAACTGAAAACCAGTTCACTGAATGGATAAAAACCGTAAACTCCCAATAATAAACCCAAAGACTACAAAATAACAACTATAGAAAATATAATCACTATTGGATAGAGCATCAAATAGTGTCAAAATATTAATAAGAATTACGTTCCATTACAAAAAAGGCTTTACTATGAAAAAATCTGTACCCTTAGTTGCTCGTCTTCTATTTACCTTAGTGATAATCATTACCGCTATTAGTATTGTTGTTAACTTCTATACGAATTCGGACATACCGCATTGGGTCATAATAGGAGTAGTCCTTCTTGAGGTACTAATGGTTTGCATGGGTGTATTCCTTACTGTGAGGCACAACAGAGCATAACGCATATCGATTTAAATCTCAAATTGTCCCATTAATGACTGCATAGTTACAAAAATGGATTTCAAATGTTGTTTGGGTATTTGGTTTTGATTTGTTGGTGTTTTATGCTTTTTGTTATTTTTTGTTGTATGTTTGGGTTTTGAAATAATACATATAAATGGCGTTTATCGTCTATTAAATTTGAAGATACAATTATAAGAGATTATTTGTATGGATATGAATGTTAGGGTCAAGTTTAATTTCCACCGTTTTTATAGTAGACGGGTTTTGTTTTTTGTTTCTTTACTATTTGTAATAGCATTAGCATGTTCTGGTTTTACTTCTACATTTACTGGTATGTCTTCTTTTGTGTTAGGAGTCCCTGATAAAATAGTTAACAACGAGACAGAACTTAAAAACGCTCTCAACAGTGCTACAGGCCCCACAATTATCAAACTTAATAACGATATCACCATTACAGAAACACTAATCATACCTGCTAACAAAGATATTACCTTAACAAGTAGTTTGTTCAAATTTTACAAGTTAATCGGTGCCTCTGGTGTAGATACTCTAACTGTTGAAGGTAGTGGAGTGTTGATATTGGATGGTATAATTGTAACACATAAAAGTAATTCCGGTAGGGGTGTATATGTTTCTTCTGATGGTACCCTTATTATGTATGGTGGAGAAATTTCTGATAACATAGTTGTAACCCAATTGGCTTCTAATGGTCAGATATATGGTGGTAATGGTGGTGGTGTGTACAACGCTGGTATTTTTGAGATGCATGGCGGTAAGATTTCTAACAACACAGCTTATCCTGCCTTTAGCACTCATGACACTAGTTTTGGTGGTGGTGTGTACAACATTGGCACATTTAGTATGTCTGGTGGTGAGATTTCTAATAACACAGCTGCTACTTTTGGTGGTGGTGTGTGTAACCGTGGCACATTTAATTGGCATGGTGGTATGATTTCTGGTAACACAGCTGTAAATGGTAAAAATGTATATCCCGACGACGGGAATAGCGGTGGGTCTTCTAATGGCAATGGTGGTGGATCCTCTAACGGCAATAACGGATCATTTGGTGGTAATAATAGTGGTGGACCATCTGATGATGGTGGATTGTCTGGTGGTGAATCATCTATGGGTAATGGTGGAACATTTACTGGTGCTGGTTTTGGTGCGTGGGATATTGTGGTTATTTGTGTGGGTGTTGTGGTTGTAGTGGTGGGTGTTGTTGTGGTAGTCATGCTTTTTTATTTACAAAAGAGAGTGGGTCGTGTAGAGGAAAAATTGAACATATATGTTGATGGTTAAACTGTGTGTTGGTTTTACCGTTTTTGTGAGTTAATGCTTTGTATCTTACTTGTGGTGTTGAAAATTATTTTTGTGTTTAGTAATTATTCTAATTCTAGGTTGATGTTTTTTGGTAGAAAAGTTAATAGTTTTAGTACAAGTTCTTCTCGGTGTTCTAGTATGTCTTGTCTTTTTTTGTTTTTTGTTTTTTCTTCTTGAGAGAAGCAGTACAGTAGATCTACGAGTTTGTTTTGTGTTTGTTTTTGTGTTAGTCGGTAAACGGTTTCTTCAATAGCTTGGTTTAATGCTTTGGTGCAGTTTGTGCGTCCAAGTTTTCGTCCTAATACCGTGAAAGTAACTATTGAAGTTACATATTCGTCTGCTAGTATGTCTTCGAAAAGAGTTTGTATGCGGTCGCGGAAATGAAATTCATATTGTTGCCAGATAAATGAGTGGACTAGCATGCGAATTAGTGTTTCTTTTGTTGTATTGGTGTTGTCTGTTTTTGATATGTAGAGGCTGATTTCTAAGGGGTTGTCTTCTTTTAGGTTGCCATAGCGGGTTTGGGCTGTTTTTTTGTAGAGTAACACAAGGATGCCTTTTTCTTTAGAGGTGCTTGTGAAGGTGTCCCCGCATATGTCTTCTATTTTTCGTAAAATTTTTGGACCGCTGTTTTTCCAAATTTTTTCGTAGTATTCTTTTTTCTTTGTAAGCCAGAGGCGGTCGTTTTTAGTTTGTCCTGTTCCAATTTTAAATGTTATGGACGGGAAATCGTCTATTGCTCTACACCTTGTAGAAGTATTACGTTGTATGTAATTTATTTCTTGTTCTCCATTAGGGCTGGCAGGTTTTCCTTTCAAATATGCCGGAAATCGTTCAAGCTTTTTGATGTATATATCTGCATGTTAGCAAGCGTTAAGTATCTCTCCTGAGGCATTAAAATTATTATAGAGGAAGTTAACGATGTCTGAACATTTCGCAAAAAAATGGGACCAGAAAAGTGATGATAATTCATTTATAAATTCAATTAACCAGACAATTAAACCCCAGCAACCCTTAAAGCCAAGACTGGACATGGCAACCAGAAAACTTGACGTGCAAATCAGCCGTTTAGATCAAACAAGCGAACGGTTTATACAAAAAGACCGGGCTTTATTTACAAAACTTGTAGACGCCTACCAACAACATGACATGGCCCATGCAAATATTTACGCAACTGAATTGGCCGAAATGCGTAAAATGTCAAAAATCATAATGAACGCCCGACTTGCACTTGATCAAATAAACTTGAGAATAAAAACTGCAAGTGAACTAGGAGATGTGGTAGCTATGCTTGGTCCCTGTATTGGTGTACTCCGTAGCGTAAACTCTGGGTTAGGCGGTATCTTGCCAGCAGCAGAAAATGAACTTGGTGAAATCGGTAACATGCTAAGCGGTTTAATGCTAGAAGCAGGAACAAACAGTGGAATGTCTCTTAACTTTAACACAGTTAATGAAGATGCCGCAAAAATCCTCTCTGAAGCCGCTGTAGTTGCAGAACAAAAAATCGGCGCAAGTTTCCCAGACTTGCCCCCAGGAATGCCAACAGGCACAACCGCAAATAAAACAGAAACCTAAAGGTAACCAACACTTACCTTTTTTCAATGTGGTTACTTGAGCTAAAATAGGTGGCAAAGTTCACTTACGGTCATCAAATAATTTGTTTTTCTTTTCCTAATAACTTAATTATGCAACACCAAAATATCAACTACACTGCGCTATTGTCCACGTTGGGGTATCTACCTAGTAGTACTCTAAACCCGCTTTCTCTTGCTATAATTGTGCAGTTACCAAAAGTTTCCTCAAATAAAGCTGGAAACAGCTTTACGCCAATTTTGGAACGAATAACCATCTCAAAAGCACCTCCCGGGTGCATGATTTTTGGTGCTTCTGTAATGATTGCTTTTACCGTTTCCATGCCTGCGCTTACCGGTGGATTAGATAGTATGCAATCAAATTTTAAGTCTTCTACAGGTTCATATAAGTGGCCACATAGCACCTGGGCATTAGCAATTCTATTACGTTCAATATTCTTTTTTGTTAAACTAACCGCTCGTGTATTAACGTCTGTCATGTAGATCTGTAATTTAGAATTAAACCCTGCAGCGGCAATGCCAACTGCGCCATATCCACAGCCGATGTCTAGTACCAAGCCGGATTGAGGAAGAATCATAGATTCAATAAGTAATTGTGTCCCGGTGTCAATGTGTTTTTTAGAGAAAACACTTGAAGCTGTTAGGAATTCAAAATTTTTACCCCAAAATTTAGCTCGTATTAGGCCATAGTTGGTTTCAGATTTTGGAGTAGAGGAAAAATAGTGGTCGTTGGCATGTGTTGTTTTATTCTTTGTCATTGTCGTTACCGGTTTTCCAAACTTTCGGGTAAGTGCCTCTTGGCATTAACACCCGTTCTGGTTTTGCGACAATACCGTGTTCAAGGTCTAAAATTTGCTCTGTAGGTTCAACAGCTTTTGAAAGCGTGATAACTTCGCCTTTAAGGGTCATAACTGCCGTTAAGGTGTCTTTTTGAATTCCTGTCTCAACTGTTACAACGCCTGGCGCTGTAAGGCTCGCACCATGGCATAATGCATCGACGGCTGAGTCTCGTACCGTGATTTTTGGAATTAACTCAAGTGCTGATTCCATTGGTTGGATAAACTTGTGTAAAATTTGTGGATCCTTCTTTGTTTGGTATTCGCCAAACCAGTAAGCTATATCATGTAAATTCACAAATGTTGGGCTATTTTCTGTAAAGGGCCCTGCACGTGAGCGTCTAAGCTCCTGCATGTGTGCACCAACCCCTAAAATTTCGCCAATGTCATAGCAAAGTTTACGAATATATGTTCCACCTTCACAGCCTACTTTAAAAAGTACATTGCGTCCATCCATTTCGATAAACTCGTTATAGTAAATGCGTCTTGTACGGATTTGGCGTTTAACTGAAGATCGCAGAGGTGGGCGCTGATAAATCAAATCCTCGAATTCAGCTAAAACCTGACAAACACGATTTTCCTCTACATTACCGTGAAGTTTCATAACACAAATGTATTCTTTACCTGTGTAAAGAAGGGCCTGCACAATTTTCGTAGATTCCTCTAAGGTGACAGGTAACACTCCAGTCACTTGAGGATCTAAAGTTCCTCCATGGCCAATGGAGGCCAATTTTAAAATTTTCTTTGTCCATGCGGCAACTTCATGACTTGTTGGTCCAGCTGGCTTGTCAAGGTTGATTACGCCATATTTTATGTACTCTTCTGCTGGACGCTCAGAGGGCTTATGACCAAACTTGGGGTTAGTTCTATCCTCTGTTTTTGTCAAGACGTCACGTCTAGTTTCCCATGGAGGACTGGTTTTTGGCATTAGTAATAGTGCTCTCCTTCTTGAGTTGAAAGAAAAAGATGTAATTGAGGTAATTAAAGTTTGGATTCAAAATTAAGCTTTCATTAACTCTGTTTTGCCAGCGGCTTCCAAGGCTTGAGTTACTTCCTCATCTGAGGCACCACGTTTAACTTCAACTTTGTCTTCAAGAGGTGAAACATGATTTAAGTTAACTCTTCGTCTTTTGATTCCACTGAGTTTCTTTGGTCCAGTTACAAGAATGAAACTTTTATCCATCATGTCAATGATAACGCATTTTTTGTCTTGTTCTCTACCGACTTGTTTAACGCATATTCTTCCGACTTCTATAGCAGGCACTTATTTAGCCTCCAATCTAACTCAATAACAAGGTAGGCTATTTAAGTTTGACATAGCTCTGTAACTAAACAAGCTACAAATTACCCTCACTTTTAAACAGCTATAACAGTGTACCCTTTCATGGACTATGCATTGTGTAATGTCAACAATGAAAAAGCATTTGCATTGTTTGTGTTGGCAAGTTCTGACGTATTTGTTATAATAGTATAAAACGCTGCTACTGATGATGGAGCCTGCAAATTTGCCCTTATAATCTCCATTTTGATGCCGACCTCGTTGTTATTTCTATCCTTATACAGATGTGTTTTTATCCGTCGGAATATATTGCATGCAACTCAACGTCAAGAACTATCCTAAATGTCTAAGGCAAATCATGTCGGTAGTCAGCATGACAAACTGTAAGCTTGAATCTGGTGGTTTAACTGCTAATGAAGTTAAGGCCCTCCAGTTAAAGTATGGGAAAAATGAGCTTTCTCCACAGAAAAAGGATAGCTTTGCAAAAAAGGCATTGCATACTCTATGTGAGCCAATGTTTTTGCTATTAATCATCGCTGCCATAATATACTTTATTCTTGGTGAGCCACGTGATGGAGCGATAATGCTCATTTTTGTCATTGTCATAATTAGTATTGACATTGTCCAAGAATGGAAAACTGACAAAACCTTAAATGCTCTAAAAGACCTATCCGCCCCTTATATCAAAGTCATACGTGACAGAAAAGAAATCCAGATTGCAAGTATCGACCTTGTTCCCGGCGATGTCATGATGATCTATGAGGGTGTAAAAATTCCCGCTGATGGTTTTGTAATAAGTTGTAACGATTTACGTGTTGATGAATCCTCATTAACTGGTGAGGCTGAAGGAGTTTGGAAAGTTTCGACAGAAACTTTAGACAAATCGCGTGATGATAGTTATTGGCGTAAGGATTACTGTTATGCTGGAACGCTTGTAATACAAGGCTCAGCAATTGTATGTGTCGATAAAATTGGCAAAGCTACCGAGTACGGTAAAATCGGAGTCAACGTAGCTGAGGCTCCAGAGGAAAGTACTCCTCTTCAAAAACAAACGGGTAGTATTGTTAAATTAAGTGCTGGTATTGCGGCTGTTTTATTTGCGTTAGTGAGCGTGGTAACTTGGTTTAACATTCCTGATCACATATTTCAAGATAGGCTTATTGAAAGCATACTCTCTGGTATCACGTTGGCTATGGCTATGATACCTGAAGAGTTTCCTGTCATTTTAACGGTGTTTCTTTCAATGGGTGCATGGCGATTAGCAAAGAAAAAATCATTGGTGCGTAAACTGCCGTCTGTTGAAACCCTTGGCGCAGTATCAGTGTTATGTGTGGATAAAACTGGAACTATCACGATGAACCAAATGACTGTGCAAGAAATTTGGGCAACGGATGGTGATAAGGAACATCTTTCTGAAATGATGGGGCTTGCCTGCGAAACCAACGCCTATGATCCCATGGAGAAGGCCATGCTTGACTACTGTGAAAAGCTAGGTATTAACAAAAAACACCTTTTTGGTGGCAAACTAATTACTGAATATGCCTTTACAGATGAGCTAAAAATGATGGGCCACATCTGGCATCACGACGGCGAAATAATCATAGCCGCAAAAGGCTCTCCAGAACGTATACTAACCATTTGTCAACTAACCGATAATGAGCGAGCATTAATTGAAAACAAAATGCGTGAAATGAGTAAACAAGGTCTGCGAGTTATTGCTGTAGCAACAACTAACCTAAATAGCGAGTCCGACATACCTAAAAACATCACAGACTGTTCTTTAACATTCTGTGGATTAATTGGGCTTGTCGATCCCCCTAGGGAATCAGTTAAAAACGACATAGCTATTTGCAATAAAGCTGGCATCCGAGTTGTTATGATTACAGGCGATAGCGGTATAACCGCTGCAGCCATTGCAAAACAAATCGGTATGACAAATTATGACAACATAATCACAGGCGATATGCTTGAAAAAATGACTGACAATGAATTACGCGAAAGCGTCAAAACCGTCAGCATATTCTCCCGTGTCATACCCGAACATAAAATGCGCATCGTCAAAGCGTTTAAAGACAACGGCGAAATAGTCGCAATGACTGGCGATGGTGTGAACGATGCACCAGCATTAAAATACGCTGACATAGGCATAGCCATGGGCAAACGTGGAAGCGAAGTATCCCGTGAAGCCGCAGACCTAATTCTTATGAACGATAATTTCTCTACCATAGTAGATACAGTAAGTGACGGACGCCGAATTTACGATAATATCCGCAAAGCAGTAGGATATGTTTTTACCATTCACATACCCATAGCACTAATCTCCTTACTTGCTCCATTGTTAGGTATATACTCTGCAAGTTTAATGCTACTTCCACTACACGTCGTCTTGCTTGAATTAATTATCGACCCAACATGTTCTATTGTTTTAGAGCGACAACCCGCAGAAACAAACATCATGGAACGCAGGCCACGAAACCCAAAAGAAAAATTACTAAACGCAAAAACATTAACTAAAAGCGTCATACAGGGTATAGCAATATTTGCAGTATCATTCGGTATTTACTATTTCACATTATCACAAAACCCAGATAATGCATCGGTGGCACGATCTATGGGACTTGCCATTATAATGCTTGCCAATTTGTTTTTAGTTCAAGTCAACAGCTCCGACAGAGATAATATCATCACTTCAATCAAACGTTTATCTAAAGACAAAATCATGTGGGCCGTAAACATCTTTACCCTGTTAGGACTATTCCTTATTTTATACACCCCTCTAAATGAATTCCTAAAACTTGCCCCCCTGTCAGCAATACAAATTTTAACTGTTTTAGGCTTAGCAGCAGCATCAGTGTTATGGTATGAAATAGTAAAATTGATACAGAAAATCCACCAACAAAACAAACAGACTACAACACAAAGAAACAACACCTTTTACTCTACAAAATCACCCAACAACAAAACCTCAACATCACAAAACACCTAACCAAGTCACGGTCATTTGAATATGACACTGCTTTAACATTGTAGAAACTAAACAGAAGAACACAAAGACCACAAAGGAGTTTTTTTAATCTTGCAATTAACTGACAAGCAATCCAAATACCATTATGTCTGCAAACTGTGAATTTTTTACTGATCTTACAAAAATAAGACAACTGATTTCCTTCAATTACTAACAAGAAAAAAAGCAGTTGATAGCAAAAAGCTTAATTGTGTAATAAGAGAATAAGACAACAATTGCCGTCAATAAAGGGGCAGTCCTAGCAGACTTAGCAAGATAAAAGCTCAAGTGGTTTAAAATTGAACCAGTTATGCTGAATTATCAAGCCGCCCTTTCTTCAACGGCAGCCGCTTATCTCTTACCAACTTTATAAATAATAACAAGAGTACTTTTAAGTTTTTCTAAAAAAACAAAACCTTATAACTCTTATCATCCTGGTTGATGTTTGATAAATCATTTTGTATGTTATTACCCTTCAAGTTAATTGAATATGTTAAACAACAAATTGTGGGAAAATGTTAGGTCATGAATCTTTTTACCGTTTCATACATGACGCTGGTACCAAACACCAAGTTGTCAATTGATATGCGTTCATCTATACCATGTTCACGTTTGATGTATTTACCGTTCACTGGCGACTCAGTATGCATTGGGTGAAAACCATAGCAAATGCTGCCAAGTTCGCGATAGAATTTTGAATCGGTGCCACCACACATCAAAGTAGGGGTTACAATACAATTAGGCTCAAATTCATGGAGAACCTCGATTATAGTTTGGTAAAGAGGTGTTTGCATCGGCGATTCAGTACCGTTATGAACCTGCAAAAGCTCGGTTTGCAACTCATCAAGTCCAGCTTCAGTTAACAACCCCCTAAACAGCACCAATGTGCTGTCAACAGTCTGTCCTGGCAAAATCCTGCAATCAAACGTTACCTCACACTCGCTGGGAACAATATTGATCTTTACGCCTCCTGACACCATAGTTGGAGTTAGAGTTAACTGAATTCTTGGACGAATTTCTTCGGCAAGAGGTTCACCCCGAGCAGCTAAATCATCAAGAATCTGCATGCTTCTCTCCGGATGCTCCAATAACTCTTCAAATGACCTTTTAAGTTCGGGACTTTTTTCAATAATCATTTTTAGGTAAGTCTTTACGGTTGAACTATAGCTGATTTCAGGTTTGTAGTTGCAAAACTTTTCTATGACCCGACTGATTGAATTAATAGCATTAACTGCAGTGTTTGGCATGGAACCATGTCCCGGTTTGCCCTGAGCTTTAAGTTTGAACCATATTACGCCTTTTTCAGCGGTGTTTATTGTAAAAATGTTGCCGTTTTTAGTTGGAATTGAAGCACCACCGCCCTCGTTAAGCACATAGTCTGCCATTAATTTTTCGCGATGATGTTTAAGAAGCCAGTCAACGCCATCAAGGCCCCCTTTCTCCTCATCAGCTGTAGCCGCTAACAACACATCACCTTTTAGTTTAATACCTTGGCGTTTAAGCAGCTTTAGGGTCATGACTTCTATAGTGGTCATGCTTTTCATGTCCAGTGCACCTCTTCCGTAGATAAAACCGTCTTTTACCATGCCGCTAAACGGAGGTACGCTCCATTCAGTTGGGTTGGCAGTAACAACGTCAAGATGAGAGAGCAAAAGTAAACTTGGGCCTTTTTTTGTGCCTTTTAAGCGTGTAATTAGACTGCCTCTTGATGGTTTTGGCTCCATAATTTCGCATTCAATGTCATCTTTGTTTAATTCTTGCTCTAAGAACTGGGCTGCAAGTGTTTCATTGCCGGGTGGGTTAGTTGTGTTTATTTGTATAAGTTTTTGCAGTAGCTCGCAAGCTTCACTGCATATCTGAGGTGTTAATTGGATAGGCATATTGGCTGTGGCTTCCTTGATTGAACTTAATGGGGTAGTACTCATAAGCATTGTTGTTATTTCCCTTAAAACAGTGTCGTTTTCTTCAAAATAAAACAACGATGTTTATATAGCATGGCAAAAAATGCATAAGAGCAATAAGTTGATTCCTATGAAAGACCTTAAACCAATAGACTACAAGCTTCTCTTTGAGTTAATGAGAGACTCACATAGAAGTGACAGACAACTTGCCAAAGCTTTAGGCGTATCTCAACCCACCGTGACAAGAAGACGAGCGATGCTCGAAGAAAACTTCATCGAGGGTTACACTGTCATTCCGAAGTTTGGACAAATCGGTTTTGAGATTGCAGCCTTCACATTCCTTAAAAGCAAACTAAAGCAGAAAACAGGTCAAGAAAAAGAAGATACACTTAAAAAACTTAAGGAATGGTATCTTAAGCAGCCAAATGTTATCTTGTTTTTAGATGGACGAGGTATGGGCTGGGATGCAGTGTGCCTTTCACTTCACGAGAATTATCCAGGCTTTTCAGAATTTATACGTTCTCATGACTCTGAACTTGCTGACTGGGTAGTTGAAAGCCAAACGTTCCATTCAGACTTAAAATCAGGACTAGTTGTTAAGCCGTTCCATCTTAAATACTTGGCTAACTCAAAGTGAAAAAGGGTTCAATAGCAACAGCTATTAAACCTAAAAATATTTTTTTTATTTTCATTACTTAATCAAAATTTCTTCTTTTTCAAAGCTTTCTTTAAAACCTTTTTAGGAAGCTTTGGTTTTTTTACTCTTTCAGCATCTGCGGTCATAACTCATCAATAACTAATATTGTGAGCATCTGCTTTAAAATTTACGTGGAGAAGAATAAACCCAAAAAACAGTGGGTTTGTTTATTCTTCAACCATGATTAAGGTTAATGTGGATCTGACTTGTTTGATGTTGCGGATTTTGTGAGATATGGCTTCTTTCATTTCATCCATTGTGTTAGAGTGGACTTTTACGATTAAGTCGTAGACGCCATAGGAAACATAGGCTTCTTCGACAATGTTGATTTCTCGTAGTTGTTTTAGGACTGGCTCTTCGGCGCCAGATTCCACGTTAAGCAAGACATAGGCTCTTGGCATTATTGTTCTCCTTTTACACGTATATGCTGTATGGTAATTAAAGATTTTTACCTTATAAAGTAAATTTTGGTATCAAATAGAAAATTTAAGTTAAAAAATTTTATGGTTTTAACGTTTTTTTGTAGTCGTTTATCATTTGGTCATGTTCAAATGCAAGTGGGTTGGGCAGTTCATTGAGGTTGAAAGATCTGATTTCTTGAACTTCGCTGTCTTGTTTTACGGTTTGACCGCCGACAACTTTTACCACAAAACATGCAGGATAATAATCATAATCAATTCCTTCCCTAAATCCATGTTCATGATAGTCTCCGATTTTGTGGATAATTTCTACGTCAAGGTCCGTTTCTTCTTTGACCTCTCGGATACAGGTTTGCTCATCGGTTTCACCTAGTTCCTTTCTGCCACCTGGTAGTGCCCAATATCCTTTAAATGGTAAAGTGTCGCGTTTGATAAGTAAAATTTTATCTTGAGGATAGGGGATAATTGCTGTTGCAGTTTTACCGCTGTACTTTTTCATTTGTATGCCTCTATGTTGTTAATTTGTATATCCAATTAATAACTAGACTTATTACAAAGATAATTATTCCTACAAAAACCACTATGGGACCAGGAAACGGTAAGTTAAAACCAAAAGTGCTCCATAGCAGCACACCGAAGAATGCTGCTACTGCGCCGAAAATTGAGCTTAAGACTGCGTATTTTGCCATGTTTGCGCTAATAATTTTTGCAGCTATAGCTGGTACAATTACCAGAAAACCCACAAGCAGTGTCCCAACGATCTGTATGCCTACTGCTACAACTACTGAAACTAGACACAAGTACAGCAGGTTTGTTTGGGCAACCTTGATACCTTTTGATACGGCGAGGTCTTCGGAAATCATTGCTAAAACTAGTCGATTATAAATCAGCTTGGTTAACAGAATGGCGGTAATTGATATGGCTATTGCCGCAGTGGCTCCGATTAGTGATACTTGTGAGATGTCGCCAAATAAAGCGGCCTCAAGTGCATCTAAATCATCTCCATAGAGTAATATTCCTATTGCTAAGGCAAGGGTGAACATTGCACCTACTAGTGCTTCGAAGCTGATTTTTGTTGTGCGTTGGATATGCCAGATTATAACTGCTGATATAAATAGAAATGCAAAGGCGCCAATGTAAGGATTGAAGTTAAGTGTTATTCCTATAGCTAAGCCTGGTAGGGCAACGTGTGAGAGAGCATCACCTACAAGGGCCATCTTTTCTAAAACCATAAGAGACCCAAGGTAGCCAGCGGCTATCCCGACAAAAACTGCAACTACCAAGCTGTAGATGATTGTTAAGTCTATGATGTTAATCCTGTTCTCCTTTGATTGTTTTAACACATACGGGTTCGCCATAGATTAACTTCTGTGTTGTTGACTTGGCGATTTCAGTGGAAGGGCCGTAAAAAGTGATGCATTTATTGATTGCTAATAGGGTGTCTGTGTATTTTTGTACTATGTGTATGTCATGGGTTATAAGGAAAATTGTCATTTCTCTTGCTTTTTTTAACTCGTTAAGCATACGGTATATGGGCTCTTCACCGTCTATATCAACACCCGTGGTAGGTTCATCTAAAAGCAGCACGTTAGGGTTATCGTTTAGTGCCCATGCGATTAGAATTCTGCGTAATTGACCGCCGGAAATTACTCCTAAGCGTTTGTTTAAAATGTTCTCATCTGTTATCCTTACAAGTTTTAGTAATTCTATTACATCTGTGTCTTTTCCCATGGAGAGAAATTCTTTAACTGTCATGGGCATGTCTGAGACTGAAACATTTTGCGGCACATAACCAATGCGCGTTTTTTCTATCCATTCAACTTTGCCCGTGTATGGTAAACGGTTAAGCAGTGTGCGTAGTAACACGGATTTTCCTGCGCCGTTAGGTCCTAAAATTGCCAAAGTTGCACCTTTTTTAACATTAAAACTTAGATTACTAAGTATGATTTGATTTTGAAGTGTTACATTTAACCCTGTTACTTTTAAGCTGTATTGATCGTTTTCGGCCACTGATTAGCACCAAAATTATTGCTTAACTGTAACTAATGGAAACGAGCTTTATACATAAGTTTTTTTGAAAACAACTCTTAAAAAGTAAGCTCATTGGCGTTAAATGCTGTCAAGACCGCTTGATAATCTGATTCTGAGAGCCAGCCTTCCTCTTTTAGTAGGCATAATCCGTCTTTAAGAGGTGTTTTCATATATAAGATGCTGTTTTTTTGTGCTAACGTTTCTATTTGTGTTTTAAGCTCTGAGTTTGAAGCAGCTTCTAAACGCAGTTTTTCACCCAGAGATGAGACTGCCTTAAAGCGTTCATTGAGTAGGTCCTTGATTTTTGCCATTCCCAATGCTCCTTTAAGTTTAGATGAAAAACCTAAACTAGATACTAAGGCAGGTGAAAAAACAAAATAACGTTTAGCGTCTAAATCTGATCTATCATAGGCTGCTATGTAAAATGGAACATACATTACTGCATTATTTTTTAGTTCAGGAATAGATTCAACACTTAACTGCTCCATACCTGTTAAAAGTTTTTCTCGTTGAACAACAAGTTTATCTAGTTCCTCTAATACGGGCTGAGTTACCTCTTCAAGTTTAAGACTTTCCTGTTTGAAAAACTCTTTCCTCTCATCGCGCAAAACCTCCAATGCTACAATTGGTTGACGTTCAACTTGCACTTTTTCGTCAAACTCACGCTTTAACTTGGTAGCTTCACTTGCTTTCTGTTCTGCTAAAGCCTCAAGCTGTTTTTCAACTTTTTTATACTGCTTTTGAAGCTCATCTAACTCTTGTTTTTCCTTCTTAATTTTTTTCTTTAAACTAGACTCAGAGCGTTTATTACCCTTCTGTGCATGAACTTTTACCTGCTTACTATAACGCATAATGTTTACCTCTTTTTCTTTAAGGGTTTTTCCTATACGGCTCTTTTGTTTCTCAACTAGCTCCTTCTCTTTGCTTATGCTTTTCTCTAAACGCTCAACCTGCTTTTTGTATTCCTTAGATAATTTTTCAACTTTGGGATTAATTATTTCTTTTTGAGCTTTAATTTTAGCTTCCGCCTCTTCAGTAACCGCTTTAGACTCAAAATTAAACCCCTCAACATATCCCTTTGTGGTCTTAGAAATCAACCCTGTCAACTCTTTGAGTTTTTCTGTTTTTTCCCTAAATATCAATTGCAATGATTCAATCTGACTAACAATCGCCATTGCTTCTGTTTCTTTCAAAGCGGGCAAAAGCAAACCTATTGATTGACCATAAGCTCTAGTTGCTTCTTTACGGTAACTATTCAATTCACCAAGAAATGTGCTATCAGCAATTAAACCCTCGCAAGACAACTCTTTACTGTTTAGCGTCTGCTGGAAACTATCCTGATAACTAACTAAAAACTTGACGTACTTCTCACGAATTCTAAAGTTAGTTTCAAAATCTTCAATCATGAACTCTGTCTGCTGTGCCTCATAATACATCCAACTGTGACTAGTTCTGTTCAAGCCATCAAAAACGTAAGTAGAGCAATCTCTAACAATAAGCCAAAGCGGATACCCAACTTTTAGGACATAAGCACTTTTTTCTTGTTTACTATTTAACCCACTGTTTTTACGTTCCAGCTCAGAAAGAGTAAAAATTGCCGCTGCTTCAGCTTCACTACTAAATGGCTCTTTTCGACTCTCCGATTTGACGGCAAAAGGCAGAACAATTTGCTCAGGGACTGGCATAACTTTTCAAACAAATTATAACTCCCCTAATTTTTTAAAATTTGCCCTCCGATGCTCTTTAATTAAGTCAAAAAACCTTCTAAACCCCTATTGATCTAAAGTGTTTTGGACAATTTTCACAAAACCTTATTGTCAGCTAAGATTTAGACCTTTTTGCTGTTTCTGTTTTTTTGGTTTTTTGTTCTATGGTGAGCTTATGTAGTAAGGAATATATGTATCGTTTAGTCGTGTTAAATTAAGAGTTAGTGCAAGAGGCTCTATGTAGGTGTGGCTGTTATAGCGGTAATAGTTGCAGTATTAGCAACTGGGTTAGTGGTCAAGAAAGGACATCGGTAACATCATTATTTTTTTGTTAAACGTAAACAGCTGATGTGACCATTTTTTCATTGTGATGCTTATGGCGTATTTTTTCATAGTTTATGTTTTGCGGAGAGTATTTATGACTGTTAGTGTTAGCGTTCTTGGAGTGTGTTGGATAAAGTGATGCCTGTTATCCGTTTGGCGTTAAACAGTTCTTTGTATCCTGGGTTAAATTTTAATTTGGTTAAGTTGAGGGTTGGCTGTATTAAGAAAATGGGTGTGGCTTTGTTTTGTTTGGTGCTGTTATTATGTTCAGTGGTGATCGTGAGCTTTTCTACTGGTTTGGTGGATGCTCAGACAGGTTCCATTATAACTATTGCCTCTGATGGAAGTGTTAAGGGGACTGATCTGATTCAGCGAGAAGGGGACACTTACACTTTTACAGGGAATATTTTTGGTACCATAAAAGTTGAAAAGGATGGTATAACAATCGATGGTGATGGATACGCAATTAAAGGAAATGGAAACGGTATAAATCTGAAAAAAGATTCTACTGCTACTATTCCGTTTGCTTATGGCGATATAGTGGTGAAGAATGTGTACTTTTGTGACAATAGTTACATATTTGCTTCCTCTACTGGTAACAGTTTCACCAATAATGTCTTTGAAGGAGGTGGAATAGACATCAGAGAAGGCGGTGATAATAAAGGAAATGTAATTAAATATAATGTTTTCATTGATGGTAAACCGGCAATATTTGTAGATTATTCTATGGAGAATGTTGCAACTGAAAATGATTTCATTAATTGTATGGTGTTTCTTGCTATGTATGGTAGGCTTAATGTTGATGGGAATTATTGGAGTAATTATAGAATATTGTATCCTGATGCTAAAGAGATAGATTGTACAGGTATTTGGGATACGCCATACACTTATGAGAAAACCGGTGCGTTTGATTGCTCCTTTGTTGATTATAACCCTTCAGTGAATCCTATAAAGGGTGCTGGAGCTCCTGAGATTAATTCTGAATCAACTCCTGCTCCAACAACATCTCCAGTTGGAGATGCGCCGAAATCTTTTCTAACAGCAATAATAGCCACCGTTGTAGTGTCTATGGTTATTGTGAGCACCAGTTTACTGGTATACTTTAAAAAACGCAAATAACCTTCGTTTTAATGCATGTATAGTATTTGCTGTTTTTTGTGTTCTCTTAATAGTCTTTGGGTTAACAAATCAAAAAAGGTGGTGTTACCTAAGTGATGTGTTTTATGTTGTGGTATGTTGTAAGGAGTTGGTTTTTATCATGTTTTGTACGACGTGTGGGCGTAAAAGTGTTTACAAGTCGGGTTTTGTTAAGGGTGAGCAACGCTATAAGTGCAGAGAGTGTGGTAAGCAATTTGTACTAACTATGTATCATGGTAAAAACGAATTTTTTTCAAGTGCAGTATCTATTCTTTTACTGCCAGTGTCACTCTCTGATTTAGAGATAACAAACAGCATCAACCAAGTTAGGTTGTGTCGTTAAAAAATAGTTCTAACTTGGAAGTTGGTCCAGATTTTTTTAGAATTTCTGCGCATTTTTTAGGATCTAGCTCTTTAAACTCTAAACCCATAGTTGCCAGTGTCGCTTGTACATCTTTGCCTAGGTTAGGTGCAACTAGGACTCCTCGGATTTGTCTGTCAGCTTTTAGTTTTATAGCTTTAATGTATTTGGCGAGTTGTGTTACTGCCTCTTTGGTTGCAGTTTTACGTTTAACCTCAATTACAACTAGTCTGCCTGTTTTGTCCATGCCATAGACATCAACAAATCCGGGGTCAACTTTTTTCTCCCAACTAATTGGTTTAAAGCCCTCCTCAATTAATTCGGGCCTAAGTAGGATCGCTCTGTGCATGTCTTCTTCACTGGCGTTAAGAATGAAGTCACCTGCATCAAGTAGCGTTATGGATGTGGCTGTGTAGATTTTTGTGAATTGGACTTTGACGTTTTCTTTGGGTTTTTGGCGAACTGCATGAACTTCGAGCATGTCTTCTTTTATTTGTGCATGAAAAGCGCTGCCTGAGGGTTGCCAGTTAACAGGTTCATAACCGGTTGGGCGATGAACAAGCAGACTGCCATCTGATTTGATGATTAACAGGCGTTCACCTAACTCCAGTTTTGAGCTTGCTCTTCCTATGTAGTCAACTTTACAGTTGCCTGTAATGATTAAGGTTCTTCTTTGAACAAATGCTTTTTCAATTAAAATCTTTGCTTCTTCAAGTACAGGCTCTACAAGTGTTGAGAGTTTAGTGTTTAATTGCTGCATTATAATGTTCGCCTGTAGTAGACAAGCGACCGGTACATAAAAATTTTTGAAAAAATTTCGTTTTTACCAATGAGTAGATGACTGGTGTGATAACTTGCTGAGCAGATTATTTGTCGCCATATTTTGTATTCGATCTTCATTATTCATTCATAATTGCCGAAAATATTAAATCATAATTCATCTCCACATAACATTGCCTTGGTCAGACTGGTACTGGAACCGTCAGTGGACTGTGAACTACATAGCAGCGGCATACGCGACGTTAACGAACACAGTCAAATTGAGCAACCGAGGATTTGTCTGCTTTTTATGTTAAAGGAAATTGTGAATCTGGCAGTCTGGTTTTGAAAATGTCTCAGGGTAATGTGGAAAAAGAAATTGATCTTTCCAGCAATGATGGTGAAAAGGTTGATATGGACAGTTTTTGTGCGGGATTGATAAAACTGGTGCTTACTACAAAATCCGCAAAAAACCTGAAGGTAATAATCAGTTGGCGTAGGTAAAAAATATTGGGTCTTAGGCTCTACTTTGGTATTTTTAACTAGCGCACTTTACCTCTCAATCTTCCCTTAATTGGAAATAGCGAAATAATTTTGGGATATGATAAATTAACTTCAATAAGCGAAAACTTAAAAATGCCTGCTTGGTATTTAAAAACCGTAAGAGTGGGGTATCGATGAAGAGTGGCAATGTTTTTGTGAGTATGCAAAACGTGACTAAAAAATACCATGATTTGTATGCTTTACACAATGTCTCGCTTGATATAAAAGAAGGCGAGGTGTTTGGCTACATTGGTCCAAATGGTGCAGGAAAGACAACTACCATGAAAATTCTCGTGGGACTAATAAGCGATTTTCATGGAGAAGTCAAAATCGGCAGCCACAAAATGCCTAATCAAAGAAATGAAATTCACAAATTACTGGGTTATCTTCCACAGAATGTAGCATTTCAAGAATGGCGAACAGTTAAAGACTCGTTGAAAATATTTGGAAAACTCTCAGGTCTCGATGATCAAGAAGTTGAAAAACGAGTTCCAGAAGTTCTTGACTTATTAGATCTAACTACAGTCTGTGACAAAAAAATTTCAAAACTATCAGGTGGAATGACACAAAAAGTGGGGCTAGCTCAAGCATTACTTCACGGTCCAAAACTTTTGATATTAGATGAGCCTTTAAACGGACTAGATCCATTAAGTCGTCAAACGTTCAAAGAAATTGTCAAAAAACTTTCCAACAAAGGCACAACAATTCTTTTTTCATCCCACATCTTAAGTGATGTACAAGACGTAGCAGACGTAATCGGGATTCTAAATCATGGAAAACTTTTACAATTTGGTTCTCTAAACCAATTAAAACAAGGCCTTTCTGCCCCTAAAACCGTTGAAGTGCTGCTATCAACCCCAAGCAACCGATGGCAAGAATTAGGCAAAATAAAAGGTGTCCAATCAATTGAACAAACGAATCCTGGTAAAATTATCCTTACCCTTCAGTCTGAAGTTGACCCTGACGATGCTATAAACCGTATTGGTAAAGTCATAATAGACTTAGGCATGAACATTAGGGGCATATCACTGTTGTCGCCATCTATTGATGAAATTTATATAAATTATATTCAAGGAGGTCAGGCTCAATGAATTTATTCAACCTCTATAAAGACGAATTAAGAGGGTTTTTTAAATCTAAAATCATGGCTTTCTTATGGATTGGTTTACCAGTTTTGGTGATCATATTTCATTTTCTACAAAACACGAGTACTGATCAAACGATTCCTTTCACATGGCTCTCTGCTTTGATAGTTTCCAGTATTGGCGGAACGCTTTCAGCTGTTATGCTCTCGGTTTCTATAATTAATGAAAAAAGTCGACATGTCTATGAGTTGTTTTTGATTCGACCCGTAAAGCGGTATGAGATTATGTTAGCAAAGTTTCTTGCGGTCTATTCATGTGTTGCAGTGGCTTCGCTTATAGCCATATCTTTTGGTATGGTTTCTGATTGGGTGACGACAGGGACGATTTCCCATGCTGTGCTCAGTAGTGCAGGGGAATCTTTGGCGATAAGTCTATCGATGATTGCGGTGTCTTGCTCGGCAGGTGTGCTTATAGGTCTTGTTTCACCGTCAATTATTGTGGGAGCAATTTTAGTTATTTATGGTGGAAATAGTCTGTCGGTAATTCCGTTGATTCCAAACATGCTTGAGGTAGCAGATGCGGCTGTTTTTACCATTGGATTATCAGGTATAGTAACGCTCCTATTGCTTGCGGTAGCTGTCATATCATTTAACAGAAAGCAATTCTAATATTTACAGCACTTACCTTAATTTCCCTAAATTATTCTTTTTTGATCTCTAACACGGAATTTAAGTTGAGACTAATTGCAAAATATGGCCTAGTGAATAACCTGAAACCAATAACAAGTCTTCGTTGCGGAAGTAATTTTGGGAAATGATAGCTAGTTTGAAGTGGTAAAGAAAGCAAGTTATCTTCCAAAACAGTTAAGTCCATATGTTGCAAAATTTGTTTAGTGAACCATTTGAGTAGTTGGAGTAAAAAACGTTCGGTAGCAAGCCGTTATAATATTACCTCAGAGAGTTATGATGAGCAATATGCTCAAGAGCAGGCGGCGAAGTATAAGGCAGTCAAAAGCGTATTAGAATCGTCCTTTAATGATGTCGTTTTAGATGTTGGTTGTGGTAGTGGGCTCTTCTTTTCTCATGTGGCGTGTAAAGTTCAATCGGTTGTAGGTATTGACATTTCTCATAAATTGTTGCTTAAAGCTAAAGCTCATGCTAAATCACTCTGTAATGTGCATATCGTTCAGGCAGATGCTGATCATTTGCCCTTTAAAAACGTCGTTTTTGATGTTGTTTTTTCTTTTACGATGCTTCAGAATATGCCTGATCAAAAGAAGTCGCTGCTTGAGTTTAAACGGCAAACTAGAGCAGGTGGTAAACTTGTGGTTACAGGGTTGAAGAAAGCTTTTGAATTAACCGCGTTTTTGGATCTGTTTGAGGTTGCCCATATGAGATTGCTTGAGTTTGTAGATGATTCCAACTTAAAATGCTACATTGCCATTGCGGAAGTTTAACTGCTTAGCATCGGCATCATCAACTATCAATTGTCATCTGCAGACGCTTCTGTTAACGTGTTTATTCTGTTGATATGTCTTTTATAAAGCCTTAGTGCAACTGTATCTGGGGAGTTGATTCTATCAAAGTTGAGTGTGGATGTGGTGTAAGTTGAATTGAAACTGGTTGATTTAAAATGGTAAACGTGGGTTTTGTGATATGTCTGTTGGATGTTTAAGCGAAGTGACATTGTTGAATATGATTATATTACTAATATTTTTTGTTTTATTTCTTTAATCCTTTTTAAAATGTTTTTTTGTTTGAAGTTTCATGTTTGAGCTTGTGTTTTTATCAGGCAATATTTATATCAAAAGTCTATCCAATAAAACGTCATAGAACTGTTGGGCTTAAAAGAAGTCAAGATTCTTTGGGGGTAAAATGATGCCATACAAAAGTTCAAAGCAAGACTTGCCTAATGCTTTAACGTTAGAATGGGCTTTACAGGTAAAAAATTACAAGTTAACACTTGATAAACAACGTTGTGTTGGCTGCCAAATTTGCTGTTTAGCTTGTCCCAAAGAGGCTGTTAGCGTTGAAAAGCAAAAAACTGACGAAAAAGTGTCAAAACTAAAGGTCGATATAGACTTAGCTAAATGTAATTTTTGCGGCATATGTGATGTAACCTGTCCTTATGGAGCAATTAAAGTAACCGTAAATGGCGTCCATAACTTGGCTCTTATAGCAAAAGAAAGTTATCCAAAAATTAACCGAATAATTACTTTAGACGCTAAAGAATGTCCCAAAGACTGTTCTGAATGTGAAGCAGCCTGTCCCCTGAAACTGATTAAAGTATCTAAAATAGGGTTTGACGGAAAACCGATAAAAAATATTAATGAGCTTTCTCCAACAGAAAAACGGCGTATTAAAGTCAACGTAGACATCCAAAAGGATTACTGTCCAACATGTAAAATATGTGAAGACAGATGTCCCCCAAAGACTTTAAAGGTTACAAAAATTTTTGAAGGTAACATAACTATAGATCCTGATAAATGTCTCTCTGGTTGTCATTATTGCGTAGATGTTTGTCCCATATCTGGTGTTATGGTGGTTAATGTAGATGGAAAGGTTGACATTGTTAAGTCTTACTGTACCTATTGTGGGGCCTGCAAAATAGTTTGTCCAGTAGAGGAGGCGTTAACAGTTAGACGTGTTAAAGTTGCACATGAGCATGTTCGTTCAGGTGCATGGAATAGGGCGTTGGAGCGGCTTACAAGTAAAGCGGATGAGGTAAAAGTGCTTAAAGCGGTTGCTTCTTTAAAGAAGCGAGATATAGTGATTAAACGATTGCGGGATGAAGTAAACAGATGAGCGATCAAGAAGCTTTAGAGGAACTGCGTGTAGGCGTTTTTGTTTGCCATTGTGGTTTAAACATAGCTGGCACTGTAGATGTTCATGCAGTTGCTGAATACGCTAAAACTCTTCCTGATGTGGTTTTTGTTAAAGAAAATCGTTACACCTGTTCAGATCCTGGTCAAGAAGAAATTCGAAAAGCAATAAAACAGAACAACTTAAACCGTATAGTTATAGCAGCCTGCTCACCAAGAATGCATGAACCTACTTTCCGACGTACCGTTGCTGAAGCGGGTCTTAACAGTTTTCTTTATGAAATGGCAAACATTCGTGAATTCTCTTCTTGGTGTCATCAAAATAGCCCCCAAGAGGCAACAGAGCGTGCAAAAGATGCTGTAAACATGGCCGTAGCAAAAGTACGTTTAATGCAGCCCCTGCAAACTCTTGAGGTGCCTGTAACAAACAAAGCTTTAATCATAGGCGGTGGAATTGCAGGTATAAGTGCAGCCTTAGATTTAGCTGAACAGAATTTTAAGGTGTACCTGCTGGAAAATTCTCAAAGTATAGGCGGATACATGGCGGCGCTTGATAAAACTTTTCCAACCCTTGATTGCAGTATTTGCATTGAGGGACCAAAAATGGTGGACTGCGCAAGGCATCCGAATATTACGATTTTTGCCCACAGTGATTTAGTTAAAGTTGACGGTTACGTTGGAAACTTTAAAGTAAAAATCCGCAAAAACCCTCGTTACGTCATTGCTGAGAAATGCACAGGCTGCGGAGAATGTAAAGATGTTTGCCCCATTGAGTATCCCAATGAGTGGGATCTAAATCTTGGTACCCGCAAAGCCATATCAGTGCCTTTTGATCAGGCCGTTCCTTTAGTTTACGCAATTAACAGAGATTACTGTATTGAATGTTACAAATGTACTGAAAAGTGTGGTGAGCGTCAAGCTATTGATTTTGATCAAAAGCCCGAAGACGTTGAAATAGACGTTGGCGCAATTATAGTGTCTACAGGATATGACATTTATGAGCCCTATGATATGCCGCTTTTAGGTTACGGCAAATATCCCAATGTAATTACTAGTATGGAATTTGAGCGTCTAATTCTAGCTGCTGGACCAACAGGCGGTAAGGTTATTCGTCAATCTGACGGTCAAAAACCCCACAAAATAGCCTTTATCCTATGTGTCGGTAGCCGAGACAAAAACAAGTATCCTTACTGTAGTAATTACTGCTGTATGTATACCCTAAAGCATGTGGTGCAGCTTAAGGAGAAGTACCAACAAGATGTGGAAGTCTATGTTTTTTACATGGACATACGTAGTTCCGGTAAGGGTTATGAAGAGTTTTATGATCGCGCAAGAGAAAGAGGCGTAAACTTTATTCGTGGAAGAGTAAGTCGAATAGACGAAGACCTCAAAAACCACAATTTAATTGTTCACTCTGAAGATTCACTGCTTGGCAACCCCATAGAGATTGAAGCTGATATGGTAGTTCTGGCAACTGCTTCTGTTCCTAAAAAGGGCTCAGATGACTTAGCTCGTATACTTAATGTCTCACGAGGCCAAGATGGCTTCTTCATGGAGGCGCATCCTAAGTTAAAGCCGTTAGATGCACCAACTGACGGCATTTTTTACGCTGGAGCATGCGTAGGCCTAAAAGACATTCCATACAGTGCCTCACAAGGCAGTGGAGCAGCGTCAAGAGCATCTGCAGTTATTTCTAAATCAAA
Source organism: Candidatus Bathycorpusculum sp. (assembly GCA_009778385.1). GTDB lineage: Archaea > Thermoproteota > Bathyarchaeia > Bathyarchaeales > Bathycorpusculaceae > Bathycorpusculum. The sequence continues at coordinate 11,438 of WRJX01000099.1, read as the reverse complement.
ATGGAAAATTGAACCCATTATCTCCGTGATTGATAAATCCAAATGCAAAAGCTGTGGCAAATGTGTTGATAAATGCCCCTATAGTGCAATAAAGCATGAAAAAGGCAACCCGGCAAAGATAATTGCTGCCAGCTGTCATGGTTGCGGTATATGTGTTGTTGAATGTCCCTTTCATGCTATTACGCAGATGCATTTTACAGATGCTCAAATAATGGCGCAAATTCATGCTGCATTACAAGATAAGCCGGAAGAAAAAATTTTGGCTTTTCTTTGTAATTGGTGTAGTTATGCAGGTGCCGACTTGGCGGGAACTAGTAGATGTGAGTATCCTGCAAGTGTGCGTGTTATCCGTGTAATGTGTAGTGGTAGAGTATCAAAAGAATTCATACTTGAAGCATTACGGCTTGGAGCAGGTATGGTTATGATTGGAGCATGCCACTTGCCTTATGACTGTCACTACATTAACGGAAACCATAGAATGAAAGCAAGAACTGATAATCTCAAAAGCAGACTGACAGAGTTGGGCATGAGTCCGGAACGGTTCCGTGTTGAGTACGTTTCTGCTGCTGAAGGCATTCATTACGCTGAGCTAATAAAAGAAATTGATCAACAAAGAAAAGCGCTGGGAACCCAAATTAAAGAAGAAACAGAAAAACTCAAACCTGAACTAGAACGGATGCTAAAAGTAAAACCATAAATTTCCAAACTTAACACCCTTTTTACTGCTTGAAATCAAAATTTACAGTAACATATTAAATGTGTGAATGTACATTCGAATTTCCGTGTGTGTAATCACCGGTAACCCTTGTGTAGGATATGCTTGCTGCGCTATGCCATTTGTAGTTTTGGTCTGAAAGTTATTTCCGATATTGTTGTTCGGTCGGTGAACCAGTCAATTCACTTAATTAGGGTGCTTATTTTATTTCCAAACTCAACATCTGTACATCAATTTGTATTTTTTTTAAAATATTGACTGTGAAATCTTAGCTAGCAAGCAACCGCTAACAACCTTTAAATAATCAATTACTTTCTGAAATTATGTTTAAATTTGGAGGAAATGAGAAACTGTTTGATAAAAAATTAGTAAAACAAAAAACATTTTCTTTATTAATTGCAGTTATTTTGCTGACTTCTACTGTAGCAATGCTAACAGTAAGTACGCCAAGTAACGCACAACAAGACTTTACTGTGGATGTAAAAGCTTTTCTTAGTGCTAGACCTTCTACAGTAGGTGTAGGACAAGAGATTCTGATTAATTTTTGGATGACACCCGCGCCTGGTGCTAATCGACAATTCCATGACTATACAATAACGGTGACAGATCCTAATGGTAAATCAACGACATTTAAACTGGATTCTTATCCTGCTGATGGTACTAATTGGTGTCCGTGGGTCTTTGATCAAGTGGGTGATTGGACGATAACGTTTGATTATCCTGGTGAATATTTTGCTCCTGGACGATACATTGATGGTGAATTAACTACTGCTACTACTGGTGGTACCGTTTATGCTGATGGTGTTACAATTAAGCCGGCGACTGCAAGAATGGTAACTATACATGTACAAAGTGATACAGTTCCTAGTTGGCCTGGATCACTTCTACCTACAGGTTATTGGACAAGACCCGTAAGTGAAGTGAATCGTGAATGGTGGCCGATTCTAGGAAGCTATCCTTGGTGGGGAGATGGTCTAAGCGATGTAACGTCAATGTGGGACTATTACTATCCTAACACCAATCCAACCTATAATTCTGCATACGGCTTTGTTCCATGGGTTTCAGGGCCCACATCTGCACACGTCGTCTGGAAACGTACATATCAAATGGCCGGCCTTATGGGCGGTGACTTTGGTGGTGCATCTAGTGTGTATATGAGTAGTCTTGATTCACATGCTTCAGTTACGGCTGACTGGCAACCGTTGGCGACATCCCTTGTTTTGATGGGAAGAGTTTATCATGGTGTTACAAAACCTGCTACCAATGGTCCAAGTATGCAGACATACTGGGAATGCTATGATATGCAGACTGGTGAAGTATACTGGGAAAGACCCCTGTATCCTGGAGAAACAACGCCTAACCTTATTGAATACACCGCTGGAAATGCTGAAGTTAAGGGAGCTGTGGTAAAACCATATAGTCCAGTGATAATGTCGATAAGTGGTGGATACTTACTAAAATACAATCCAAACAGTGGACTTCTAATGTATAACTTTTCGATTGCCCCAATGACTGGTAGCGGCGGAACTTATTACATGAATGGCTATGTGTTGGGTATACAGGACCTTGGTGCTGACGCTGGTGCAGAAAGATATCGTCTAATCAACTGGACCACACTTGGTACTTCATCTAACTTCGCTGATCGTGTTATAAGTAACACAACATATGCTCGAAGTGCTTTACCTACAGCTAACCTAATTGATTGGAATGTAGGTATAGGTTGTACAGTAACGGGCATATCGCAGGGTGGTATATACACTGGAATGACTTTAACGGCTTATAATTTGATTACTGGTGTGTCTCTTTGGAATAAAACTATCGATGAACCAATATTTAGTAATTCAGCTAATCTTGCAGATCATGGAAAACTAGCTGTAATCTCTGCTAAGGGATCATGTGTAGCATTTGATCTGAAGACCGGTGCCGAAGTGTGGCGAACTAAAACATTAGATTATCCGTGGGATGAACCTGGTTGGGGTGCCTATTCTACTACATCAGCTTATGGTCAATTGTTCTGGTCTGCTCAAACAGGTATCTATGCAATCGACTGGGCTACAGGCAACATCAACTGGAAATTCGAAAAAGAAGCGCCACCATTTGAAACTCCATATACCGGTAGAGACGGGCAAACAGTTTATCCATTCGTCATAGGTTCATTGTGCGTGGATGGAAAACTATATGCATACAGTCAGGAACACACACCAGATACACCTTTCTATAGGGGACAACCAACGGTGTGTATCGATGCTTTTACAGGTGAAGAAATATGGTCCATAGGAATGAATGGTATGATCTTTCTTAGACGTGGAGCATTGGTTGTAGCAGATGGATACGCGACATTAGCTGGTGAAGATGGTGTTATGTACACTTTTGGTATAGGCTTAAGTGAAACTACAGTTTCAGCTCCCCAGTTGCCTTTGGCGTTAGGTCAGAAGGCGCTTTTGACGGGGGCTGTTCTTGATTTGTCTCCTGCTCAGCGTGGTGCTGCATGTGTTTCTAAAGAGTCTATGGCTGCACTAATGGAACAGATACATCTACAGGCACCAGTCGGCGGCATCTACGGTAATGCGACGTTGGTTGGTGTTCCAGTGTCATTAGACGCAGTTGCTCCAGACGGCACTAGTATTCACATTGCTACAATTACATCCGACGGTTACAGCGGCACTTTTGGCTATGATGAATGGACTCCAGAAATGGCAGGACGATACACTATTACAGCAACTTTCATAGGTGATGAATCATATGGCAGTTCATTTGCAACCACATACCTAAGCGTTGCTGAAGGACCAAACACAACAAATGACGACAACTCAAACAACACAATGCTATACGCTCTCACCGTCGCAACAGTAGCTATAATTGCTGTAGTACTTATTGTTGGCCTCTTGATCATCAGAAAGAAGTAAACAACACAAATCTACACCAAACCTTTTCTTTTTTATTTTTTTTTTGGAAAAACTTGTATTCGTTTGACTGTTAAGGTTATTGTTATTGCAACTGTTACGATTGTCATAAGTACAACTGCTATGAGAGCAATTGTGATAAGATTAGAAAGTGTTGGGTTTGTTGATTCAATGGCCCAGTTCTTATCAGAGTCGGGCAAGTCAGCGTTGCCATGTACTCTGTGATGTACAAAGCGAACTTTTCTTGCATCAGCCCTAACTCCAACTAAAAACCTCCTTATGAGGATGTTTTGAGTTTAAGGCTTGCAGAAAAAACAGTCATGAACTCATGAAACTGACAAGAATAGCGTATTATACCTAATTCTTGGAAAAAGGATTAACTATGGGGCAGTGGGGTGTGGAAATTCGTTGAAATGTTGATTGCAGGGTGAATTGGTGTTTGACATTAACTGGTATATAGTTGCAATATTGCGTATATTGTAACTGTGTTTTGGCAGTTTGCAAGCTGAAAAAACTTCGGACTTTTCCATAAAACCTTCTATGGCATGATCTGCAATTATATTATAATTCTGTGCTTTAGTTAAAATTTCAAAACTCTTATAAATGAAAAATAAAATAGACAACTATGATGGTCTGTGAATAAATTTGTTTTTTTCATGTTACTTTTCTTTTTCATAGCCGGGACATTCGCAATATCATTTAATCCCGTTTCAGCATCAGGGCTGGTTGAGGATTCTTGGAATACAAAAACTTCCATGAATCAGGCGAGGTATGATTTGGGGGTTGTTGCTGTTGATGGCAAAATTTACGCTATTGGTGGGTATGCCCCTGTGTTATATGATGGTTATACAAATTTTGGGGTTGGTACTAATGAGTGTTATGATCCTGTGACTGATACTTGGGTTACTTTGGAACCTATGCTTGCACCTAGGGCTAGTTTTGCCATAGCTGCCTATCAAGGTAAAATTTACTGCATAGGTGGAGCAGGACCTAATGGATTATGTGGAACAAATGAGGTTTATGATATAGCTACAGATAGTTGGAGCGCTAAAACTGCTATGCCGTTTAACGATTCCTTTTTAAAAGCACACGTTGTAGATGGGAAAATTTTTGTCTTAACTAGTTATGATTTATTTATGTATAATCCTGCTACTGATTCATGGATAACTAAAACCCGTATGCCTCAACCTCTTATTACCTCAACATTCAGCCGTGGTGGATAACAAAATAATAGTCACTTATCTTCCACAAGATGTCCCTGCAAGAGATCTATATCATACGTACGTTATGATTTATGATCCAAAAACTGATGTATGGAGTGAGGGTGCTGAGTCTGAGTTTTTGCTGTGTTCTGGTGGGGCCGGGGCGACAACTGGTGTTTATGCTCCTAAAAGAGTCTATGTTTTAGGAATCATGACTGCCAGCATTTTTGATGCTTTGCCTACTAATCGAGTTTATGATCCTGTAGGGGATACTTGGGCCTCTGCTGAAGTTATGCCTACAGCTAGAACACATTTTGGTATGGCTATTGTTGATGACGTTTTATACATAATCGGTGGAATTCTTGATCTAAGCTGGGAAAATGTACCCGAAAAACGACCTACACCAACAGGACCTAATGGTGAATTAATATACATACACTACCCTTCTCAACCCTTTGTGCCTACTGCTGTAAATGAACAATATGTACCAATTGGCTACAGTTCTACGCCTTTATCTTCTGAACCTTCTACTTCTAAGCCTTTTTAACTGAACCTGTTACGGTTACAATAGTTCTAACTGCAGATGTTGTTGTTACAACAGCATTATTTTTCTATTTAAGAGGCAGAAAAAGAAGCAAGAGGGATAAGTATGAATAAATTTTTAGTCTCTATGTTGCTTTTCTTTTTCATAAGTGGAACATTCACAACGGTTTTTAGTTCTGTTTTAGCCTCAGGGCTGGTTGAGGATTCTTGGAATACGAAAGCTCCCATAAATCGTTGGTTTCTAAATGTTATTTAGTTTCTCCTATAAGATAAGTTTCTGTTGCCTTAATAACCTGTACTTGCAATGTTTTACCTAGCAAATTCTGAGTGCTTTTTATAACAATAGGTTTGTAGGCAAAGTTACGACCAACCCATGAGCCTTTCATTTTACCTGGTTCGTCAATGAGAATCTCACCGCTCCAGTTTTTCCATTGTTTGTTTTTTTCAAACGATAACTGCTTAACTAACGTCGCTGCTATGGTGCTTCTTTGTTTAATTTCTTCGGGGGGTACTTTGTCTTCTTTGATTTCTGCTGCTAATGTTTTGGGTCGGGCAAAGAATTTGGACACGTTAGTAACGTCCGGTTTAATTTCTTTGAGTAGTTGAAGTGTGTTCTCAAATGCCTGTGTTGTCTCTCCTGGAAAACCTACGATGATGTCTGTTGCTAGTGTCAAATCTGGAAGTGCCTTTCTAAATGCTGTAACTGATTTTTTGTATTCATTTGTTGTGTAGAATCTGCGCATTTTTTTAAGCACTTGGTCATCGCCGCTTTGGACGGGGAAATGTAGGAATTTGAAGATTTTTGGGTTTTTGTATGCCTCTATGAGTTCTGTTTGCATGTCTGTTATCATGTTAGGTGTCATCATGCCGACTCTGACTTTGAAGTTGCCTTCTATTTTTCCTATTGTGTGGAGGAGTTCTGCTAGGGTTTTTCCTATTTCTCGTCCGTAGGCTGCGGTGTCTTGTGATGTTATCCAAAATTCGTGAACGCCGGTGGTTTGGTCGGTTTTTATGCGTTGGATTATTTCGGGTATGTTGTAGCTTTGTAGTTTTCCTCGGGCAAATACGACGGCGCAGTAGGAGCATGAGCCTAGGCAGCCGAGGTTGATTGGTAGGATGCTTATTATTGGGTTTGTGTTGATTTTAGGTAGGGTTAGCTGGGGTTTTTCTTGGGTTTGTAGGTTTGTAATTTTTTGGCCGTTTGCTACCTGGTTTACTAGTTCTATTATGTTTTTTCCTATTGATGGCCCTGCTATGCCGTCGGGTTGTGTTTCATGGTTGAGGCGTTTTAGGTTGATTTTTGGTAGGCACCCTATTATTATGATTTTTTTTGTTTTTGGGGTTTGTTTTATGGCGTTTATTATGCGGTTTTCTGTTGGTCCTTTTACGGCGCAGGTGTTGAAAATGATGATGTCTGCTTCGGTGTCTTTTGTGATTTGGTGTCCGTGGTTTGTTAGGATTGCTGTTATGGTTTCTGTGTCTGCTGTGTTTGCTGTGCAGCCGTATGTTTTGATGGCTATTTTCATGTGTTGTCACGTTAGGTTAGTGTTGTAGAATGGTTCATTAAGTAATAAAAACTTGAGGGTTGTGTATCGTTGTTTTTGACATGTACTTGTTTTTTTGTTTATTTTACTTTATAAGGAGTAGAACCAACATGTTATGTACATATTTAACACATAATATGCAGAAGTATATACCACAAAATATAGTTGGTTTATGTTCACATTGTGGGAGCGAGATAACATGAAACTTATAACTCTATACTTACCTGAAACTTATATTAAAGCTTTAGACCAGCTTGTGGATGAACGGTTCTACCCCAACCGTGCAGAAGCAATCCGAGTTGCCATCCGCGATTTAATCAGCGCTGAAGTTTGGAGGAGAAACGGCGTTGACTAAACAAGAAGAATTACTAAAATGCCCCATAGATGAAAACCTCGACGCAAAAATAGAGGTTGCCCCACAACTTGTAGACAACACCTTACACCTTTGTGTACCAAGGTGTGTCCACCTCAACTCTGAGGAAGTTGCTGTTACACCTAAAAAACGTGTCGTGAAAACCAAAATGATAACAAAAACTCAACTACAAAAAGCCACAAGCCAGCTCTACAACCTAGAAAGCTGCAACACAGCCACAAAGGTCCTAAACATAGATTTAGACCTCTACCAAATGGAAGACTACTAAACACCCTTTTCTTCTCAATTTAAAGTTATAAAGAAAACAATTTTATCCAAGCTTACGCGTTCTTGTTTATGAGCCAAATTATAGCACAAATTCGTGAAGAATTAAAAGCTAATGCAGACACGCAAACCAAAGATGGTGCCAAACGTTTCTTCAAAGAAACCATAACCTGCTATGGTGTTAAAAGTGCTGTAGTAGGAAAAATCAGCCATAAAACTTGGCTGCAAATCAAAAATTTATCCAAGAGCGATATTTTTGCACTTTGTGAAGAACTTTTCTGCTCCGGTGTTATGGAGGAGGCTTTTATTGCTGCAAATTGGCTACCCAAAATTGCTGACCAATTCCAGCAAGAAGACCTAGACGTGTTTGAGCGCTGGATTGACTGCTACATTGATAACTGGGCTAAATGCGACAGTTTCTGCAACCACACCGTGGGCGACTTTATGATAAAGTTTCCCGAATGTGTAGGAACACTTTTGGTTTGGGCAAAATCCAATAACCGCTGGTTCAAACGCGCAGCAGCAGTAACATTGATTATTCCCGCAAGAAAGGGCCTATTCTTGCAGGAGGCCTTTAAAATAAGCGACCTACTCTTAACTGACTCTGATGATTTGGTGCAGAAAGGCTATGGCTGGCTACTAAAAGCTGCAACAGAAAAATACCCCTCCGAAGTGCTGACATATGTTATAAAGAATAAGACAGTTATGCCACGAACGGCCTTGCGATATGCAATAGAGAAACTATCTAAAGAACAAAAAACGTTAGCCATGAAAAAAGACTAACTAATTCTAGCTGACTGATAAGAAGAGGCTGAAAAAACACTATTACTATTACTATTATCCTAAGCATGAAATAATCATGAATTGCCTTGGAAACTGATAAGGTAAATTATAGAAGTTAACCTTGACTTGAAATATAACTGCTAATCATTTTAAAAGTTAAAGTTAATGCTTAAATAATAAAGTTGCTCAACCTTATCTGAGCTGAGAAAGTGACCTCAAACCAATTTCCTTTCTGTATCTTCAATACCTTGACACGTCAAAAAGATGTCTTTGCCCCAATTAAGCAGGGTGAAGTGAAAATGTACACATGTGGTCCAACCGTTTATGATTACGCTCACATTGGTAATTTTCGTGCGTTTTTGTTTGAGGATTTGTTAAAGCGTTGGTTGCGGTATTGTGGCTTTAAAGTAGTTCACATCATGAATCTTACCGATGTGGATGATAAAACCATTAAGGGTAGTCAAGCAAAAGGTTTGCCCCTTAGGCAGTATACAGATTTTTATGCTAAGGCTTTCTTTGAGGATATTGCTAAGCTTAACATTGAACCTGCTGATGTTTATCCACGTGCAACTGACCATGTGCCTGAAATGGTTTCTATCATAAAAACCCTGCAGGCAAAGGGTATTGCTTACCGTGGAGAGGATGGTTCAATTTATTATGCTGTATCTAAATTTCCCAGTTACGGTAAACTTTCTCACATAAAAATTGGCGAACTTAAGGAAGGTGCGAGGGTAAGTCAGGACGAGTATGCTAAAGAGGATGTTCAAGATTTCGCTCTCTGGAAAGCCTACACACCAGAGGATGGTGATGCTTACTGGGAAACTGAGCTAGGCAAAGGCCGCCCCGGATGGCATATAGAGTGCAGTGCGATGAGTATGAAGTATTTGGGAGAAACCTTTGACATCCACTGCGGTGGGATCGATAATATGTTTCCTCATCATGAAAATGAAATCGCACAAAGTGAGGCTGCAACCGGCAAGGTTTTCGTGCGTTACTGGATGCACAATGAGCACTTGCAGGTTGAAGGCAAAAAAATGAGCAAACGGTTTGGCAACTTTTACACCTTACGCGATTTACTTGAGAAAGGTTATGACCCAATTGTTATACGCTACTTACTTTTGTCTACTCATTATCGTCAGCAGTTCAATTTCACGTTTGAAGGCTTAAATTCAGCTAAAAGTGCAATCGATCGCCTCAAAAACTTTGCACGCCGACTCCACGATACCGAAGGGAAAAACAGCAACGGTAAAGTAGCCATACACATTCAACATGTAAAACACTGTTTTGATGACGCCCTAAACGATGACTTAAACACCAGTATAGCTCTTGCAGCACTCTTTGATTTTGTGCGAGAAATTAACAACCTCCTTGATGCGGATTTGGTAAGTAAGGAGGAAGCTAACGAGATTGGCGGCGTCTTAATGCAGTTTGACTCAGTGCTTGGTGTAATAGGTAAAGTGGAAGTTGAAGAACCCCTCCCAAGTGACATAGATGCTCTTGTGCAAAAGCGCGAAGCTGCACGCAAAGCCAAAAACTGGAAAGAAGCCGACCTGATTCGCGCCCAACTTAAAGTATTAGGCATTATAGTTGAGGACACCGCACAGGGTGTAAAGTGGCATAAAGATAAAGAGTAAACAACCGTGTAAGTTAAGCAGGCTTATCGCCTAAAGTCCACTCTTTAATTGAATACTTTTCTCTATATAACCTATCGGCTAACTCTTCTTCAAAGGGGGTTAGTGGAGTTTCTTGGAGTTGAATTTTTAAAATTGCTTTAAACCCTTGTTTTAATGCGTTGGCAACGGTATCTGGGCTGATTTTGTGTCCTAATACGTCTGTTATACTGGTTATTTTTTGTCGCCCAATGTCGGCGGCTTGTGTGCATGAGACCTCTTTTAGTTTAAGTAGTCTAAACATTTTATCCAAGTTGACGCTTTGTAGAAGTGTGCCATGCTGTAGGACGTAGCCGCGGGAAAGGATTTGGCTGCTTCCTGAAATTTTTTTGCCCTCAACAGTTAGATTTGGGCAATTTTTTGCATCTCCACTGCTAAAGTCCGCTGGAACACCTAAAAGCCGCAGAGCATCTGTTATTGCCTCATAAATTTTAAAGTAGACACTAGTTACATCACTTGTGTTGCCTATGTCTGTAGTTTTGGCGACCACGCTATATGTGACTTCACCTTCGCAGTCATGATAAACCGTTCCTCCGCCGCTGCAACGCCGTATCACGTCTACGCCTAGTTGCTCTGCAGTTTGAAGATAAACCTGGTCCTCGATGGTTTGGTTTCTACCGATGCTTACCGCAGAGGGGCTCCAACGATAAAGCCGTAGTGTGTTAGGTACTTTTTCGGCGATGCGCGCTTGCAGAATTGCCTCATCAACAGCCATGTTCCAAGCCGTACTACGACTCTCCAAAGGTAAAAAACGCCAAGTATCCATTAAATATCACTTCAAAATAATACCATAAAGTTCAACGTTAAAAGCGTAACTAACTTTCTTGAAGTTTTTTGATTTGAGTGTTAATTGCTGCAATATTGCCGTCCACCATTTCTAGCCATTGCTTATTCTTAGTGGGGTCTAAACCTTTATGGTTAAAAACTTCCTTTGCCCTATATAACGCTTCTAAAGCTGCCTCTAAACATCCCAAAGTGGCTAAAGCTGTACCTTGATTTACCTGTGCCATCAAGTATCTGCCCGTTTCCACAGCATCTAGTTCGCTTATTTGGTCAAAGAAAACCAACGCCTTGTTAGCGGCGGCAAAACTTTCCATGTGTTTACCCTGTCGTCCTAATGCAGCAGATAAACCTGAATGGATAGTGGCCTCAAATCTAACTCGGTCAAACTTTACATCTTTTGGAAGTAAACTGCACAGATGCAATGCTTTATTGTAGCATTCAACTGCCCCTTGATAGTTGCCTTGGTGAAAGGCTTTATTTGCATTTTCACTTGTTTGCTGCATTATGCGTATTATATGTGTTGTCTTCATCGTAGAATTTTGGACGAATTAAGCTTAAAACTGTTATGTTAAACCTGCCTGTTTTGGGTTAATTATTTTAGCGTTTATGTTTTTAAGTGTCTTTTTTGGAAAAGACAGTGTTTTATTCCCCCCCCCCC
>WRJX01000098.1 GCA_009778385.1 Candidatus Bathycorpusculum sp. | reverse complement strand
GGCGCCGGGAATGGGATTCGAACCCATGCGGACCGGATGATCCACGGGCTCTCAAGGCCCGCGCGTTAACCACTCTGCCATCCCGGCAACGCTTAACAGTAATCAACCCTCAGACTTATTATCATTACGTTACGTTGCTGAGGAAAATTTAGTAGATGGGGGTTATGAGTAGGTATATGTGTCGGCCTATTTTTCAGAAGTAACCTGTATTTTGCTATCATCATATGGTTGGGTGGGGGTAATTATCGATAAAGTTATCATACACTGTGTAAGGAGTTTCACCGATGCCTTGTCCATTATCTTTTCCCGTATAGTCTGACCAATAATTTCCCTCTTTACCGTTAATCCCACTTGTTGTATTCTGAGTAGTAAGTGCTATTCAGCAATGTGTCTATATGGATTTCAGTTACTTTTGTGTTACCTTCAAAACTGTTGTAGAAAAAATTATTATAATCTGACATTAAAAGATGAACTGCATATCCGCTAGCATCTACAAAGTTGTTTCCAAAAACGTCATTATACCTTGAGCCAAACAGAGACAAACTGGTTTTACCTTGGTAAACATTATTGTTAAAGACAACATTATACTCAATACCATCTAAGCCAATACCTGTATTCTCAGCAGTTATGTTGTTTTCATAAATATAATTATACTTACCACCAGACACAGCTATACCTGAACCCGTATCACCACCGCTACGGTAAGAAATAGTGTTCTTTTCTACCCTGTTGTATTCCGAATTACCACATATAATAATACCACCACCATATTCACCCTCTATCAAATTTTGAGTTATCATGTTTTTAGATGAATCATATAAACGAACGGCAGAATACTTCACTGCAGAAAGTTCATTGTTACTTATGGTGTTGTTATTGGAATTTGTCAACGTTATAAAAGCAGCAGTAATCTTGTTATTAGTTATAGTGTTGTTATTAGAATTTGTCAACGTTATATGAGTTTTACAGTTAGTAATTGTTGTATTGATTATTCCTAAAAGCTGTACAGGTTGACTTAAGCCTAGATTATCGATGTTTTGAATTACCATGTTTGTACAGTTAATAAGAATTACTTGGTCCGCATTGTCAATAACTTGATTTGATTGCCCCTCAAGGAACACCAAAGGTTTACCATTAACTGTATTGGCTGAAATCACATTCAACCCATTAGAAGGGTCATCCATTAAGAAAAGACCACAGTCTATGAACTTGTTATCGATAAAAGTAGTCTCATTAGTCCAGAACTCTATAGCTTTATCGCTTTTGGTTATAAAGGTGTTCCCTGAAACAAATTCTCTAACGCCCCGAAGGGAAATAGCCCAATATTTAGTTTCAAAATAATTATCAACTATTCTATTGCCGGAAGGAGTTATGATACCTGCTTGACCGTTTGAATCATATATTATATCGTCGCAGAGTTCAATTCCTGTTCCAAAATCAATTACCTGAGTGTTTTTAATTGTTATGTTATGTCTTCCACTAGCGCCTATGGCTATTCCGCCTGTTCCCTTAAGGGTTTTTCCTGCGCCATCAAAAATTATCCCGTCACACTCTATGTTAATAAAAGTAGACCCATCTTGAACGGCGCTGTTTAGGTCTTCTGTTAGGGTGTAAATGTTTCCGTTTTGACTTATTTTATTTGTTCCTTCAACAGTGCCATCTTGCATTATCCTTATAACCCCTCTGGGTAGAGGTGCAGCAATAACTACCTCTAATGTAGAACAGAGAGTAAGCAAAAGTATTGATGTCAAAATAAGTGCTGATAACAACTTTTTAGAAGCTATATGCAGCTTGTTTTGAGAGGTCATAAGTCTTCAAAAATACCCTAACAAAGCAGCTATTTATCAATTCCCGTAAAGATCCCTTGACTAACCTCTAACACACAATTTGCAAACAAATTTAGAAAATCAGGATTTAAAAAATAGTTTTGAAAATTAAGTTCATATTTTGCAGTTATACCATGTTGTAGGTTAAATTAGTAGGGTAAAAAAGGGTAGTTGATTGATTACTGGCTGTATCAATTGTAGTATGATGTTGGGGAATAATCCTAGGATAAAGATTGCGGCAACCATTATGAATATGGGGATGAAGATTTTTTTGTTCATCTTAAAAGCGATTGGTTTGTCGTCTTTTGCTTTCTTACCGTACATTATGTTAATGAGTCGGAATATGTAGGCTGTTTGAAGGATGCTTGTTAGTATACCGATAACTGCTAGCCAGCTATAGTTTGCCTCAATTGCGGCTGTGAATACAAAGTATTTTGCCATAAACCCACCAAAGGGTGGTACACCGGCAAAGGATAGGCCTGCAACAATTAATGCGATACTTACCCAGGGCATTTTTTTGCCTATGCCAGCTGCATCATCTAGGGTTTTAATGCCGTGGTTATTTAGGACGCCTATGGTCATGAAGGCAAGGGCTGTGGTTAGACCGCCTATTAGGAAGAAGTACAAGTTTCCTGTCATACCAAGGGCTGTTACGCTGGTGATTGCAATCAAGTTGTAGCCTACATCGGCGACGCAGATGTATGCTATTAGGCGTTTGATGTCAATTTGAACTAGTGCAAAGATGTTGCCGACTATCATTGTTAAGGCAGCCATGATTGAGAGCATTATTGTCCAATCAATTGGTCCCTGTCCAGGCGGTAATATAATGTAGAGTAGTATTCTGATTAAGATATAGTAGCTACCTTGGTCTACAAGTGCAGATAGAAAAGCTGCGGAGGGAGCAGGTGAAGCGGTGTATGCGTCAGGCAGCCAGAAGTGGAAGGGTACAATAGCGGCTTCAATTGCGTAACCGGCAGCAATGAAGACAAATGCGACTATAAGCATAGGCATGTTAGCTGAGCTAACGGTGCTTATGGCGTTGCTTATGGCTATGTAATTTAAGCTACCTGTAATGCCAAAAACAAGCGAGAGACCTAATAGAACAAATGCGGATGCAATTATAACCATGATTAAATATTTCATAGCAGCGTTGATGCTAAACGCGTTTTTACGAAACAGCATCAAAAAGGCTACGGCTGCTGTTGCGATTTCCCAAAATATGAAAAGCGTTAATAGATCACCGGCAAATACGGCGCCAAGCAATGCTGCAGTTAGCATGAGCATTACAGCAAAGTAACGGCCTGTTAGGCGTTCAGCAGAGTTTATGAAAAATACACTATAGACTATAACTACGATGCTGACGGCAACAATGATTATTGCCATATAAAGTGAGAGGGCATCTATTAATAAGGAACTTTGGAAGGGTGAAGCAGACATACCGTTAAGGTTTAGGTTTAAAGTGGGTGGATTGGCAATGCTAAAGTAGCTTAGAGACAAGTTGGCCACACATATGCCTACAACTGCAAAGATTGCGATGAACCAAGCAGTTGTTATTGCATTGCTGTAACGGCTTTTATGGGCTAACCTAAATACTGGAATAGTTAATATTGCGGCAACAATTAGGGTGAATATCGGTAATATTACATCAATGATTTCGACCATTAGTTTTCACCTTTAAGCTACTATGATGCCTCCAAATGTTACTGTTTGAATAAGATTCATGAAAAACGTTGGATAAACTCCAATAGCGACAACCAAAATCACCAGTATGGCTAATGCTGCTTTCATGTAATTAGGAACATCAACAATTTTGTGTGCATGCCCTTCTACATGCTCTGCAGAGGCATGAGTGTTATTACCGCTGTGGATGTCTTCTACTAATTCTCCAGGAGCAGTTCCAAGAAAAACTTTGGATATGAATCTTAGAGAATAAGCAAGTGAAAATACTGTTGCAATTAGCATTAGGGCTGTGGGTATTATATAAAATGAGTCGGTTGCGAGGACTTGGAAGGCACCCATGAATATGAAAAATTCACTTATAAAACATGCTAGAGGGGGGGCACCGGCTATGCTTAGAGCTGCAATCATTCCTGAAACGGTCGAAAACGGCATTTTACTTGCTAAACCACCCAGTTTATGAATGTCACGCTCTTCAGTTTGATGCATTACTCCACCTACTGTAAGGAAGAAGAGACCTTTGCTTGCTGCATGAGTTACAATGTGAAGTATAGTTCCAGTTATCGCTATTGAGGATGCAAGAACAACTGCGGTTCCACCGGCTACACTTATTGGAAACAGGGAAATACCAAACATAATGTAGCCCATGTGTGAAATACTTGAATACGCAATAACACGCTTAATGTCAGTGGCAAACAGCGCCAAAAAGGAACCAAAGAATGCAGTAACTATAGCAATAATCGAAAGCGTATGCAAAAAGCCCAATGCAAAAGTTACATCTACCGCTGGAAAGACAACCCCGAAGGCAATTCTTAGAATCGCATAAGCACCGGCACTTATGATAACACCACTTAGTAATGCAGACATTGGTGCTGGAGCTTCTGAGTGAGCATCTGGCAGCCACACGTGAACAGGAAAGACGGCCATTTTAACTGCAAACCCAGCAGTTAAAGCCAAAAGTATCCATCGGACAATGTCAGGTGCATTAACACCAAGTAGGAGTGTCTGGGCACCTTGTATACCGCTTACTGTAAACATTTCAGTAGTGCCAGTTAACCAGTAAATTGCACCTATACCTAAAAGAACAAAGACTGCTCCAGCATGTGTAAATATGAAGAGCTTAAGAGCTGACTTGTAACTATTACGGTAACCCCATTCACCGACAATAAAGTAGGCAGGCACAAGCATAAGTTCCCAGCAGAAGTAGAATAGAATCAAATTTGAAGTAAGAAATACCCCTACTAGACCTACGGAAAGCATACAAAGCAGAGCATAGTACGCAGAGAGGTTCTTTTTGCCAGCCATATAGTTTATGCTGTAAATTGACGCAACAAAAATCAACACCAAACTAATTAGAGCAATGGAAGCACTCATTCCGTCAACAAACAAAGTAAATTGAGTATTACTTAAGTTTGGAATCCATTGATAAGTTTCAACCCATTGATGGCTACTACTTTCTAGAACAGTTGGAATTGTACTTGCGACTAATCCCATGTTGACAAGCGCAATTAACGCTATAAAAATTGCCGCTGCCCTGTGAGACTTTCTTCCGGTAAGATAAACAAACGGGATACTTATGGAGGATAATGCAAATATTGTCAGTAATGCGGGAAACACCATTTTAAGCCACTCCTAAAGTTAATATTATCAATATGACAATCAGTATGAAACCAAGCACGGCTGCAGCTATATAGTTTCGATAGTTTGATGACTGATCTTGTTTAAGTCTCAAAGCTTTACCAGGTTTTGCAGCATCATTAATTTTTACACCAAGCTCATCAACATAACGCCCAAATAAGGTGTCCTCTATACGTGTAAGCGCTCCAGAGATTTTGGTTAAGCCTTTTGCAATTGCATTATAGAAGTCATCAAAGAAATACGCACGTCTTAGTAACGTAGATAAGGGGTTGTTTGTTTTTGCAACATTTCGTATTGCGTCAAAACCTTTGTAGTAGCTAAAGTATGCAAGTAAACCTGTTGGAATAAGTAATGCTATAAAGATTGGAAACTCTATACTTGTAAAAGCGGCAAGTAAACCTGCTGTTTCAACATGCATAAAGCTTGCAACTAAGGGTCCTGCTAAGCCCCATACAATGCAGAAGAAAGCCAAAATAGCTGCTGGAATTAGCATTATTTTTGGTGCTTCATGAACATGCTGCTTCTGTAGGTGTTCAGATTCACGTCCCATGAACGCTAAAGTGAACATACGAATACAATAAGCAAAGGTGAGAGCAGTTGTTGCATAAAGCAGGACTGTTTGTATTAAGCCCGCAGTAGTTGCTATTTCGGAAACGCTGGTTAATATTAATCCTTTACTAAAGAAGGCAGCAAAAGGTGGCAAACCACTGGTTGTTATAATCATTATAGCCATCAAAACAAAGCTTATCGGCATAGCTTTACGTAAACCACCCATTAGCCTCATATCACGAGTACCAATAGCATGTATGATACCACCTGCCAAAAGAAAGCCAAGACCCTCAAAGAAGGCATGACTAACCATGTGGAATAGACTGGCAAACCATCCTTCGCCTAGTAATCCACCGTGGACTGCGGCTGTGCCTAAAGCGGCCATCATAAAACCGATTTGACTAATAGTTGAATAAGCAAGAACACCTTTAATATCCGTTGTAGTTAAAGCAAGAGTTGCACCAATAAGGGCTGTTAATACACCAATCCAGGCAATTGCTGGAAACCATAACTGCATTAATTGCTCTATTAGTACAGGTGCAACTGAAAAGATCAAGATAAATCTTGCAAGTAGGTAAATACCCGCTTTAACCATTGTGGCAGCGTGTAAGAGCGCACTAACTGATGTGGGCGCTTCCATGGCGCTATAGAGCCAAGTGAACAATGGAAACTGGGCGGACTTTGCTACTGCACCACCTAAAACAAGAAATGCCGCTATAACCATCAAATTTATGTCATAACCACCCGCTTGAATCCCGGCTATTATGCCTCTAAAACTAAATGTGGCAAACATGTAGTAGAGCAGACCAATGGCGCCAAGAAGACAGGCATCACCTATGCGGGTCATTATGAAAACTTTAACACCCGCACGTATGGATTCAGGTTTTTTGTACCAAAATGAAATCAACGTATAACTGCATAAGCCTACCATTTCCCAGAAAATGAACATTTGAAGCACATTGTTTGCTAGGACTAAACCAATCATAGATCCAATGAAGAGCAAAATTAAGTAGTAGTAGCGGGTTAGGCCGTTTTCGCCTTTCATATAACCTATTGAATAAACTGTTATTATTAACGCAAAGAAGGCAATTAGGCACGTAAAGAGTACACTTAAGGGGTCAATGTAAATGCCTGCGTTTATTTCAGGTATCCAAGGAAGAGTGCTTGTTATAGCTATTCCTTCACCATTCCAAATAGCCGGTACTAAAGAAACAGCTAGAGCAGCTGTTAAGGCTGCAATGACTACTACAAAGCCATTACGTGCTTTTTCGCTATATTTTCCTATTACGGGAACAAGTAAGCTTGCAAGAATCGGAAGTATCCAAACTAGCCATGCAGAGATTACTTCTATTGCCATTATGCCTCAACCTCATTTTCTTCTTCGTCTTTGTTTTGGATTAACTGGGGAATTTTGCTAATGTCACTTATTCCATACTTTTTATACAAAATTACCAGTACTGCAAGGATAACTGCACTTACGGCTGTGTCTGTTGAAAAAGCAACAATCAGTAAGGCCTCACCAAGCCCTTGACCCATAGCAAATAGGACAAAATTCATTGTAGCAGCTATTGCGATTAACTCAAGTGAAATAAATACTTTAATGAGATTACGGTTAGTTAGCAAGCCGTAGATACCAATCGACAACATTACGATTGATAAAATTACAAAGTTCATTAAATGGTACCTCTCTTTTTCTCATGTAAAACAATAAAGATTCCCAAAGCAATCGTTAAAACGACAACTGCTTGTAAAACAACATCTAATCCACGCATTTCCCATAAGGCTGCTCCAAAAGAAGCAGTTGAATACCCCTGGGGGGTTCCAGAAACTGATAGGAAAACTGCAGGTAAAGATAAGGCAACACCGCCTCCAACTAAAGCAGCAAATTTTCTAGGGGAAGTTTTCTTTTTTGTTTTTTCACTGAGCATTTCTCCAGAAAGAAACAATATAGTTAAAGTTCCTATACCGACTGCAAATTGGAAGACTGCTCCATAGACTGAGCCGTTGAGGGCGTAGATTAATGATATGAAAAAGAAAGTTCCGGCTAATGCACCTACCGCATAGTGCACTTCATCTAGAAACAATGCTAAACAGGCTGAAACAATTAATCCTACAGACAATATTTCAAGAATCATTGTTTTTCGTTCCCACTGTTTGGTTTAGGTTTTCTAACTAACGCTTTTTTATCTACTACTGCTAACTCGAAAGCATCTGAGTTAACAATTGCCTTCCTTGGGCAACTTTCAACGCATTGATTACAGAAAATGCATTTGTTAAAGTCAAATTGTGGACGGCGTTTTCCATCAACTTCAACAATGGTTATAGCACCAACTGGGCAATCACGAGCACAAACGCGGCAGGCGGAACCAGCAATTTTTTGTACATCAAAACCAAAATTGGGGTTACCTAAAGAAATAACATTACAGTAATCAATATTATACTGTGGTTGACCACGGAAATTTTCCGAAAGTGTTGACTTAGCAAATGGATACTTAGCCGTTGCTGGTTTAGTGAATATGTGTGATACCGTTCGTTTAATGATTGTAGTTACTGCTGTTACACGTCCCATTTACATCACCAAGGGAATTACCCAATTTATTACCGCTAAAGTCGCAAGTAGCGAAAGTATTGCGCCAGGTAGCATTATTTTCCAGTTAAGATTAAGCACTTGGTCAATACGTAACCTTGCAAATATAGTTGTCAAGTATTCACTTATTATTACTACTAATATTACCTTAAGGGTGAACCATAAAGCATGCCAAAACGTGGGCAACCCAAAGAAAACTGGCCCGTTTGGCCCACCAAGAAACAAAGTAACAACTAAGGCAGCACCGAAAACTACCTGCACATCACGCGTTAAGTGTATAAAGGCAAGTTTCGCACCGGTATATTCGGTTTCTAAACCACCGACTACTTCAGATTCAGAGTGAGGCACATCGAAAGGATCTTTTTCAAGTTCTGCCTGCATTACTATTATAAACAATACAAACGCCCAGGGAACTAAAAGGAAATAGGGCAGAGTTTGGCTTTGAACTATACCAAATATACTTAGAGTTCCCGCTAGAAACGCCGGTGAAAGAGCAAGTATGTACAGAGGAATATCATAACCTAAAAATTGGGTTAAAACTCTTGTTGAACCAATTATCCCGTAGGGGTTATTTGATGCCCACCCCGCAAGAAACAAAATAAAGTTTGCTATTGTCGCAAAAGTTAATATGATAAGTAAGTCGCCAGTAAACCCAGTTGTTGATAGAACACTAGCACCATCAATAGGAATAAAGCAGAAAGCAAAAATCATCATTGCAAAAGCTGCCAAAGGTGAAAACTTGAAAACAAAACGCTTTACACTAGTTGGTTCAATGTCTTCTTTGGTTAACAATTTTATAAAATCAGCCAAAGGCTGCAGAATACCTCCCGGCCCAGCGACCAATGGACCAACTCTGTTTTGGATACGGGCCTCTATTTTTCGTTCTATCCAGTCACAGAACAGAGTTAACGCTAAAATAAACGTAAACCCCGGGAAAATAAGTATTCTAAAGATTAAAATGAAATAGTCAATCATTCTTTATCACCTATCAGTGCATGAGAAACATGGATCTAAGCTTACAAAGTTCGCAGGCACATCAGCTATACTTCCACCGATAGCAGTTTTAAAAAATGATGGCAAATTCGCAAATGTTGGCGTCCGCACCTTTACACGATCAGGCATGTCGGTACCATTACTTTTAACATAATAGAAAAGCTCGCCTCGTGGAGCTTCACAAGCATTTACAGCCTCACCTGCCAATATTTCACGTGGAATATCAACCCTAATTGGACCCTTAGGCATGTTATCAAGAGCATATTCAATTATGTTTATGCTTTCTTCAACTTCATCCATTCTAACATTCATTCTTGCCCAAGTATCGCCTTCAGTGTAAATGATTTCCTTAAACGGAATTTCACCATAAACTTCATAAGGTTCATCCTTGCGGACATCAACAGCATAGCCAGAAGCTCTAGCAACAGGACCAACAACACCCAAACTAATGGCGTCTTCACGCTTAAGAACACCAACATCCTTCATACGCGCCTTAATTGTTGGCTCGTTTTCATACAACTGTTTATAGAAAGGAATTTTTTTTCTAAGATCTTCAAGAACCGCTTTTATTTTTGGAGAATCGGTTTCCTTTAAATCACGCCTTACGCCACCCATGCTTATCATAGATTCGTAAACGCGATTTCCACAAGTTAACTCAATTAAATCCATGATAGGTTCGCGATCACGCCAGAAATACTGAAACAAGGTTTCGTAACCAATTTCTAAGCCAGCGTGTCCTAAAACCAAGAGGTGACTGTGAATTCTATTAAGTTCTAAAGTTATAACACGTATAAATTGAGCACGTCTTGGAACAGTCACATTGAGGATTTTTTCTACTGCACCAGAAAAAGACCAAGCATGTGGACCATTGCAGATGCCACAAACACGCTCAACTAGGTAAACGTCTTGGATATAAGTTCTTAACTCAGCAGCTTTCTCTACACCTCGGTGAACATAGCCTAAACGGGGTTCAACCTTGGTTACGATTTCACCTTCAACACTTACTGAGAATTTTTCAGGTTCAATTAACGCGGGATGTTGTGGACCAATGATGATTTTAACAGTTTTGTTATCGTCAGGTTCAGCTGCAACGTTTTTTGGAGGAACTAGTTTAACTTGATTTGCTATAACATCTTTCCTTAATGGATAAACGCCTTCAGGCCAGTTTTCTGACAACACTAAACGACCAGGAGATGGGTGTCCATCAAATACTATGCCAAATAAGTCGTTTCCTTCCATTTCAGCGAAAAGAGCACCTGGAATAAGATCAGTAATTGTTTGAATATGAGGGTTATCCTTAGGAACTTCTGCTTTGATTGTGTAGTAACCACTTTGACTTCTAAAGTGATAGTAAACGCCAAGGTTTGTACCTAAATCTAACCCTGTAATGGCCACAATTGATGTTTGATCATCTACTTCAAGCATCACCTTGATTAGGTCACGATGTATTCCATTGTTTGCAGTTATTGCGGCCTTTCCCAAAGTACCAATTTGAATTTGGATTTTACCGTTTAGCTTGTTTTCAATTGCATTAACAAATTCTTCGCTACTCTTTTGCAACTGGTTTCTCCTCCGTTACTCCTGCAGAAGCACCTTTAATTTGCTTTTTAGCACCTTTAGGTGGCGGGTTTAAAGTATTAAGAAGTTTCACAAGACCATCAATCATTGCTTCTGGTCGTGGTGGACAGCCAGGTATGTAAGCTGCAACTGGAACAACCTTATCTGCGCCACCTAGAACGTTATAGTTACCTTCAAAAATTCCTCCGCTACATGCACACGCACCGACGGCCACGACGAATTTTGGTTCAGGCATTTGATCGTAAACTCGTTTTAGACGTTCAGAACATTGTTGAGTGACGCAGCCACTTACTAGTAGAATGTCAGCGTGTCTTGGCGAGGGTTCAAGTTTTACTCCGAATCTTTCTACGTCATATTTTGGGGTAAACAACGCTACGATTTCAATGTCACACCCGTTGCATGCGCCACTGTTAAAGTGAATAACCCAAGGAGATTTTACTCGAGCCCAGGTTTTTGTGTCAACCATTAATCGTTGCCTCCTTCCAAAAGGATGAACCCTGAAGCGAGGATTATACCTAGATATAAAACAAGCAGAAGCGGGTTTACGCTTACAATTGCTATAGAGGCAAATGCAAGCAAAAGTATTGCTGAATCGAAGATTATAAAGTAAATAAGGTACTTGTAGAGGGAGATGTTAATTTTGGGATTGTTGAAAACAACTTTTTCTCCGCAAGCATAACTCATTTCATGATTGTCGCCGTGTTTGGTTTTAGGCGCAAAATGTCTACCTATCGCATAAATTGCGTATGTTGAGATGAATATTAAGATAAATGCAATTATGGCACCAACAAACAAATTAAGCAACTTGCGTTAGCCCTCCAAGTCCAACATTTTCTACACTAGACGCCTCATATGTATAGGATATACTAAACTTGCTATAACGTGCGTTGACTTGAATGCATATAAGCCTATCTGCACTAAACCAGTGCAAATATGCGTTTTGCAAGTTAACATTTAGCATTTTGGCTGACAAAAAACTACTTTGCATAGCCAAGTTCTCAAATATGGACGTCTCTATTAGCTCGTATTCTCCCATACTACCCCGGGCATTTACATGTAAAGTGACAGGTTATTTAAATTTTTTAATTAAAGTTTAGTAAATTACGCGAAAATAGACAAAATACAAACAAATCACCACTACAACTATTTAATAAACACTACATAACAAACAAGAAATCAATAACATGATGAAAAATAAAATTACCCTACTTTTCAACAACAAAAATTAGGGGTTAAAAATAGGTAAACCTTAAAACCCGTTTGTTTTTGTCTTTGCAATTTTTGTTTGATTATGATATTCATAGTCACGACATTTGTAGATACGGAGTTGTCTTTGGGGTTCTATACGACAGCGTTTCCTAGCGTTTTTGCGTTTAATGAACGGTGCCACTTGAAAGAAGGGGCATTTTGAACAGAGTGTACTAATATTTGGTTCCTCCCTAAAGATATCTTTCACTTGTGTACAATATAACTGGATGCAATACATATGCTTCAAATATAAATTTTATGCCATCATCAACCTTTTTGATTAGTTAAAAAAAGGAAAAAGAATGTGTGGATGATTACTCATACCTTAATGCATCCACTGGTTTAAGTTTTGAAGCACGCCATGCCGGATACAACGCAAAGATCACGCTTACACCTACACCAAAACCCAAAGCACCAAGCAACACCTCAGGAGTCAACAATGGTGTAATAGCAAAACTACCTCCACCGCCACCACCGCCAAAAAAGCCAGAGCCAAGCACTGAAGCTGTAAGGTTAGCTAGACCCCAACCACCGATTATACCAACAATTGCACCGATCAAACCTATAATTACTGATTCGCCAAGAAATATCGCTAGCACTGTTCTACTTTTCATACCTAACGCTTTAAGGATGCCAATTTCACGTGTGCGTTCAATCAAAGAAACTATCATGATGTTCATAATACCGATACCTGCAACCAGCAGAGAAATTGCTGCAATACCACCTAAGAAGAGCTGTATTGTGCTAAAGACACTTGTTAGCAATGCTTGCACTGCGTCTGCAGAAATTACAGATACTTGACCACCAAAATGATCGGTAATTAATTTTGTAACGTTTGCGATCGTGTCTTTGTCACTATTTGCCAGAGTCACAATTATCATATCACATTGATCGGTTCCAAAGAAACTTTCAGCCTTTGATATTGGAATATAAACACCAGTATCTGATGGACCACCTATACCAAAACCACCGATAGCCTCCAAAACACCACTAACTTGTGCCGTATAAGTCTCATTCACTGGAGGTAACACTGAAGCATTAAGCCAAAGCAAACTCACACCATTACCTGGAACAATAAATTGGCTACCGTTTTGACTGGGATCACTTACTCGACTACCAATTACAACAACGTTATCTTGGGGATTAGTCGGAATTGTTCCAGTTGCAGCAGAAAAAGTACCATAAGCGTGCGAATAAGCATCGTAGTCAACACCATAAATGGTCACACTACGATTCAAGTTTTCTGATTCAACATAACCAGACCGCTGAATTATCGCAAGTGCCCCCGTAATATTTGAAGACAAACTTTCTATTTCAGACGTATAATTAACATACAAACTAAAACCAGAACTATCCGCACCACCACCTATACCTCCACCACCAAATCCACCACCATTTTGGTTTGTACCACCACCGCCAGCAACAACAATTAACGAGTTAGCAGATAACCCCTGATTTAACTGATCAGTAATTGTAGCCTGTAACCCTTGAGTTATAGATAACAAAGCAACTATGGCCATTATACCAATAATTACACCTAGTGTTGTTAAGCCTGCACGGAGTTTGCGAAGCTTGATTGCACTAAATGAGTAACCTAAAACATCATATGTCTTCATGTTAATTCACCAGATCCGAATGTATTTCTCCATCAAACATTTGCACGGTTCTTGTAGCTTCATGAGCCAACTTCTGATCATGCGTAACCATGATAATACTTACACCGCTCTCCCTGTTGAGTTTATGAATTAACGCCATTACTTCATGGGCTGTTTTAGAATCAACATTACCAGTAGGTTCATCAAGCAACAAAAATTTCGGATTATTTGCCAATGCACGTGCAATTGCGACACGCTGTTGCTGTCCACCACTAAGCTCAGCTGGTTTATGGTTTATACGTTCCTTTAAACCAACTGTTTCAAGCAATTCTACAGCACGCTTACTACGCTCTGCCTTACCCATGTTAGCTATAGACATTGCCAACTCAACATTTGCCTTAGCAGTTAAACGTGGAATTAAATTAAAAAATTGGAAAACAAAACCAATTTTTAGACGTAACTCAGAAAGATGATTATCGTTTAGTTTGCTTATATCTACACCGTCAATAAACAGTGTACCAGAGGTTGGCTTATCAAGGGCACCTATAAGGTTAAGCATCGTAGACTTGCCACTACCAGATGGACCAAGAATAGAGATGAAATCACCAGCCTCCACTTTAAGGTTTACACCTCGCAACGCTTCAACTGGAACTTTGCCCAGCATGTAAGTTTTCTTAATATTAATTGCTTCAACTATTGTTGGCATTTTGTATCTCTCTTAATTTGTTATTTAGATATTTTCATAGTACGAATTAGGTTGATATAAACAGGCCGCAAAATAGGTATACACCAAAGGTGCAACCACCGTAAAGCTTTCAAAAGAAAAAAACAATGTCAACAATAAAAAAGTTTAGCTTATTACCGTTCCAACATTTTTACTGTCAACAGCTAAAATCAGGTTTTCGGGTTTAAACCCATTAAAAACAATCAATTTCATGTGCTTACGTTTCAAAATATCAATAGCCATAGGATCGATCACTTGATGAATTCCCACCTTATGCTCACTATATTCAAGCACTCGCGATAAGTCATCAAATGTCATCTTATCCAGCTTTACAGCATCGGAAAATTTGCATGGATCCTTAGTGTAAACACCTTCTTGATTAGTTCCCTTAACCAGTAAATCCACACCTAACCGTTCAGCAACCAAAGCGCCCACAGTATCGGTAGTATGTCCAGGTTTTAAGCCGCCCATTACAACTATTTTTCCCTGTGAGAAACATTCAGCGGCTTCATCAAGTGAAGTGATTACTTTACCGCATCCAAGATCACCAAGTTTTTCCATGAACAGTTGGGCGTAGAGTCGTGAAACTGAGATGGCAATACGATCTTGTGCAGCTGGTTCAAGATTCAAGTTTTTTGCAATTTCAATAAATTCTCGGGCAAGAGTTCCACCACCCAAAATAACGGCGACCTCGTGTCCCTGCAGTTTAATCTGCCTTATTATGTCAGCATATTTACCCATCAAATTAGTGTTAACAGGTGAAGCTACAACTGAACCTCCGATGCGGACAACTATACGCGTCAATAGTATCAACTCTTATTTGTAACATGATAGCCTTGATTAAAACAGTTACTACTAAAATAGCAAGGCATTATTATCTCAAAAATAGTCAGTTGGAAGGAGTTGACTGTTTTTTGCTTAATTATTGCTGAAGCATGGAAGCATTGTTTTAGGTTTTTAGCGTGTTAGACGTTTTTTCATTAGATTAATGCTGATTATAAAGAAGGCTATTGTAACGATAGCAATCCAAATGAGGCTTAAGGGTATTAGAGCGTGTATGTTTAGTCCGAAGAGGGTTTCGGTTGAACCTGTCAAAGTGCCGCGTGTTAGGTTTACGATATGTGTTAGGGGTAGAACTGCTAAAGCGAGTCCTTGTGCGGTTTCTGGTAGTGATGCAAGGGGGAAGAATGTTCCGCTTAAAAACATCATAGGTGTAATGAGTAGGAAAAAGGGGTAGTTGAAAAAGTCAATACTTGGTGCAACCGCGGTAAAACACATAGCAATTCCAGATAGCATTAGGCCGCCAAAAAATGCGATTACGGGTATTAGTAGGAATAGTGGACTTGTGATTAATGGTTGGGAAACAAAAAAGCCCGAGATTCCAATTACTGTAAGTACAATTGTGCCATTTATTGTGCCTCGTGTAGCGCCCCAAAGCAGTTCACCGGCAATGACTTCTTCAACGCTAATAGGTGTGGCTACTATAGCGTCAAAAGTTTTCTGGTAATACATACGCACAAATGAACCGTAAGTACATTCAAAAAAGGCACCGTTCATTAATGAAATTGCCACAAGGGCGGGTGCGATAAAGTTGATGTATGGTGATCCATTGATTTCGGGTATAAATCCACCTAAACCAAAGCCGAAGGCAAAAAGGTATATAATTGGTTCAAGTAGGGAAGGAAGGAAGTTAACGCCGATAGTTTTCATGAATACGTCAGCGTTTCTGCGCCAAACTATCCAGACGCGATAAGAAATTTTTGGAATACTAAATTTTGCAGGTGACTTGCGGATGTTTACTTCAGTCATTTGCCCTAAGATCCCTTCCAGTTAGTTTTAAGAATACATCTTCAAGGTTCGCTTTACGAATTGTAACATTTTGTATTTTGTGCTCCTGTAGGAACCCTTCAAAAACGCTGTGAGGTTTAGAGGTGAAAACTTGCATGCGTTCGCCAAGTTTTTCGATTCGTGCATCAGAAAACGTCTGTTTAAGAAGCGGAATTAATGATTCATCGCAATCAAGTTCAAGTACGTCTTCGCCGATGTGTTTTTTGATTAATTCTTTAGGTTTACCGTCTTCAATTATTTTACCGTGATCAATAATTATAATTCGATCACAAAGAACTTCAGCCTCGTCCATGTAATGAGTGGTTAAAATAATTGTTACCTGCAGTTTTTTGAGTTGACGTACTGCATCCCAAACAAGATGTCGCGCCTGGGGGTCAAGACCAGTAGTAGGTTCATCAAGCAGCAAAACTTGGGGTTTATTTAAAAGGGCCCTAGCAAAAATAAGTCTCCGCTTCATACCCGTTGACAAAGCCATAATAGGCATGTCCCGTTTTTCTTGAAGCTGAAAAAATGCAAGTTGCTCATCAGCCCGTCGCAGAGCTTCATCTTTAGAAATATCAAAGTAACGAGCATAAACGGCAAGATTTTTTACAACTGAAAAGTCAAGATCAAGATTATCCTCTTGAGGGGCTACACCTACGATGCATTTGATTTCCCGGCATTTATTGTGAACACTTAAACATGCAATGGTCAATTCTCCAGAAGTAGGCGGCAGAAAACAGTACATCATACGTACCGTGGTCGTTTTACCTGCACCGTTTGGACCAAGAAAACCTACGCAATCCCCGCGGTAAACCTCAAAATCAATCCCATCAACAGCTACAAAGTTACCAAACTTTTTAGTTAACTTTGTTGCTTTTATTAAGACATCTCGGGATTCTTTAGAAAAAGTAACCCACTCCACAACCAGGTAAATACAAACAACCATTAAAACTAATCCCTAACAAAACATAAAACAACAATAGAACCAACCACACCACATCAAACACGTTTCTTTTAAAGCTTAAACCACTACCGCTATGATCATTGTTGCAGTTAATACAGCAAACAAGCAACAACACCAACCAATTAACAT
This sequence comes from Candidatus Bathycorpusculum sp., assembly GCA_009778385.1. GTDB lineage: Archaea > Thermoproteota > Bathyarchaeia > Bathyarchaeales > Bathycorpusculaceae > Bathycorpusculum. The sequence goes on along the minus strand of WRJX01000098.1, from coordinate 34,259 downwards.
GGTACATACTTAAAGGAGAGATATTGGCATTCAATAACTTCTTCCAGTAAACATATCCATAAAACTGTTACTAACAGGCTTTGCTTATCCAAATTGTTCTAAAACTTGTCGCCCAAAATCAGTAATTTCCACAGCATAAAACTCGTAAGGAGGCAAACTCTGCAACACATCAACTATATTCACCAACAGAGACTTTACTAGACTCCTAACTGAATCGTTGATTTCCGCGGGCAATAACCCTGTATTCTTATGCAATAATTCACCTTTCACTAATAAGCCCCTATCAAAACCCGATAAGGCCTCAAGCACTTTTTTTGCGTTAAAATCAATCATGTTAAAATCTTCAAAATCAAAATTTTGAACCATAAAAATCCCAGATAAATTAAACCAACAAACCTTTAAAAACACTTTGAAAAACTCAGCCCACATGGAACCTATCTAAAAACTCAACCTAACAGGGCTATTAACACTTATCAGTTAATTGCTTAACTGGTTGCCTCAACCCTTTTATGCTTCATCTATAACATTTATAATTTGGAGACATTTTCTATGGATTTTAAAGGAAGTCAAACAGAAAAGAACCTGCTAGCAGCTTTTGCAGGTGAATCTCAAGCAAGAACAAGATACACATTCTTTGCAAGTGCAGCAAAAAAGGAAGGTTATGAACAAATTGCAGCCATTTTTGAAGAAACATCCGCTAATGAGAAAGAGCACGCAGAACTCTTCTTTAAACACCTTAAAGGCGGGATGGTTGAAATCACATCAGCCTATCCAGCCGGTGTAATTGGCACAACAGCTGAGAACTTGAAAGCTGCAGCTGAAGGCGAAAAACTTGAATGGGGTAGCCTTTATCCAAGTTTTGGTGATACCGCCGAGAAGGAAGGCTTCAAAGACATAGCTACTACGTTTAGAATGGTTGCTAAAGTAGAAGCTTACCATGAACGCCGTTACAATAAGCTACTGGAAAACGTTGCAAACGGTAAAGTGTTCAAAAAGGATACAGAGATTAAGTGGAAATGCAGAAACTGCGGACATGTTCTTGAAGGACCAGAAGCGCCAGATAAATGCCCAGTTTGTGCTCACGCGAAAGCATACTTTGAAGTCTGGACAGAAAACTACTAAAAATTATAATAGACTACACAAAACAACAACAAACGGCTAACAAATTATGAGTTTTTACTCATAATAAATACGCCAATTTTTTATAATTGCAAAAGGTTTGTTCAAGTTAATGCAATCCACAGTTTTAGACTTAAATCGGCATCTTTTTTTAGAAACCACTATCAGGCTATTAAATCACACCAAATAATACACATATTACTGTTATACTTTCACATAGACGTCTAGAGCACTCTGCCCGCATGGGAGAACTTACAGGATTTTCCTTTAACTATTTCCCAGTTAACCCAATATGCTGGTACAGGGAGTTGGCAGTTCTGTTTTCATTTCGTGCCCACAGATCTCAGACAGATCACTTGAACGCTATGATAACTAGCAAGGTTCACAATTCCTTAGTTGTTTCAAGCTGGAAGTTTTAGGCACTTTCACTACTCACACAAGGGAGATTGGAAACCAACAAACATTATTGATGTTTAACTTTCCCATACCATTGTAGAACCTAAACAAATGGGTATAATAAGACAAAAAAAGGGTGTCTGCCCTTTAAAGCAGGTCGGTTTTAGAGCCATCAGGGAAAGCAAATCGCGGCTTCTTTTCATCAGTGGAGTCTTTTTTGTGCTTAAACGCAAACATAATGCCTATGATTCCCGCTAGGAATATGGCAGCATTAACAATCGACCACTTGTCTATCAATTTCATCTGAAGACTCATATCCTCAGTAAGCAAAAATACAACGACACCCACAATACTCAGGGCAAGCACTATAAACAACCACACGTTTCTACGTGGCTTATCTTCTTTACCACTGTGCTTTTTGCTATACTCAGATACATACGAACCTTCAGCATCTTTATGCTCAGCCTTTGATTTTCTTTGTAACAATACATAAACAGTCGCTATAACCGCCAGCACAATACCTACCACACTAAGCACTAAATTCACAAACGCCCACGCTACAACATCACTGGACACTGCTGACCATTGTGCCTGCAAAGTAATACTCATAATATTATCATCCATCGCCAGATCAGAATACCTATGACTAATAGTAACATTGACTCCATTGAAGAACCAACCCTCAAAAGCATAGCCAGATCGTTTCGGAACTATAGTAGAAAGCAGCCCAGAGTCATTCCATAAAACACCAGTCATAGAAGCTACATCACCCGAATCTGCACCGTTAACATCATAATGCACTGTATATGACTTTGCCACCCAGCTACCAGTAAAAACAACATCTTGACTAGGCATAACAAAGCTACCATTGGGATACACTATTATCACAGTATTTGCAGACCAACCTTCAAAAGCATAGCCAGCCAACATTGGAACATTAGCAACAAATTTTACCGTGCCAGCAGCCACATTAGACTCAGAAGCAGGCAAAGAAGGAGCGCCATAAGGAACCGGTATGACGTAACTGTAAGTTATAGAATATAGATTAGAAACATCAGTATCATTAGACCATACCGCATATAGCGTCACATCAGAAGAACCCATAGTAAAACTGGATGGAGTAACAGAATTACCAGTTACTACAAAATTAGCAACAGTAGAAGCATTACTATAGGCCCAACCAAGAAACACATAACCAGATTTTGCAAGAGAGTTAGGATTAGCCAGAACAGTAACAGAAGCACCGAAAACATAAGTACGATTATCAACCGGTACAGTTCCAGATCCAGCAGCACCGTTTGGCCAATTAGCATCATAAATTAGACGATATGGCCCCACCTCAACCAAAGACCACACTGCATATAAAGTAACATTAGATGCAATAGTAAATCTATCCGGAGTAACAGAACTACCAGTTACTACAAAATTAGCAACAGTAGAGACATTACTGTAGGCCCAACCAAGAAACACATAACCAGTCTTAACAAGATCACCCGGATTAGCTGCAACCATAACAGCATCACCTGCTTTGTAGATGTTATTATCTTCAGGAACACCACCACTAGACGCACCATTACCGCTATAAACCACAACAAAAGAAGTTACCACTGGATCCACAGGCTTCCAGGTAGCTGTAACAGAAACATCATTAGCAGGCATAACAAAAGTTGTTATAGCATTCATAGCGTTCCCAAGTACAATACCTCCAGAATTAATTGTCCATCCGGCAAAAACATAACCATCACGACTACCTGCACGAATAGTAACAATTTCATCCTCATAATAACTACCCGCACCAGAAGATGCACCAGCAAAACTACCGCTAACCGTCACAACATACTCAAACAAATCATAATTTTTGCTATTAACAAATACCGCCTCAGACGGCATTTCAGAGATAACCCCACGTGCCCCCGTTGAAGTAGTCGTATAGCCGTCCTGATTTGCTTCAAGCTCAACTATAGCATAGGTTACTCCTTGAGGTATACCCTCAATAAGTTTAGACTTACCACCTTTTAAAGCGATTGTACTTCCACTTGCAACATCATCATAAGTACCATCATTACTAAAAGTTATAGTAAAGTGAAAATCTCTTGTTGCATCTACCGCATCACCAGTAAGTATTTTATTTACACAGAGCGTGCCTTTAGGCACAACCATAAGGGTTTTTGCTTCATTACCATAGATAAAATAGGTTTTTCCATTTCCAACAATTCCAAGATGCCCTGTAAGACTTAGAAAGTCAGCTTCCTCAAAATTCGCAGCAGCCATAATGCAGTTAAATTTAAAAGTTGACTCCATGTTTATCGTGTTATCCCAATCGTCTTTTAACAGAAGGGTTACAACAAACTCTCCGGTGAGAGCATTCCAAACAGGACTGCCATATATCTCAAAAAGGTCGCTATCAAAAGTTAGATTTGAAATATCAGGGATTGTGCGGGAGTCAGGACATATGATAAAATTGAAAGCGGTGTTCGTGTTACTATGTCCATCTACGATTAGCTCAGTGTGCAGGCCTGTGGGCATAGTGTATGAAGCTGTGTAGGGGATAGTGTATTGTTGAGCATTTATGTCATAGACTATTGTTGTTGGTCCTTGAAAGTTAATTTCGCCATATAACGTTGTAGGTTGAACCAATACTACCACAGCACCATTTGGGTACGCATCAATAGGAACAGATACAACAATATGATCAGTACTGCCTATTTTCTCAATTGTTGTGGGGTAGAGTTTGAGTGGAATACGGGTGTCTATTGTGCCTGTGGCGGTTGTTGCTTGGACTGCGGCAAAATATAGGTTAAGTGCGGCGTTATAGCTAGTTCCACCGGTGCCTGTAGTGGGTTTTAATACCGAGTATTTTGCTGTGCCGTCTTTTTCGATCCAGAAACCAACAACATTACTATCAGTAGTTGGCATAGACCAGCCTTTGGGCAAATTTGATCTGATCGAGGTGTAGATCGCCGTGTTTGGGTTACCGATTTTAAAATCTGCGCTTATTGGGTATACGTTTCGGCCCGCAACACTGACGTATCCCGTTTCAATAATAACGTTATCTTGGTTTATGAAAAGGTGACGATTAAGAGAATACCCAAAGGGAATGCTACGGTCTACCGTTACACCCGAAACGATACCTGCGTTTAGTGTAAGTTTGCCCGCGGTGCCATCTGAGCCACTTTCATAGAGATGTACAGCTTGATCACCATTTTCAATGATGCCTCCATTCATCTCAAAACTTGCATCACCCTTATTTACGGTTATACCGGAGTTAGTTGCTGATCCGCTGTTTCCAGAAATGGTGCCTCCATTCATAATCAACCTTGAGCCACTCTGCTGAACACTGGCTGCACCACCATAACCTCCTGCACCGGTAAGTCTGTTACCAATGATTTCACAGCCGTCTTCAAGATACACTGTACCGCCGTTGACAATATATAGACCGCCTCCGTTGGTTGCTGCTATATTTAATGTTGAGCCTGTTCCGCCTACGTTGTTGTTGATTTTGCCATAGATTTTCACAGAAATGTTTGTGTTACGAGAAACACATATCGCACCACATTTTATGGCGTTGTCGTGAATGTACGCGTTTGGGCCGATTATGGCTGAACCTGAAATATGTGCCATTGGGTTTATGTGGTCAATAGTGGGGCTTTGATCAAAATATATTGCGCCTTTGACTCCTCTTCCGCCGTTGTCAGGGTCAGTGTCCATGCCTTTATTGCCTATCATATGGGCGATTTCACCATCCATAAAACATGCAACCGTTCCGGTGAATTTTATGGCATGGACGTTTGCGATGTTTGTGATTTTTGCGCCTGAGTACATGTAGAAATAAGAGTTTGCAATGCTTATGGCGGCTTCTCCGTTGGCCGCCCAATTAGTTTGGCTTGGGCTAACGGCTCTGTTGTTGGTTTCGGCGTTTGGTCGGATGTCGGTAATTAGGCTGCCGTCCTTTAGTATTACTGTGGCATGATCTGCTGCGCGAATGGCGGTCATACCGCCAAAGTTGTGTAACTCGGCGCCTTGATCTAATATTATGCTTGCCGATATTGCGTATGAGGCAACTATGGCATCTTGCACATGGTCTAAACCTGGATCAGCTGGGTTATAGGGGGTTGGTGCGTATCTAAATATTGTGCCTTCATGAAGATAGGCATCGTCAAAAATGATGTTTTTAAGTGTTAAGGTGATTTTAGGTGCGTCCTCAGTTAGGTTTGTGCTTCCAATTTCTAGCATAGCGGGGTTGTACCAGCTACGTGCATTATCGGATAAACCCTCAAACCCAGAGCCACGCGTAACTGTGCAGGGTGTCTCATCTAAGCTGGTTATGGTGACACTATTATCGTAGTAACGAGCACAATATGTTGAGGTTAAATCAGTCATAACAAATATAAGATAATTGCCGTCCATACCCTTACCATTTATTATATCGGCAGTTTTGGCAAGTGTTGCAAAAGGGTATTCTTCAGATAAACCGTCATTTGCGTTATCGTTTCCATTTGCTGAAACGTAGTATATCACGTCGTAAACTTCGGCTTCTGTGGGCTCAACGTTTACGCTAATATCACCATGTACAATAAAAACTGTTGTTCCCATCAACATAATGATAAGTAATACGGACATGTAATGTATCATATAATGGCTTATTCTGCGTTTTTTGGCCAATAAGCTAATTTTACCCAGTAATTGTTTCATATTCTCCCCACTTTATAGTATACACATAATAATCAATAAATATGCGTTCAGTTAGGTGTAATAACAATTACTTATTAAATATACTCTTGTTATTTTAATTATTAAAAATAGTAACTCAGACTAATTTTTTGTTGTTACAACTTGCAAAAGGGAAAAATGTGTGCATCGAAGACTATTAATACTGTCACGTTCTCTTCCACGTTATCTCGCTAAGCTGTTTTACCCCTTATAATCTGCTTAAACATACTCAATACACAAAAGAGGTATGAACCATTTTTAGCGGTATATACCAACAAGTTCACCTTCAGCAAGAATATGATCATGTATGGCTTTCTGTAGTGCAGGTTTTTTGGTGCTTTCAGGCAGGTTTATAGTTTGATTTAAAGCGTAAATTTTAAAGATGTATCTGTGGCTACCTGATGGAGGACAAGGAGGATAATAGCCTTTTCTGTGTCCACTATTTACCCCTTCAATCCCAGATGCTGAGTTTTCTTCAATTTTAGCAGTTGAAGCTGGAATATTCCACATTATCCAATGGTTAAATACGCCGTTTACTGCGTCAGGATCATCAAAGATTAAGGCTAAACTTTTTGTTTGGTTTGGGATACCTTCAATTGTTAAGGGCGGGTTTATACCATCACCTTCGCAAGTGTATTTTTTGGGGATTTTTTGATTAGCTTCAAACGCTGGACTTTTTATGACTAATTTATCCATCAAAATTTCCTCTCTAAAAATAATTGAGGTAACTATTTGGGGAGTAAATATTTAATGAAAAATGTACCAAAAGATCTGCAGAATTAAATATGGACTTCATGTAAAGATCCTTTGTGTTTATCCATTCTATGTATACGCAAATCTTCAGGGGTAGAAAAATCTGCTTTACATATTGGGCATTTGAATGTTTCAAACATTGACTTTTACTCCTCTTAAGCAATTTTTACGCTTAACGTAGGATAAAAAAATTTGTGACTACCGTAAATTGCAACAAAAATTTTGTTTATAATGGTTTTTCGTTTTAACATTGAAATAAATAAAGTATTGTTAAAATAAAAAATGAAATAAAATGGGTTGGGTTTTTTGGCTGGTTATTTTCGTTTTTTGTATCAGTATAGAATTTTTATACCTCTGCTTTACGTAGGAATTCTTTTGCACTGTTAAGAGTAAACTTGTAAAAGAGTGTCGCAATGACCATAGCTATTATACCACTTATAGCTGTAGCGATGAACGGGTTTATGCTTGGAAAACTGAAGCCAAGTGTGCCTATCATTGAAGAAACCAATGTGGGTACAAGAGGTGCTAAGATTGCAAGACCAGCAAGGAAGCATGCAGCAAAGTTGATTAACTGCCAGTATTGACGAATCATGCGAGGTCTTGGAACTTCTGTAAAGTCAGCGCCTCTAAAGCCAATGTTAACTGAAATAGTGCTTAAAGCGATAATTAGGAATAAGCCTTCCAAGAGGGCTACAATTATCATGGTAGGTGTTGGGTGATAGATTATCGTTCCAATTGTTCCGGTGATAGCTAATATAATTAGGCCAAAGAGTGCGGTAAAGAAGTATTTGCTTTTAACAAGGTTTTTGGCGCTGATTGGTGAAGCATATATTCGCCATATTGCTTGTCCTTCTTCGCCAATGATAAAACCACCAAGGAGGCAAACCATAAATGACGCTGGAAGCAGGTATATCATGCCCATATAGATCAATGAAACTTCTGAAGCCAGACTAGCACCTGTGGAACCCAAAGATTGCAATAACGGGAAGATAACAATCACAATAGGTGCAATGAATGTTGGCATGAGTTCTCTGCGTCGGGTGAATGCTTTTAAGTCTTTGTTGATTATGGCTGCCTCAGGTGTTGAGAAACCAAGTTTTCCTAAAAAGCCTGTTTTAGGTGTATAAACGCCGCTTTTTTGAACTGTTATTGCAGGTGGTTCATAAAGACCAAATCGTTTGTTTAATAAAACGGCTAAAGCATACATAGCACCTATGAAAGCGACAGACAAAAACATGTAAACGATACCTAAAAGGACACTGCCACCTGAAATGAAAAAGTTTGACAGCATAAGGCCTAACCAAATAAATGGAATATAAAATAATGACCCCTGGATGTCAGTTAAAGTTAGAAGAATTTCAGGACCACCTGAAACGACCAAGAAATATATTATATAAAAGAGAATAAAGAATCCAATAGAGCCAAGAAAACGTACCCATATGGCGCCTCTACCGCTTGACTTGTAAACTGCACCGATAAAACGTACTTGAAGTACGCGTAAAATTTCTGTAATTACGCTTGCTAAAAACGCTGCGGCAAACACTGCTATTGATGTTATTAGAGCCAAAACAATTAGACCAGTGAATATAGAAAACACCAATATTGCCGAAACAATAATCAGTACTGCCCCTAAGGGAATCCCAAGTAAACTTGCAAGGACAGAGGCCAAAGTGTGTTCCTGCCAGGTAATGGGTAACCAGTAAGGCGCTTCAGCTTGCATTTTAACGCCACTACGTTGAACCTGTTGGATCAAGGTAAAAACAGCGCCGAAAACCAAAACAATTGTTGGAAGCGTAACAAACACGTGAACAATAGAGGATTGAAGTTCATCAGTAGCCATAACACTGGATAAATCATTAACCAGAAACCCTGCAATAACTCCTGCTACAAGACCTATCCCAATAGCTAGCCAATATGGCCAATTAGCAAGAAAACGATTTTCTTTATATTTTGTAGGCTTTACTCCTCTTAGTAATCGACCTGATTTGCGTTCAACCTGCATCATGTAGTAAACGTTTTTCCAGTTCATTTAACAAGTGCCTCAACAACAGCTTTCAAGTCTTCAGTTCCAGTAAGCTTAAGGAAAATGTCTTCAAGACCTGAACCAGGCAAACTTGCCTTCTGCTGCAGTTCTTCCATATTTCCAAGTGCCAAAAGGTTACCTTTGTACATAATTGCTATTTGATCACTCAAGGCTTGGGCAATTTCAAGAACATGAGTAGACATAATTGTAGTTACCCCCTGAGCTTTTAAACCTGCAAGAATATCTTTAACAATTCTTGCACTTCTAGGGTCAAGAGCGTTAAGTGGCTCATCGAGAATCAAAAGTTTTGGTTTGTGAATAAAAGCGGAGATTAAGGCGATTTTCTTTTTCATACCATCAGAGTAACTGTTTATCATATCGCCTTCTCGGCCGTCAAGCTGTAAGGCTTTTAGGTACTCAGTTATTCTCTGCTGTTTCTCATCGGCAGGCATACCGTAGATATCGCCAATAAAATCAAGATATTCTATTCCTGTAAGAAATTCGTAAATATTTGGAGATTCTGGGACGTATCCTACGAGGCTTTTTACGTCTACAGGTTTTTGTTGGACATCAAGTCCTAAAACGTTAACAGATCCATTAGTTGGTGTGACTAGACCCATTATCATTTTTAAGGTAGTTGATTTTCCTGAACCGTTAGGACCGAGCAAACCAAAGATTTCGCCTTGCTTAATGTTTAAATTGAGGTTGTTTACTGCAACGATTTCGTTGTAGCGTTTAGTGACGTTTTTTAGTTCAACTGCTAACGGGTTCATTTTTAACGCTCTCGTTTAAGTTACAGAATAAAAAAAGCAGACATTTAAATCTAATGCATTTACCAGATTTTCACAGGCAACATTCGATGTTAAATTGAGAACAGAAACGTGTAACCTAATTAAAATAAAGGGAATTAACAACGCAAATTATAGTTTGGTGTACGTTTAAGGTTACGAATCAACGTTTTTTTGTGTATTTATAGTTATAGAAGACTAATTCTGCTTTGTACATTTTTGAATATTCTTAATTTTTACGCACTGTTGGAAGCATGATGGTTATGCAATTAGGTATTGGTTTTTCTCAAGTGCTATGTTGCCTATATGGTTAATAAAAAGCAGGATTCTAGTTAAGATAATTGTTTTTTGGTTTGAAGTATTTTATGGTTGACCCCTTAATTTATACTGTTAAAACTGAAGTGCCAGACAGTTACATGGCGCAGTTTTTTGATTTTGTCCATAGTCAATATCTGCTGCCTCAAAAAGAACGCTTCAGCAATGTTTTCCGACAAAACAGTAGCGAAGTTGATACGCTATCATATACCATTTCAAACGTTAAGGGGAAACAACTGTATGTTGAAGCAAAAAACGATAAGCTAATCGAAGTAAAAATAACACCCCTTAACTCAGATGTAACATCGGCAGAACTTAAAGAAGCCAAACAAGACATAGTAATTGCCTTGCAGATGTTTGAGGAGAACGTACGGAAAGCAACCATGTTTTTTGCTTGGCGAGAAGGCCAAGATATTGTACCTGAAGCATACACTAAACCAAAAAAGTCGTTTAACAGATTGTTTCTTGAAACTCAAGTTATCTTTTTTGTAGTTTTCATAGTCTTTGGTACAACAATATTTATCACATTAGCAACAATTTACCCAGAATCCTTCTGGATAGCCCCTCTAGTTTTGATTGCGGTACAGTTTGTTTTTGTTTTTTACTCTACCAAATTTATCAGTCGCTCCACTGATTGGCACATCACAGCAGATAATCCCACAATTCACTTACTTCAATTCTTTTTGCCCATAGAAGAGAAAATGGGCGTTGAAAAAATGACAAGAGAAAAAATAATAGCTATAAAAAAAGAAATTTATCAAGACATCACTGCCAAACATGGTCAAATAGATCGGCTATTTGCTCAAAGCGTTTTTGAAAAACACGGTATATCTGTAAAACTTGAAAATTTATCAGCAAAAAAAATCAACATTTACCAAATTGTCAAAGACATTGCTGATCGTTTTAGTTTTCCCATGCCTAAAATTGTTGTTTCAAACACCATGGTTCCCAACGCGGCTGCTTCAGGTCCTAGTCCTAAAAGAGGGATAGTGTTGATTACCACAGGTTTACTTGTGCAATTAGATGAATCTGAAATTAGAAGTGTACTTGGGCATGAGTTTGGACATTTGCGGGGACGTGATCCTTTAATTTTGTATGGGTTAACGTCCGCTGAGTTTCTGTTTAGGTTTTATGTACTCTTTCCGTTGTTGCCAATTATATTTTCTACATTTTTGTTTTTTGTATATTTCTGGGGAATCATGATGGTGATTTTTTTTATTTCCAAGTTTTTTGAAGCTCGGGCTGATTTGATTTCAGCAATTGTAATTGGGCAGCCAAGAGTGCTCGCGGCTTCATTGGAAAAGATTGGATTCCAACGCCTGCTTTATGAACGTGCACCATCGTTTAGAATTCAAGAATGGATTGGTTTAGATCCTCATCCACCGATTTATTTCAGAATTAACCGGTTAGAACAGCTTGAACCAGAGACAATTAAGCACCCACTACTACGGTCTATACGAGATGTTACTTCAGGCTTTATAGCCAGCCTATAACAAAGGGGGTCTTTGCAGAAAAGCTGACGTCGAGCAGAAAATCAAAGCTTAAAAACAGCCACATGATCTGTCAAGAAATCAGCTAAATAATTGTTAAACATTATAGTCGATAACGAAGTTAGCATTTTGATTTAACAAGCAACATTAACAGATTGCACAACAATATAGCCTTGTTAAGTGTATCAAAGATCATGAAATATCCACAAATCTGAAGAAAGCATGATAAGAATAACACGCTTAACAGGTTGTTTCAGTAGATTCTGTTATTGATACAGATTCGTTAATACCTATAATAAAAAATATTTTAATAAAAAGTGCAACTCTATTTTCGAATAGAATGCTATTCATTATTTCCAAAAATTTTAAATACAAAAGCAACCTTAAGGAAAGGATTAGCGCGAGTGGTATGACAACACAACAAACAAAAAGGCGTATCCGCGTTTCCATTATAAGTAAATATTTAAGCTGGATGATAATCCGAGCTATTGCTCTCATCACATTATTTATCTTGATGGAAACTGCGTACCGATTTGGCGGTTTTGAAATTTTCGGAACAACAAACACTCAAGACTATGCTTATCTCATCATGCAAAAAATACTTTTAACTCTTACGGCATGGTTCTTTTTAGCGTTCTCCAAAAAAATAATCATACCTGCCACCATTCTCACAGTTTCCCCTGCACTTGGAAAAATAGTCCGTGACCCAACAGCAGCGAAAAAAACCAATAAATCCGTAGCCCAATACTTAACCTACCTTATCTACTTCATTACAATAGGGTCAATTGTTCTCATTTGGGCTTACAGATTCATAGGAACATGGTTTTCAGACCTTCTAGGAAGCGGCTTAGTTATAATGTTAACCTTCATTTTGGGTTTGTTCTCCTCCAGCGTCTTAGGCAACATTTTAGGCTATGCCATCCTTAGCGGAACCCACGAATTCAAAGTCGGCGACCGCGTACAAATAGGTGACAGCCACGGCGATATCACTGATATTGGCTTCTTTTTTACCCACATAAGAACCATAAGAGATGAAATAATAAGCATTCCCAACTTGGGTGTTATGAGCAAAGAAATCCAAAACTTTAGCGCACTACAAGAAGTTGCACTCTTCGTACAGATAACCCTCGGATACGAAGTTGATAAAGATCATGCACAAAGAACACTCATTGAAGCCGCCCAAAAAACCAATGGAATTATATCTTCATCTAATAAAGCACCGTTTGTCCTATTGCGAGAGCTTGGGCCTTACTCAATAACTTATGAACTCAACGCGTACACTGATAAACCTAACCAAATTGCCCAAATTAAAAGCAACCTCATAAGTAACATGCTCACAGATCTCAAGAAGGCCGGAATCGATACCTCCCCACCCACCTACATCGTCATAAAAAGGGAAGAAAAAATACGGCCACCCACCATAACACAGTACATAGAAAACCAAAAACCCAATTAAACCAACGGCTGCTTAATCCACACTTTCACATTACTCTGCACCCTAATCCGCTTCTCTGTCTGCATCAACCTAATCTGAGCCTCAATTAATCGATCATCAGTTGAATGAAACTCTTTTCTTAACGCATCCTCAAGTTTAGGGATGTTTATATGTTCAACTGAGCCGACTATGTTCCAAAAATATGCCTGTACCCTCGCACGCTTCTTCTGCGCCTCCAAATCCTGTGATTTAGGCACAAGCTTTACCTTCGCAAAATAGTCAGTTTTGGAGTTATAGTCAGGCACGCATCACCGTAGTTACCGTAACGAATGTAACTTTTTTTAAGGCAGAAACAATTCTGATCTAAAGCCGACATAAAACTGACTTACCTACCAAGGTATATCTACCCTTTGCTTGTATGAAAACTTAGCCACCTACTCATTATAACAGTGCGAAATTCAATACAGAAATTGAAAGATAATTTTCAGAGGTTTAATTTAGAAAGGTCTTTATTGTCATGTAACTTTACTTATTTTGTGGTTAACATGTTTTTTTATCAACTTTGATTTTTGGTTGAAGGCTGTTGGAATCATTAGGTAATTAATAATAAAGGTAATAAAGATAGGTAAGCATTCAAGTAACCCACAGGCAATTTGAAGGAGCAAGTTAATTGAAGTTAATTTATGTTGCAATAGACGGCATGGGAGATATTCCGACTAAAGGGTTAGGTAATAAAACTCCTTTGGAAGCAGCTGAAACTCCAAATATGAACGCATTAGCTCAAAATGGCAAAACTGGCTTAATGTATACTGTTGGTAAAGGAATCGCGCCTGAAAGTGATGTTGCAGTAATTTCACTTCTAGGGTATGATCCATTTAAATACAGTACGGGTCGAGGTGTTATTGAAGCTGTCGGTGCTGGACTTGACATGAAAGATGGCAACTTGGCATTGCGTTGTAATTTTGCCACTTTAGGTGAAGGGAGAAACCTGCTTGATCGCAGAGCTGGAAGGAGCCTTACTACTTCTGAAGCAACAGAATTAGCAGATGTGATAAACAGGCAAATCAAACTTGAATTGTACCCAGCAACGTTTGAGTTTAAAGTCACCCTTGGGCATCGAGCTGTGGTTGTTATTAGAAGCAAAGATAAGCCTTTGTCAGGTAAAATTTCCAACAGTGACCCAGCATATGCTATTATAGATGGGCTTGGCGTAGCACAAAAAGAAGTGGACATGGTTCTAAAAACCGTTGAACCACTTGAAGACACGGAGGCTGCAAAAAATGCTGCAGCTCTTGCAAATGAATTTATTGCCAAAACGCATGATCTTTGGGAGAACTATCCAGTCAATATAAAACGTGCTGCTGAAGGTAAACTAAAAGCTAATGTGCTTTTAACGCGAGATGCGTCTAGTTTGTTGCCTAAATTCTTCAACATTAACCAGCATTATGGTGTGAATTTTGCAGCTTTAGCTGATATGCATACTGAACGGGGCATAGCTAAGCTTGCAGGTATGGATGCTACACTTCTGCCGCCGCCGTCAGGTGACCTTCAACATGACTATGACGTGCGTGTTAAAGCGCTGCTAGATGTGTTGCCGAAACATGATTGTTTTTACATTCATCTTAAAGGTCCTGATGAGCCGGGACATGATGGTAACTGTGAATTAAAAACCCAAATAATTACGGCAGTTGACAAGTATTTCTTTGGTCCATTGTTAAAGCAGATTTCGCTTAAAGACACACTTATCTGTGTTACAACTGACCATGCGACACCATGTGACTTGAAAGTGCACAGTGACACGCCAGTGCCCTTGTTGATTTCAGGGAACAGTTTAGGCAGCGGTGAAGGGGTAAAGTTTTGTGAACGTGAATGCGCTAAAGGTGACCTAGGCTTGCTTGAACACGCTTACTCTTTAATGCCTAAACTAATGGAATTACGCAAAAAATAACACACCCTTTTTTTGGGTTTTTCCTAGATTTTATCGACAGAAATTAAACACTAAAAAATTTTTAAAAAAAGAAAAAGTTAGGCTTTTCCTGAGCTGCCGAATAAGCGCATTTTGCTTTTGGCAACTTCTTTCATTGCATCTTTAGCGGGGCCGAGGATTTTACGTGGGTCGAATTCTTTTGTTGAGTTAGTTAGGACTTCTCGGATTGTTGCAGTGAAGGCTAAGCGTAGGTCTGTATCGATGTTGATTTTTGCGATACCTAATTTGATGGCTTGTTGTAGTTGGTCTTCTGCGACACCTTTTGCTCCGTCTAGGGTTGCACCGTATTTTGTTGCTTTTTCACATATCCAAGCTGGAACGCTAGATGCTCCGTGAAGGACTAAGGGGATTCCGACTTTTTCGTTGATAATTTTTAGGCGTTCAAGGTCAAGTTTTGCTGCGCTTTTAAATTTGTAGGCGCCATGTGAAGTGCCTATTGCTACTGCTAAAGTATCGAGGCCTGTTTTTTCTACGAATTCAACTGCGTTATTTGGGTCAGTTAGTATGGCGTCTTTTTCTTCTACGCTTCTTTCCTCTACACCTGCAAGTTTGCCAAGTTCAGCCTCAACTGAAACACCTTTAGCATGTGCGTAGTCAACAACGCGTTTGGTTACTGTGATGTTTTCTTCAAAGCTTAGGAAGGATCCATCAATCATAACTGATGTAAAGCCTGCGTCGACGCATTTGATTGCGGTTTCATAATCTTCGCCGTGGTCAAGATGCATTGTTAAAGGTATAGTTGCTTCTTTGCCCGCATTCTTTACGATACTGGTTATGTAGCCCATGCCAGCGTATTTTATGACACTTGGGGTAATTTGAAGTATAGCAGGAGATTTTTCTTCCATCGCTGCTTCAACGATAGCTTTTACGCTTTCAAGATTTTGGACATTAAAGGCGCCAATGGCGTAACCACCTTTTCTTGCGGCAACCATCAATTCTTTATTTGTTACAAGCAATGTATTGAATATCCTAGTTGATGTTAATACAACCATTTTTTTAATTTATACTAGTGTGACAGGAGAGTTTGTATGTCCTACAGCCATATTTACATATGATTACTTTCCTGTTACAACTAAAGTTATGTAATTATGTGTTTTAAATATGTGTGGGTTACGTGGTATGGATGAAAGGGGTTAATGTTGTTGTGTAAAGCAGTGCGTTTAAAGAAGAGCATTATGCAGTTGAACAGTTTAATAGGCAAAGTTAATGTTTTAGACAAATGCCGGGTTAGAAGATGTCTCTTAAAAAAGTAGCAATGTTACCGCTGGTTTGATAGGCTATAACATTGAAGCGATAATGTCTCTAATTGTTTGTGATAAACGCCTAAAAACAGTGAGCAAGCATGTGTCTAACACAACAATTAACAGTTGTTAGCATCTTGAGATTGGTAAGAAAGTCAAATAGTGTCTTTTTTAGGGGTTTGTGTTGTCTATGAGGTTGTTTAGGCGTATGAAGAGGTTGAGAAATTCGTGTCCTTTTTCTGTTGTGCAATATTTGTTGGTTTTTTTGGTTAGCAGTTTTTGGGTTGTTAACATACCCATATGGCGTTTAAGTTGTGTGTAGTTAAGGTTTGTGTTATACATGATACTTGTCTTAGTTTTGGGTTGCTCGCAAAAGCACAGTATTTCTGCTGCAATGTCTAAACGGCCTCTTCGAGTATTTTTGGTATTCTGCCAATCTCTGTCAGACCTTAGACGACCAGCTGGAAAACGTTGAGGTGTATATCGTGAGTTAAAACTATTGGTCACTGGGCTTCCCCTTTATCGAAGTTAGATTCTAAAGCACATAAACTAATGTGACTACACTTTGGCAATAACAAAACGGATATCATTTGAGTATAATTTTTAAATGATAACTATTCATTCAATGATTGGTAGAGTGAATCATGGTTAAGCGTTTAGTGCTTTATTCAGATGGCGGTGCAAGAGTAAATCCTGGACCGGCAGCGGCAGCTTTTTTGGCGATGGAAAACGCCGAAATCATAAAGTCAGATTCGCGTTTTTTAGGTATACGTACTAATAATCAAGCTGAATACGAAGCCTTAACCATGGGTTTAGAATACGCCTTTACTGTTGGGGCAGAAGAAGTAATCTGTTACTTGGATAGCGAGCTTGTCGGGCGACAAATGAAAGGTGAATACAGCGTAAAAAATCTTGAACTGCGCAGGTTATATCTTAAAGCCCATGCTTTGCGGGTGCGCTTCAAAAAAATTGAATTTTACAACGTTTCCAGAAGCAACAGTTTCATACAGAAAGCTGACGCCCTTGTAAACAAAACATTAGACGAGCAAACTTGAGTAATATTATTCATAAAATCTTGGGCGTGCACGTTTGCTGTATTCTTCTATAGCCTTGGTGCGTTCTTCTTCTTCTTTTGCTTTCTCATCGGCTTCCCGTTCTGCGGGTTGAGATATTGTTTTTTCAAAATCAGCATCCAGATTTTTGTATGACCCCTCAAGAGCTGTTATGTAAATTTTGAAGTCACTCATTGCAGATTCCGCTTGCCGATGAGAGGTATGGACTTGTTGTGAAACCAAAATAACTAAATCCAGCATGCTTCGCAGTGTTTGTTTATCGGCTTCTGGTGCACTGTCATAGTATCGTTGAAATACGCCCATTAAATCCATGAAAATATCATCTACCTCTTTTTTGGATTGCTTGTAAATACTTTCAGAAGTCAATGACTTCGTTTTAAGGTAAAGCATAAGATTTTTCAAAACAGCTTTATCATAAGAAACCAAAATAAAAAACCCTACAGAAAGATAAGCTAAGAGGCACAGTTATATTTTTTGGTTACACTTCCCCTACGATTTGCCTGCCAATTTGAGTTTTTTAACATATTTTGTTATAAAAAGACAGTCGTATGGACTTACTCTTAGAGGTTTTTAGAATGAAATCACTTGGAGGTTAATAGACGACAAAGAGGGGTAAAATGTTGGAGAAGAGGTTTAGGGGTAGAATCGTCGTGTGGTTCTGGGGAATGAAATTGCGTCAATGATGTTATCTAGATCTAGCATCCAAACGATGAGTCGTTCAACGCCCATGCCAAAGCCGACGTGTGGAACTGTTCCGTAACGTCGTAGGTCAAGGTACCATTCGTAGTCTTCTGGGTTTAGTCCCTGAGCTTTCATTCGTTGAATAAGGATGTCTTTGTTGTCTTCTCTTGCGCCGCCGGTGCTGATTTCGCCGATTCTTGGAACCATCATGTCTACGCTCATAGCGATTTCGGGATGGTCGGAGTAGGTTTTACAGTAGAATGCTTTGATTTCTGTGGGGTAGTCATATACGAAAAATGGTTTACCGAATTCTTCAGCAAGCACTTTTTCATCCTCATAGCCAAGATCAGTGCCCCAGTCTAATGTGGGATTTTTAGGTTTTAGCCGCTCTATAGCTTCTTTATAGGTAATTCTTGGAAAAGGCGCTTTAACGGTTTTTAGTTTATTTATGTCAGCACCTAGTTCGGCAAATTCTTTTTCACATTTCTCGCCGATACTTTGGCATATGTGTGTCATTAAATCTTCTTCGAATTTCATAAGGTCCGTCATGTCTGCAAATGGCCATTCGCCTTCCATGTGCCAATATTCAGTTAAGTGGCGAATTGTTCGACTTTTTTCTGCTCGAAAAGAGGGTGCAATACAGTAGACTTTTTCAAGTGAATACATGAGAATTTCAAGGTAAAGCTGGCTGCTTTGAGTTAGATAGAGTTGTTGATCAAAATATTTTAGGCCAAATAGTGTTGAGCCACCTTCTACTGCTGCAGAAATGAACATGGGTGGTGAAACCTCAGTATAATATTGGCTTTTGAAGTATTCCCGTGCTGACTCAAAAACTTGATCACGAACCTTCATAACAAGATTCATTTTTCGGCTTCTTAACCATAGATGACGCATGTCACGGATAAATTCTTCACTTTTATCTTTCCCTATGGGGAAGGTTTCAGCTAAACCGATTATGTTAATATTTTCTGCGCTGATTTCATATCCGCCAGGAGCACGTTTATCTTCACGTGCAGTACCTTCAAGAGATAAGCTAGACTCTATTGTTAATTTCTGAGCCTCACTCCATGCAGGACTTGTCTTTTTTACTGTACATTGAATAATACCAGTAGAATCACGTAACACAAGGAATATGAGATCTTTTCCCTCACGTTTACGGTAAATCCATCCTCTAACTTGGACTTTTTGATCTGGACAGCATCCATCTAAGACTTCATGTATCTTCTTTAGAGTCATTGCAACCAACCGTTTCTTCTAATTTAATAACATGTAACCTAAATGCCTATCGCAAAGATAACTTGAAACTGATTACCATACAGAACAAAAAGAAAAATCACAAAAACAAAGGTACGTTACAAATTAAGAAGAAAAAAGATTGGTCAAACTATTGTAATGACACATATTGAGCAAGCCACTGACATAGCCTCAACTATTTTTCTGTTAAAATCAACGTTAAAGCAGATCGCACCTTGCTAAGGTTTCGAATTCTAATGGCAAGATCTTTTAGTTCATCCAAGCTATTTGCTTGAACTTTAGCAAGTATATCATAAACGCCGTAAACAGTATAAGATTCAATAACACCGCTTATAGCTCTAAGATCTTTTAATGCTCCTTCAGAACTTGACTCAACATTAATTAAAACAAAAGCCCTCGACATAAAATTCAAAGCCTCAAATAAAATAAAACACAACTAAGGTAATATTGTGTTTAGCAATAAAAAAGTGTTTAGGACCAAATCTTGTCTTTAAACCTGCAAATAAAATCATGTAGATTAACGTGTGAGTCAACGCCGCAGTGTGTTGTTGCAAAATTGTTGAGGCAGTAATTATCTTGTTCTGAGTTTATTGCTGCTTATTATCCTGAATATGAAAAAGGTTATATTACGTTGCAAAGAAAGGGGTAAGTTATATCGGGGAAAATGCGGCGATGGTCAAGTATATTTTCGTTACAGGTGGTGTATTAAGCTCCGTTGGTAAGGGTATTTTAACTTCCTCAATTGGAAAAATGCTTCAAGTAAGAGGATTAAAACCTACAGTAGTAAAAATTGACCCATATGTCAATGTTGACGCGGGAACAATGAATCCTTACATGCACGGAGAAGTCTTCGTCACTGACGACGGAGGCGAAACTGACCTAGACTTAGGTTGGTACGAACGTTTCCTAGATTTAAGTCTTAAACAGAGCAACAATTTAACTACAGGAACCGTTTACAAATCAGTAATTGAAAAAGAGCGCCATGGCGACTATCTTGGTCGCTGTGTCCAAATAGTTCCCCATATTACCAATGAAATAAAGAGTCGTATTAAAAACGCGGGGAAAGCATTAGGTGCAGATGTTGTTTTAACAGAAGTTGGCGGAACAGTTGGCGACATAGAAGGCTTGCCATTTCTTGAAGCAATCCGTCAAATGCGTATGGAGGAAGGTTATGAAAACACTCTCTATGCCCATGTTGCGCTTGTGCCAATTCTTGATGTAACCCAAGAAATGAAAACTAAACCATTACAGCACAGCGTAAATGAGTTAAGACGCATAGGCATCCAACCAGACATCATTGCTGCAAGAAGCGCACAAATGATTGATGCTGAAACATTACGTAAAATCGCGTTATTTGGCACTATTCCTGAAAGTGCAGTATTTAGTGCTTATAACGCAGATTCTGTCTATGAAGTCCCACTAATTTTAGATAAACAGGGCATGGGTGACTTTGTCTGTCAACGTTTAGGCTTTAACTGCACAACCAAAGAATATGAAGAATGGCAAACATTTGTCAACGCAATAATCAATCCAGAGCATGAAGTAAAAATTGCACTAGTAGGTAAATATGCCGGTTTAACAGATAGTTACGTAAGCATGAGTGAAGCCTTAAAACATGGCGGCGCAGCATGCAAAACCAAGGTCTGTATCACATATCTTGAAGCAGAAAAATTCGAAAAAGACCCACAATGTATCAAAGACCTATCTAATTTTGACGGCATTTTTGTTCCATACGGTTTTGGTCCAAGAGGAACTGAAGGTAAAATCTCCGCTGTACAATACGCCAGAGAAAATGACATCCCCTTCTTAGGTATATGTTATGGTTTCCAATTAGCAACAATAGAGTTTGCACGCAATGTCTGCAATTTAAAAGATGCAAACAGTACAGAAATTAACCCAGACTCACCGCACCCAGTAATTGACCTAATGCCAGAACAACGAGGAGTAGAATACAAAGGTGCAACGATGCGACTGGGTACACATAAAATTCACCTACAACCAAACAGCATCGCCTTCAACTTGTACAAACAAGAAGAATTCATGGAACGCCATAGGCACCGTTTCGAAGTTAATCTTGACTACGTGGAAATTCTAAAGAAAAATGGTCTTGTTTTCTCAGGCAAAAGTACAGATGGTAGAAGAATGGAAACCCTAGAGTTGCCAGATAAATACTTCTATTTTGCAACTCAGTTCCACGGAGAATTCAAGAGCCGCCCCGGCAGACCATCACCTGCATACAGAGGATTCATTCAAGCCTGCATAGACCGAAAGCTTGGTAAACCCAATCCAACTTTTGTCTAAACTTAGCTTTTCTCTTTTTAATCTTACTATTTTTTAGGCATACAGATTCAACTGTTTGAGTATACATTTTGTAGGATTAACTATGCGCTAAGCTGTAGAGTATGGGATAAAAAAAGGAGTTAGCCAGTAAAAATTCATTAGGGTTTATAGTTTTTGACGTCGAGTGTGTAAAAGTTGTTTCCGCCACCGTGATATACCATGTGTGCGCGTTTGATGTCATAACTATCGGAAAATATACCCATATCAGTGTAGGCTTCCACTATTTTGCCTACAAACATTGTGTGGTCGCCAGTTTGGAATTTGTCCTCAACAGTGCATTCTATATGTGCGAGGCATTCTAGTATTGCAGGGGTTTTGACGCGTTTGCCTGGGATTGGGGTTAAGCCTGCTTTTTTGAATTTATCAAAGCTTCTGCCGCTAAATGCACCGCAAGCAATAATGGCTTGTAGAAGTTCAACAGATGGAATGTTTATAATGAATTCGCCTGACTCTTCAATTAAGCTGTGTGAGTGTCTTTCGGGTGCAAGGCTGATTGCGACAAGGGGTGGTTTTTGGCTTGTGGGCATGGCCCAGGCCATAGTAGTTATGTTTGGTTTGCCAGCTTTTCCCATGCATGATACAAGTACGGTATGCATTGGGTGTAAAAGGCGATAAGCAGATGCATAGTTTACAGTTACTTTGGATGACATAACAATTCCTTCCTTTAAAGATAAAGAAGGGGTAATATGTCTTTTATTTCTGTTTGTCTTTTGCTTAAAAAATTAACTCTAAATAGATGAGTTAATAGGAAGATAACTAGTTTTTTGTGGTTAGCGTTTGATGTTGAATTGTTCGATTATGTCTTTGGCTTTTTCTCTGCGTTCGCGATGGGCTTCGAGGAAATTGTTGAGTTTTTCAGTTATGTCTTTTTTGCATTCGCCGCATAGCATTTCGCCTGTTCTGCATCTGTGTTCTTTTTCTTTTAGTTTGGATGTGTCAGCTTCAAAGAGGTAATAGTAGTATTGAAATATGCTACATACTGTTGGGTCTGCGCCAGTTGTACGTTGTTCAGCTGCTGTGGGTTTGCCGCCTGTAAATGCGCCCCAGATTTTCTTTTTGACGACATCTGGCATGTCCATGGTAAATATGCTAGTTTCAGGCATTGAGGCGCTCATTTTTCCTCCTGTGCCAAGTCCAGGTAAAAAGCGGCAGTGGATTTGGGCAGGTTTGTAGTAGCCGAGTTTTTGGGCTACGTCGCGAGTTACTCTCCAGTATGGGTCTTGGTCGATTGCTGCGGGAATGAGAGCAGGTACGTTTTCGCCTGTGAGTTTTTTGTGTATGAAGCAGGGGGCGGCTTGTATTGCGGGCCAGTATACCCATCCAATGTTGGTGCTGTCTTGGAAGCCAAAGCTGCTACGGGCGGTGCTGTATGTTATGCGTTTAGCTACCTCAAGGGTTATGTCATATAGTAAATCGATGTCTTTGGTGTCATAAATTATGAATGTGTCTTCTGGTTTGAATCCAAGTGCGATTAGGTCAAGAGCGTTTTCGTATGACCATTTGCTTGTTTCTTTAAGGTCTCGTTCATCGTTGACGAGGTATTTTTCATCGTCAGTTATTTGGAAGTATAGTCGGGTTTTGAATTTTTGTTGAATGTGTAAAGTGAAGAGCCATGGGACGAGGTGCCCAATGTGAACGGGGCCAGATGGGCCTCTGCCTGTGTAGAGGACGAATTTTGTGCCTTTTTCATAAAGGTCTAAAACAGTGTCCAGATCTCGGTGGCTAAAGAAGATTTTGCGTTCAAGCTGTAGGTGTAATTTGTCAGTGTGGTTTTCTACACGTTTGAGAAGTTGTGATGTTAAGGGTTGAGTGCCGAATTCTTTTATAAGTTTGTCATAGTCAACTTTGCCTTTTACTTCCCAAGGAGTAACTACCATTTCGTTATTGTTATCAGTTATATCGGGTGAGGCCGTCTTGTATCACCAATTAATGGTGAGAAAGGGGTTTTTGAGATATATGTTTTTGCCGTTATTCTTTTAATTAATTGGTCGTCGCATAACGCCACCGGCGATTCTTTTGTATTTGTAACCGTCATGTTCAATCCATTCAGTGAATGATACGTCACGTGTTATGCGTAAAATGTCAGAGGGTAACTCTGCATATTTAGTGTATGCGCAGAACTCGTATGGAGTGGGCATGTCACCTTTGTGTTTAGGTTTTGGTGTACGTGTTTCCCAGATGATAGTCTCGTTAGAAGGTAGTAGTGGTTGAGGGTTTTGGTTTGTTATTGGCGTTGTTGCGACTACATAACCTTCTTGTGGGCTGTAGGCTTTGCCTTCAATTAGCAGTTTTCGTAGCGTTTTTTGATCCTCGATGTCGCTAACTTTTGTTAGTGTGGATACTTGTTTTAAAACGGCTAATTCTGGGTCACTCATAGGTTTTCACAACGATAATAATGCTATAGAGTTAATTGTTATTAAGGGGCGTGTAAAAAGAAATGGTAATATAAAGAATCATTTAGGTTTTTATGTTGTTTATCTGAAAATTAGTCGTCTGAAATATATCAGTAAGCCGCTGATAACGCCAAGGATTATGCATACCGCAATTATGAGTGTTAGGGTTTTTGTGTCAGATAACGCTTGCATAATGCCGCCGGGTGTTGGGTGAATTGGTGTTGGGTCGTATGCGGGTATGTCTATGGTGTTGTGGGAGTTGGAGATTTCAATTGGTTTCATTAAGGGGTAATTGTCAATCATGTACTCGAAAACTTGATAGGGTGTATCACCTATTCCATCACCGTTTATGTCTACGCCTGTGTAAGTATCCCAATAGTTGCCGGTTTTACCGTTGTCCCATGTATTGCCTACTGAGTATGTTTCACTGTCAGAGAGTAGTGTTTGTTGATGAGCTTCAATGCATTGTACTTTGTTGTCAATGAAGTTATTGTAGTAAAAGGTGTTATTGCTTGATTCAGCATACATGCTTACGGCGTACCTATTGCAGGAAGTTATATTATTTTCAGTGAAGGTGTTAAAATGTGACTTACCAAGTTGAACTCCTACTTTGCAGTCTTTAATTGTATTGACGGTTATGGTATTATTTGAGCTTAAGAAGAATTCAAAAGCGCAATCATGATTAATAATTGTGTTGTCATAAATATTATTGTTAAAAGCGCCGCCTAATTGAGTATCGCCCAATTGAATTGCAGCAGTATTAAATCCAGAATCATGTATTCTTTCAGCATCACTTGAGTAAGCAGTGTCTAAAAGTATGTTATCATAAATTGTATTGAAACTTGAATCCCCATATAGTTTTATGCATATGCTAAAGTCAGCAATTTTATTAGTAAACACCTTATTGTATGAGCTTGCATAAAGCGTTATTGAATTCAACAAATTATCATGAATGCTGTTATTGCTTGAATTAATTAAACTAACATGTCCACAACTATGGGATATTTCACTTGTTATTGTATCAACTAGCTGTACTGTAACAGCGTAATCGTATAGGGGTTTAACATTTTTTACGACAATACTACTACAGTTGAAGAGATAAACAAGTCCTGCTTCTTCGAGAACTTGGTTAGATTTGCTGTCAAGATAAATTAAGGGTTTTCCATCAACCATGTTTCCGTAAGCAACCGTTTGGTTAGAACTTGAACTGCAGACACCACATCCAGTAAAATTGTTGTTAATTAGACTTGTATTTCTTGTTGAGTTGCTAAAGTATACGCCGCCTTGAGGATTTTTACAAGTAAAACTGTTACCAGAGATTACCGTTTGAATTGCATCACTAAGATAAATGCACCAGCCTACCTCGTTTGTTTGGTTACTATTTATGTGGCTAATAGCTTCAATTTTGTTGTTAAGTATGTGGTTGTTAAATGCCGATGGCTGATTTAGATAACTTGAGTTTGAGGGCCAATTTTCAACTATCCAGAAATCTATACCTTTACTAAAGCCGCATATGGTAAAATTTTCAATTGTGACGTTTTGGCTTCTTAGCATGTAAATGCCTGAACCTGAACCGGACCCTTGAATGGTATAACCTGCGCCGTTAAGTGTAATGTTGCTTTTTTCTATAAAGATAAATGCTTCATTTTGACCAACAGATGCCTGTAGATCACCTGTTAAAGTGTACACTGAACCATTCTGTTTTATTTTGTCAGTTCCTGTTACTGTACCGTCTGCCTTAATTCGGATAACATCCGAGTTTTGGGCATTAACTATTTCTGAGGTTAGGATAAGAACAGACGATAATAACAAAAGAACAATCAGTACAGCTGCCGTTTTGTTCATACTGATCATGTTATAGGTTAATGCTTTTTGCCTCTTATGTCTTGCGGAAAAAAATCATAGACAAGAGATGTTTAACAACAATAAAAAAACAGTCTTAAAATAAGGGGATGTAGTTTTTCTGTTCGAGAGTAGTAAACTTATGCATCTTGAAGAAATGAAAAAAGAAATTGAAGCATTAGTAATAGCTAAGGGTTTTTACAATAAACCTGAAGATGTACCTAAAAAATTGCTTTTTGCTTTTATTGAGCTAGGTGAAGCTAGTGATGCATGGAAAAAAGGGTTGCCAGAAGAAAAAATTGCTGAGGAGCTAATTGATGTAATCTTTTATCTTTTAGATGCTAGCCGTTTTGCCTGTCCGAATATGAATATGGATAAAGTGTTTGCAAGTAAACTTGAAAAAAATTTAAGCAGACCCTACCAGTATGGTGAAGGTCACCGTACTAAGCAACCTTAAATTATTATGTTGTAGGCAGGAAGTTTTTAGGCAACAAGCCATATTTTTTATGTTGGATCAAATTGGACTTCATTTATCCAAAGAATTTGAGGTTTGAATGTAACAGGTGTGCTATCTGTTGTGGGGATACAAAAGAAAAGACGCGACATATAATTATGCTTGAAAGCGAGTTGCAGGAAATTCAAGAACAGACTGGTCTTAGCAGAGATGAGTTTTGTTTTGAAGTTGCAAATAAACAACCGTACATGTTTGAAATAAAGAAGATACAGGATGGTAAATGTCTTTTTCTTAGGCCGGATGGTTGTAGTATTTATGGTTTTAGACCGATGATTTGTAGGTTTTATCCGTTTGAGTTAAGATTTGATGAGATTCAACAAAAATACATGTTTACTGTCACAACAGAGTGTCCGGCGTTAAATCAGGGTAAACGTTTAACTCAAGCAGATTTTAGACTGCTGTTTTGGTTAGCAGAAAAAAGGTTACTGTAAAAGAAGTATAATATCACATTTGTGATAGTGTATCATTTTTTTCGAGAACATATCCGCAGTAGTGACATTTTAAGATCAGTGGTTCTACGGATTCAACGCTGAATTTGGAACCCACAGGTTCATCACTATTTGTTATACAAACCGGGTTTATGCATTTTACTATGTCAGTTATAATTTGTGGGAGTTTTACTTCGAGTTTTTCAACAACTGAATAGTTTTTGATGATGTTTATTGAAGCGTGTGGGGCAACAATGGCGATTTTGTTAACTTCTTCAGAATTTAAAGCGCGTCCTTCGATTTTTACAATGTCTTTTGTGCCAAGTTGTTTGCTGGGAACATTAATAGCGATGGTCATGATACGTTTTTCTTTTCCAGTGATACCTAAGATTTTTACGACATCTAAGGCGTATCCGCCGCTTATGTGGTCGATAACTGTGCCGTATTTAATTTTTGAAACTCGAAGTTCCTCTTCGCTCATAGGGTCATCCAGCAATAAAGCATATGCATAATTAGCAATTAAGGTTTACATTAAACCATAACAAGCAAAAGGTATGAGGTACTGTTTTGGTTTATTGTGAACGTAAGTCGATAACTGTTGTTCCGGCGAGTTTGTCAAAGTATCGTTTGAACATTTCATTTTTCATTCTCATTCCAATCAGTACGTCGAAAGGTAGTAGAGGTAAGATTTTTCCAAAGTTTCGTATTGAAGCGTGTTCATAGGACATTGTTTTGCCGTCTGTGCGAACTACTTTTAGTCCTATGACGCGTTTACCTAAGCTTTGGCCGCTAAAGCCTTCAAATAACATGGAGTATAGCCAAAGAAAAACAACTGTTATAAAGAGCATGGTGTTAATTGAGGATGTAAGTGTTTCTGTTGAGTAAGTAAATATTTGAGGTAGAATTGTTAAGGCCATTGTGATTGCTAAGATTAATGTAAAGTCAATTAGATATGCGGATAGTCTTTTGCTAAAAGAGGCCAATGGCAACTGTGACTGTTCACGTTCAATGTCTGCTGCTTCTGCCCAGCTTTCAACGTCGTGGATTACTCTAACAGCGCTTTCACCTGCTCGGCTAAGTTTGTATTTACCATTAGGGGTTTGTTCGATAAATGGTGATAAATTACGTAGGTGGAAGCTAAGTTTGCCTGTGTCGACTTTAAGGAGGTTTAGCATGTCTGTGAATGATGATTCACCTTTTTCACTTAAGTCTAGAAGGATTTCTCGGCGCAATGGGTGAGAGAGAACAGATAGTATTTTTGAAACATTCCCTTGTTCTATTGCCATTTTTAACAAACCTATTTTTTCAATCCATACGGTTTTCAAAGTTTTATGGATGTTTTGGCATTATATTTTTAGGAGTTAATGTTTCACCCATATAAGCTGTACTGTAGAAAAAGTGTTTTTTGCCGGGACAAGTACACCTTAATAAAGGCAAGCAATTTAGCATATGTATGTCAAGTGCTGATCTTGCAGTGCGGGTTTTTCGTCAATTAGAGAGTGAAGACTTTCGTACTTTAAATATTATTGAAGCTGCAATGAGTAAACGTGAGTTTGTACCAAGAGAGCAAATACAAAAATACGCCAAAGTACCCATGGACAGAATTGATTTTACCCTAAACAAGTTAAACAAACTTGGTTTAACCTATCACAACAGAGGAGCCTACATTGGACACACATTAAACTATACAGGATATGACTGTTTAGCCATAAATGCGCTTGTAAAAGCGGGAATAATCTCATCGTTTGGACAAACCATTGGTGTAGGCAAAGAAGCAGACGTGTACACAGCATTAACGCCTAACGGTGAAACCATTGCGGTTAAATTTCACAGACTTGGGCGGATAAGTTTTAGGCAAACCCGTAGAAAACGTGGTTACATAAAAGAGCATTCCACATGGCTATTTCAGTCACATCTTGCAGCTGAAAAAGAATTTCAAGCGCTTCAGCTGGTTTATGAGAACGGGGTGTCTGTGCCTAAACCCATAAGTCACAACAGGCATGTTATTGCAATGGGCATAATTGAAGGCGGTGAGTTATCAAAATGGCGAAAACTCACCAATCCAAAACGTATACTTAAAGAAATTCTGCGTAACATTAGAAAAGCGTACCTTAAAGCGCATATCATACACGGTGACTTAAGTGAATATAACATTATTCTAAATTCAGATATGCACGTGTTAATTATTGACTGGCCCCAATATGTTACAACGGATCATCCAAACGCAATGGACCTTCTCCAGAGAGACATACAGAACGTATTAACATTTTTTAATCGCAGATTCGATGTGAAAACTGAAACTCAGCTTGCCTGTGATTATGTCACAGGCAAAATAAGAAGTATGACGTTTTAGTGCTTGTTTGCATCTAAAACAATGTAGAGAATATTGTTTCCTCGTAACAACACATTACCATAATTTGTGAGGGCCTGCTCATCTTTGTATTCTGTTGCGCCTTCAAGAAGAATGTTCATGTGACCATCACATTTGATCATTTTTCCTTTATAGTCACAACCATTTTTTAGAACAACTTCAATGTTTCCATGTAACTGTTTTATTAGCACATTCAACGGTTTTTTACTTGGTTCCATCATAGCTACCGTGTTCCTTTCAGCATTAGTTAATATCCAAAACACCATCACCAAATATAAAAGGCTTATGAAAAATATCCATTAAAGCAAACAAAAGCTAACCCAATATACCAAAAAAGCAAACAGCAAACAACAAAAAGCATAACCGAATTAGCTCAAACAAAGCGGCCTTACAACTTATTTTGTGCGTCTCTTGGACGTTTTTACAATTTTGTCCTGTTGTTGCATGCAGAGTCTTGTTTTATATGTCAAATCAAGTTTTTTAAATACCCGGCTAAGTCCAGACTCTGTTAAAGGCAGGTTGAATTTTTCAATTAATTCTGAAATGGTAACACCGGGGTTTTTCTCTATTTCAACTCTAAGTTGAGTTATTTGAGTGTCATTTAATTTGGGTTTTCTGCCACAATTTTCATATTTTGGTAACCAAGAACCCGTTTTACGAAATAGACTCCAAATATTTATAATCGAACGCTCAGTAACAAAAAACTGCCTCGCAATGTCAGCCACTTTTTCATTGTTTTGCCTAAGTTTAACTATTTTTTCTCTTTCTTCATTTGTAATTGCCTTTGGCATATCTTATAAAACCTGATTTTGGCGTTAATTATATGTTATAGCAGAATATGGTATAGTAAAACTTTTCTCAGGCTGCATAATGCTGCTGTTTATCTACAACCATACCACATGAATCACACTAACGCTACATATCGTTTCCAAATCTTTTTTTGCGGATTATCGTTTGGAGGTTACTTTTATCAGATCTTCTTTTTAATAACACCTCTAATCTCCCATCAACTCTTCTCAGCCAGATACTGACATCAACAGTGTAATGGGGATTTTTAAAGAATAAATCACATGTATTCATACAGTCGTGCTGCTGTGAACACACTATTTTTCAAATATTTGCACAACATTTTCAACACTAATCTAAGTCAAACACGACAGTCGCACCAATACAAAAATTGAACCTTTAAGAAGAAACAAAAACACCGTCCACACATAATCTTGGCCTAACGGATATGTTGCAGTTTTACGTTATTTCGTGTTAATTCGTTTTAATTAGCTCATGTTGATATGTTTGAATCTTGGATTTTTAAAGCAGTTGTTAGGTTTAACTTTATAAGCCTCGTAAACTATAATATTTTCATTATATTCGGGTGTGTGCACGAAAATTGATTACATCATATAGCCGTACGTTGTCAGAACGAGAAGCCAAAGTATTATCCAGCCTAAGCTATGCAGGCAAAACAATATTTACAACCAAAGACCTAAAAGAATTCACCGACAAACCAAAAAACCTGCTCGACTGGCTAGTACGCAAAAAATGGATCCAAAAAATAAAAAAAGGCACATATCTAATAGCACCACTAGAAGCAGGCACAAAAGGTGCAGCCAACTATACAGTACACAGCTTTATCTTAGCATCAGTTCTTGTCGAACCATACTACATAGCATACGCAAGCGCCCTTAACTATCATGGCCTTACAGATCAAACTCCGTCAGCAACCTATGTGGCAACAACCAAACCCCGAAACTCCAAAACCATACTAAACACCAAAATCAAGTTCGTCACCATCCCCCCACACAAAATATTTGGAACAGAAGAAACTGAAATTGAAAACAGAAAAATAAACATCTCCTCAAAAGAAAAAACCATAATCGACTGCTTAGATCACCCTGAGCATTGTGGCGGCATAGAAGAAGTAGCCAAAGCTCTATACTTTGCCAAAAACGACCTAGACCCAACCAAATTAGTTAGCTATGCCCAAAAAATCGGCAACAAAACCGTCCTAAAACGGCTAGGCTATCTCACAGAAAAGTTAGGTATGGAAAAAGTACTCAAGACACTTTCAACACTTCCCCTTTCAGCAGGCTATTCCTTACTTGATTGTTCCATGAAAAAAAGAGGCCCTATAGTAGAAAAATGGAAACTAGTTATAAATGTGCCAATTGATCCTGCAAAGTGGTTAACATGATAACACCCCAAGAACTACGAAAGATAGCCCGAGAAAAGAAACTACCCCTTGACCTAGTTGAGAAAGACTATGTCTTGTAAGGATTATTATGATGTTTGGCGACTTTTGAAAACTAGGCGATGTGATCAAGCTAAAGTTAAAGAATTGTTCCTAAGGAAGTGTGAAGCAAAAAATGTTGGGTTTGTTGGAGTTGACCAACTTTTTCCCAAAGACCTAGTTGATCTTCTTGAGCCGCATTTGGAGGTAGGTCTTACTAGATTAAGTTCTGAACCTTTGCCGTCTATAGAGGTAAATGATTGCGGAAACAAAAACCGCTCTAACAACCCTGCTATTCTAAATTAAAAAGTACGTAATTTTATTACGATACGCTCCAGCATAAGATTGAACAAACAACCTCTTTTAACCCATAATATAGCAAATAATTCTGGACCACAAACCTGACAAGTTATGACTCGTCATTATCGCTTACCAAGCACTTTATTATGCAGCCATGTATTGCTATCAATAGAGGTTTTGTTATGGAACTTGATAGTTGTATTAAGGGTAGAAGAAGTGTACGTGAATACACTCAAGAACCAGTCGTTAAAGAGCAAATAGAAACCATTTTAGAGGCCGGTACATGGGCGCCCACTGGAATGAACCGTCAGCCATGGAGATTTATAGTAATTGAAGATAAACAGCTCATCAAGTTGGTCTCAGACGAAACTAAAGAACTTGTTAAAAAAGCCATGCCACAACTTGTTACAAAGTTCAATACCAACCAAGACATCATATGTTATGATGCACCAATGTTAATTTTGATATGTACCGAGAAGGATCCCCAGTGGACACAGATAAATCTACTTGATTGCGCTTTAGCTGCCCAAAACATGTTCCTCAAAGCCTACGAGTCTGGACTTGGAACATGCTACATGGGATTTGTCCAATTCCTAAACAGCAACCCAGAAGTTCTACGCAAACTCGGCATACCTGAAAACTATGACATACAAGTGCCATTCATCATCGGCCACCCCAAAACTAAGCAAAACAACGCAACAAGACAGAAACCCAACATCTACAAATGGATCAAATAACACTTTTGCCCATTCCACCAAAATCAAGGTCAGCTGTTTAGCCACAGTGGAGATTTTGAATAGACAATTGATGTTCATGTGATAAATTTCAAAATAGTGTTGTAGACAATTTTTTGTTTGAGATCGTTTCCGATGACTGAGGAGATCTTACCATAATTCTTTACCATCTCAACTAAACAAAACCGTCCTAAACTCCTATGTTACACTTTAACACTATAATCACACAGTCAAATTATTTTTTAGACAGTTTTTCTCTTTGCCTTGACTATGCAAGACTGCACCTTCGGCAACTTTACTCGACAATTATATCATCCATCATTTTTTGTAGTTGTGCGTTTTTCAGTAGCGTTCATTTCAAACAGCCTATTCAGGAAATGTTACCGTTAAGAGCATCTTAAAACGCTCAACTGCACATACAGCATGGGGAATTTTAGCGGGCATAACAATAGCCTCACCTTTATGGAGCAAATGCTCTTTTCCAGCTAGTGTGATTCTCCCAACACCATCCAAAACAAGCACCAAAGCATCACCCTCTGATTCATGCGAACTAATTTCCTCACCTTTTTCGAAAGCAAACAAAGTCAAACTATGCCGACTATTTTGCGCAAGTGTTTTACTAACAACCTGACCATCCTGATAGGGCACCTCAGCCGCTAATGGTAGCACCACCCCATGCTCAATATTTTTAATCAACCCCATAACAAAATTCCCTCTTTACTATCATTATTTATTTTACCCATTTAACTTTGCCCTCTTCATAAAAACCACGGCTGCCAATTTCCTCATCAGGAACGCCCACAGCAATAACACAAAACGGAACGATATTATCGGACAATGCAAACAAACTGCGAAATGCCCTCACCTTGTCCTCTTTAGGATATACGCCGCACCAACAAGTGCCTAAACCCAATTCAGCAGCTTGCAAGAGTATATTTTGTGTTGCAGCACCACAGTCTTGTGGAAAAAAGCCCTCTGATACACCGCTTTGCAGATTCAAATCAGCACACACCAGTATCGCACAGCTAGCTGTTGTAAGCATTTGCGTATATGGATGAATCTTGGTGATTTTATCAAGCGTTTCTCGATTTTGTACAACAATAAACGCCCATGGACGGCTGTTGCAGGCTGAGGGTGCCAACATTGCGGCTTCTAAGAGTTCTTTGATTTGCTCATCAGATACGTTCGCTTCGGACACATAGTTGCGGATAGATTTTCTGTTTTTAATTGCCTTAATAATCATATAGACAAACCCTTCAGTATTATTTTATTTATTGTTTCTCTTGTTATTTCTTCCTTGCCTTTTTCTTTATGAAAAAACCGATAACGATGCCTATGCACAGCTAATGCCCCCATTATTTGGCGTTTTCTTCAGCACAGAGCATTCCAGAACCAAAAACGTAAGATAAAATAATCACACTAAAACCTAACTCGCTTATCATACATACTCAAAACCGTTTGTATCATCATGCGAACTTTCTCCCTTAAATCTTTAAAATCCTGCGCTTTCTCCATACCTGTTAACCCCTTGGAAACTGCTTTCTCAAACTTGTTAAGAGACATAGGCATAGAAACCTTCCATTCTTTGCGAGATAAATTCTCTTCTTTCTTATAGGTGCGCTCAATAATGCCACATAAATCACGTGTGGTAATTCCACCATAAAATAACTCTAAAAAGGTGTTAATTATAAAAATAATTAAAAAACAAGGGCCTATTGGTGAAAGGCGCTTGAATTTGTGGGGTTAGTGCTTAACGGACAGAATGCGTATATGTGCGATTAACTCCTAGGTCTATGCATGTTTTAATGTCATATTTGTTGACGTATGCACGTTAACAGGTGTGTT
>WRJX01000097.1 GCA_009778385.1 Candidatus Bathycorpusculum sp. | reverse complement strand
CATTCGACACAGGATTAGGCAATACAAACACCACAACACAAATACACACCGCTAGTTATATA
Organism: Candidatus Bathycorpusculum sp.; assembly: GCA_009778385.1. Lineage (GTDB taxonomy): Archaea > Thermoproteota > Bathyarchaeia > Bathyarchaeales > Bathycorpusculaceae > Bathycorpusculum. The sequence continues at coordinate 49,969 of WRJX01000097.1, read as the reverse complement.
GTTAACGAAAAGTTATACTGCTATAGACCCGGAAACCATTTTTTAATGACGGTAAACCCACCCGGTACACTACCTCTGGCAAATTTGTTCCAGCATGAAGCATCACACCTATTCGGTTGCTATGACAATGACCCCGGTTTGACTGATATTTGCATCATGAGCTATACATGGATTGGTGCGACCAGAAATTATTGCAAGTCAGGATATGACTGCTATAACGTCATGATGACTAATAGATATCGTTTTGATTAGCTCATCTTAATCAATCTCTTTTTACTTTTTTCTTTTTTTGAGATAACAAATAGACTGCATGTAGCAACTCCTATTGCTATAGTTAGCCCGGCTATGATGTAATAATTCAATAGCGGTTCTGCGGTAGAAACAGAACCAAAATAACCAACAGGTATATACTGTTGGTTTGTAGAGAAAGTTTTGGAGGGCAGGATAAATTCAAGAAGGCCTAACTCGCGGCGTTGACCGCCTATTACATATATAACATCATCAACAACGGCAGTACCAAAATTGCCTTGGAACGTAGGTAATGCTTTAGCAGTCAGCCAAGTATCATTTATAGGGTCATAAACAGTGTTGCTATTAAATATACCACCGTTTTTTGTGCCTAACATATAGATTCTTTGTGGTGCATAAACACCTGTTGTTGCTATAGCCGTAGACACGCCGCTGGTATAACCCTTTGGAGGTATGCTTCCTTCACTATATGTGTCAGTTTTGGTATCATAAATCATGACGATTTCTATTGGTTTCCCGGGAGCCATATTGTTTGGATAGTAACCGAAACTAAATACTATCTTGCTATCTACCACGGCTGAAACACGACCCTGTCCACTGTAAGGTATACTGGTTTTTTGTGTCCATACATCAGTGACCGGGTCATACATAAACAAAGCATCTCCGTATCCGTGTGTAACGAAAATTTTCCCATCTACAACATGAGTTTGCGCAGAACCAAAAAACGGTATATCGGCTTTAGTGCTCCAACTATCTGTAACTGTATCATAAACCTCATTCACTTTAAAACTCGTGGCGACTGTGTTGCCGTCATTTCTATTATAACCCCCCATACAGTAAATTTTTCCTTCGTAAGCAGCGATAACAAAAGACATTCTTGGTGTAGGCATAGGCTTTAGAGTAATCCATGTGTCCGTTTTTGGGTCATAACGCTCATTTGTGCCTACACAATCGGCAGGAACGCTGTCATATGTTGTGTAACCTCCAAGGGCATAGATTTTGCCGTCCACAACAGCAACACCCAAACCGGCCCTTGCCTGATTCATAGAAGCTTTTGTATGCCAAGAATTTTCAACTGAACCCGACGTTAAAAGAGGATAAAATACAGCTACAAATAAACCGCATATTAAAAAGAAAAGCAAGATAAATAGAAAGCGTTTCTTCATAGTTACTACCTTTTTGTTAATATACTATTTTTGTTAGATTAAAAGATTTTTGCCAACATTTCTATACATTGCATTTGGCGCGTAACACCTCAAGCGAGGGCAAAAAACGCCCCCGTCAACTCTACGCACACACAGTCCAGCCAAAGACAATAGGGAAACGACGCGACGTTACTGTCAATCTTTTATGTATTGCGCCAACTCCTCCGGCGTCATGGTAAGCATATCATCGTTCCAAATCAAATAGGTTTCATTGTTATAATCAAAGCGAAGTTCTTTTACCACAAAACCTGAATTTTTCACTACTTCTGCTGTTTTTAAAACAATTTCAGCCAATTCTATTTTGGGTATTTCCTCAGGGGGTATATGAATAATGCAATAAATAGGAGCGTTACTAAAATCTTCGTCTTTTAAATCTTGTTTGTCAAGATAATAGTATTCCTCTAAATAAACAGTCAAACCACAATTTGAGTATACTTCACTTTCTATTCGAGTTTTTAACTCATGTTCAATAGACCTTGTATGTATAATTACATTCGTGAGCGTACGGATTCCTCCCACAAAATTGTCTTCAATTGCGACATCTTCCGACTTATAATCAAAAATTAATTCTCGCCTGTCTCCACTGCGCTCATCGTGATATACAACAACGTAAACATCATGCTCGGTGTCATAGCATACCTCTACACTGCTAACAATATAATTAGGGTATTTTTCGGCGATATACGTCCATGCTTTCTGCCTAGACTTTTCTATTAGCGCAGGACTTCCATACATCATCTTATTGAAGGTAAAGACGAGATAACAAATGACAACAACCACTATTACAATTATAAAATATCCTACGCCCCTAAGAAAGAAATTGACACCACCTACCACATCCATTATCTTTTTTGCAAGATTCTTCAAGCTAATCCCTCCCATAAAAAATAATCGTAGTGCAGAGAAAAAAACTTCCCCTGCACCACGATTTATCAAGTTAAACTTCGTCCCAATGCCACCCTTCCAAAACGCTCCAATCAAATTGATACCATTTCTTTTTCAATATGAAATAAACCGATTTATTCTTTGAATATGAATAAAGTTGCAGGGAGCCATTTGGATTGCTGGCAATATCATAGCCTTGATTACCCGCCTCCATAATTTGTTGAGCAACATTGTCGCATTGATTACCCCACATTGTAAAATCTGGCGGCTCATTAAACATGGGAACCGCTTTCCACATCATGTTAAAGCCCTGTCCCTGCGATATGTACTCCTGAATAAATCTATCGAAGCGCTCGCTAAAGTTTCTATCATTAGGGTCTCCTTTGCGCACACCGGCAACAATACCTATTTGTTTTTTTACACCTCCATGTCCGTCCATCAAATCACTAACCTCTGCCGAATCTAACACCTTAAACCATAAATCACCGGGTGAAGTGTTTCCAGGTCGTTGTTTAGTTCCGGGTGGATATGGGTAATAACTCCACAAAATCCCTTCATTGCTACTATTCAGCAAAAGAACAGCATTATGCCCATTACCTTCCCCACCCCACGAACGGTTTATAAGCACCGCTCTGTCAAAATTATTTAAATCAAACTCTCGCAACCTATTTGCCTGTTTTCCTATTTCTGATAGCCGTTCTCTTTGCCAGTCTAATTCGTCACCGAACAAAGTGTGATTTGCAATACCCTTTGTAATTCGAGTATTTGTTTCAGTCCACAGCCATGATAATCCGCCGTTTCCATCCTTGAGTTTCCCGTTTATGATTATCTGAGCTATATTGGGAAGGTTTTCATCGCCCAGTTGACCTCTTGTAGCGGATGATGAGCTTCTTGCGTCCGAGCCGGAGCGTGCTTCTTCTTCATCGTAGGGGATAACGCTTGGTGCGCGGTAGAAATAATTGATAAACTCGGTATAGTCAACGACGAGCCTATTGTTCATTTCAGTCACGTCAACGTCAAGGGCGTTGTAGGTGTTAGTTTTCCCGTTAAGGCTTACCGTCGCCGTGCCTGTAGAGGAATTATAGGTCAAATAGCCCGAAACGTCCACCATGTCGTTTTCGTACAGGGTTTCGCGGACACATTCCTCGACGATTTTACGCAAATATGCTTGGTCGCCAACAAGCCCCGCGTTTGCGACATATGCGGCGTTGGCTGTCGATGGCGGAATTACAGTGTCCAACGAATAATTATACGCTCGCGTCATGTAATATCCGTCGGTCACTATTGTTTTAAAGTAGTCAAGCGGATTAACCTTGATGCCGTTAGAGCCGTTTGACGTTATGGCGTAGCCGTCGGTTGATTCTAAAATTTCTATCTCGAGCAATTGCGTCATGTAGGTATTATTTATTGTAACATCGCCCGATGTACCCATTTCGGCAAGCACGTCGCCCATACGAACCCTATCTCCTGCGGCGACGTTAATCGTACCGTTCGCCAAATGGGCGTACCGAATCTGTATATGCTCACCCTTAAACTTTGTATTCACATACACAACATTCCCATAATGCGCGTCAGCGCCAACATACATAACGACACCGTTTGACGCCGAATACACATAATCGCCCGCTCGCCCCTGAACGTCAACGCCCTCATGCACAGCCGAAAACGCCGTATCCACCACACCAAAACGCATGGTGATTTCCCGCGATATGGACGGGAAAATCAGCGCGTCGCCCTCTGTAGCCTCTATCAAATAAGGATAACCCACATTTTCATCAATTCCCCACACGTCGTCAAAATCCCAATTGACATACGTGTTTCTCTGCCTCATCTGCGCCGTTGTGCGCCCTTCCGGCTTAACAGAAGGGGACAAATCTTTATTGAAATAACCGTTTACAACAGTCGCGCTAAACGTGCCGTGACCGTTAAAAGGGGAACTGTTGCTTGTTGTTGTGTAACAGTTTTCCATTATACCGTTGCCGCTGTACACGCTTCCCAAAAACCCCGACACATTTCCCGTTCCCGCCGCGCTTCCGACTGAAAAACAATTTTTCAACAAAGTGCCGTTGAGAAGATAGCCCGCAAAACCGCCGGCATCAGTTTTAGTTGATGTTACATTGCCGGAAGCGCCGCATTTCTCAATCACTGTATAGGAGTCTAAATATCCCGCAAAACCGCCGGAGTACACCCCTGTTGCCGATACGTTTCCTGTCGCGAAACACTTTTCAATGGTGCCTATATTCGTACTGCCGACAAAGCCGCCTGATTTAGTGCTTCCTGACACAGCACTTGCCGCTCTTGACCCCGTCACCCTGCCGTTAGTGTTAAATCCCATAAAGCCGCCGGTGCACCCACCACCTGTTACGGAGGAATCACCCATCACCGCACAATTATCTATTATGCCGTTGTTGTACCCGATAAGCCCGCCCGTGTAGTCTTTGCCTGTGATGTTTATGTCTTTTAGCTTCAAATTCTTGACTGTGCCTTTGTTATACCCAAACAGACCGACATAACTTTGCGCGGGAAGATTAACCGTAAGATTTGATATTTCAAACCCGTTACCGTCCAAAATCCCTACAAACGGCAATGTGCTTGTTCCGATTGGTGTCCAGTTTATTCCCGTCATATCTATGTTTGCGACTAATACGTAATTTCTAACTAAATTATTTCGAATCGCGTCAAGCTCTGATGCCGTGCTGATTGCCGTGTACACAACGCTTGTAACCTCGCTTGGCTTTGGCATACCCCGAAGTACGGGATAGCCTTCGTTCGCGTCCATCTGCCAAACATTCACAAAATCCCAACCGACATACGTGTTTACGTCTGCCATTTGCGCCGTTGTGCGTCCCTGCGTGTTAGCAGATACCGTCAAATCTTTATTGAAATAGCAATCTGTGACTGTTAAGAAACCGCCGCCGCTAAAAGGGGCGTTATTACTTGTTGTTGTGTAACAGTTTTCCATCTTACCGTTGACATTATATCCCCATCCTACAAACCCTGCCGAATTGTCCTTTGCCAATGAGCGACCGGTTGCAAAACAGTTTCTTAGCGTAGCACTGCTGTTAAGGTAGCCCGCAAACCCACCGGCGATAGTAGATGTTGACGATACGTTGCCGGTAGCGTAACATTTCTCGATTACAGTATTGGATTCTAAGTAGCCCGCAAAACCGCCCGGATAACTCCCCGTTATTGTTACTTCACCCGTTGCGTAGCATTTTTCAATTGTACCGGTATCTGCGTTGCCGACAAAGCCGCCTGATTTAGTGCCGCCCGTTACGATGCTTGTCGTGCCTGAATTTGATACACTGCCCTTAATGTTTTGTCCCACAAAGCCGCCGGTACACACACCGCCTGTTACGGAGGAATTGCCGGTCACAGAACAATTATCTATTATGCCAAGATTATTGTACCCAACAAGCCCGCCCGTGTTGTCCTTACCGGTTATGCTTATGTCTTTCAGCGTCAAATTTTTGATTGTGCCTTTGCTGTACCCAAACAGGCCAACATAATTTTGCGATGGAAGATTAACGGTAAGATTTGATATTTCGTGTCCGTCGCCGTTCAGCACTCCGCCGAACGGGACTGTATTTGTTCCTATCGGTGTCCACGCAAAATCATCTAAGTCAATATCGTCCATTACAATAAAGTATGTACTCGCGCCCAAATGCGCCCTTACGTGGTTTAATTGTTCCGCCGTCCATATCTCAAATGGGTCGGCGCTTGTGCCGTCGCCGTCCTCAAACGCCGCTTGATTAAGCCCTACACTGATACAGCCGCACGTAGCCGTAACCGAAGCCGCCCGCATAGGCTCCTCCTCGATTGGGGCTTCTTCGGCTTCCTGCGAAATACCCTCATCAACCAAACCTATGTCTGCGCCCTCATCGTCCAAAACATCTTCTTCGAGAGCATCACCACTATCCGAAATTTCTTCATTTTCATTAAAAGCATCTCCCTGACGGATTTCCGTTTCTTGTCCGGCTTGTTCGTCAAACTCTGCCCACGCCGTCATCGAAAAATAGGGGCAACAAAGAATTACCGTCAATAGTAACGCCATAACCCTCTTAAACCGTAAATCAAATTTTTTCATTACGCAAGCACTCCTTTAAAATATAGTAATTTGATTTTCTGCAATTCTCAAAACGCCCTGACCATTACTGCAAAAAACATCAGTGCCTTAACTTTTTACACAGTATATATTAAATGAAAAAACTTGTCAAGCCAAATTACGACTTTGTTCGCGCTTAAAATTTCAATTTAGCGGCTTCGTGTGAACGTTTGGTGTCTTCGTTCGTCTTCTTCTCTAAGCAGTTTTTCGCGTTCTTTGGCTTGCTCTCGGAGGGTTGTAAGGAGGTGGGCTTGATATGGAGGCAGTTTCTCGATAGCCTTTTCAAAACCGTAATCCGTGATAACTTCAAGCCGTCTTTCAATGCTTTCTTGAATTTGTTGTTCGCGGGGCGATTGGGACGGCTTACGCATTTGTTCCAATAATTGAGTGATTTGTTCGTGGTCGGGGCGGGTTTCATTTAAAAGTTTTTGAGTGCGGTATTCTAATTCTATAGATTCCTGTTTTTTCCTGATTGCCTGTACTATGGTTTGTTTGGCGGTTAGCTCGTCATTTTTTGCGCGGATTTCTTCCTGCAAACGCTTTATTTCTTCATTGGCTTGACTTGGGTCAATGCGGAAGCGGTTTTTGAAATAGTCCTGCGCCCGTCCTAATTCTTGTGAGGCTTGCGCGATTTTTTCGTCAAGTTCTTTCTTTTTCTTCAAATCCAAAAAGCCCACGCTACGCCGAGCCTCACGCAAACGCTCAACCCTGCCCTGCAAGACACCGATATTTTGTGCGTGTTCCTCAACAGATTCGGCACGGTATTCCAAACTCGGAAGCTCGGATTTTTCCTTGTTACCCTGCGATATCAAACGATTTTTTCCCACTTCAAGCTCAACGTATTTTTCTTTTAACTCGTTCATATTCTTGGCTGTTTTGGCGGTATCATCCCGCGCTTGCATTTTTTCTATATGTTGCATGGCTTTTTCGGCTTTAAGCTGTTTTTCCAACTCCGATATAAAGGGCGATTCTCCGTCGGGTTTGGGTTCAAGCGACTTTTCGGTATACCCCGATATTTTTTCGGGTTCACGCCATTTTTGCGGCTTTTCCTTGTGTGCCGTGTTTTTCGCCGATTCCTGCTTCTGCTGTTGTTTGGCTTCTTTCAGGGCGGAACGTTCAGCATTGGCGGCGTGATGGTGTGCAGTTTCAGGCGTTTGGTTACGCACTCCTGATGCCACGCCTTCGACGGGCGAAATACGGTTGGCGGCACGTTCCGCATTACGCCGTCTGACTTCGCGGTTATAGTCGCCCCGCTCGGTACGTATGCCCCGCTTTTCGAGCGCCCACGCTTGCGAGCCCAAATGTATAGTCGGCTCTTGCTCAACACCCTGCGCCCGATACGAACGGTGGTCTATGCGTTCCTCAAGCCCTTTTTGCTCAAGTAAACGATTGTTTATCTCTGCCCAGTTTTTGCGCCATTTCAGCAGGTTTTCGCGGCTGTCCCAATCACGCACCTTCTCCTTAAAGCCGTCGGGCGCAATTCTGCGGGTCGTAAGCATAATGTGGGCGTGTGGGTTGGCGGCGGGAGTGAGTGCAGATTCGCGCTGTTGGTTCCGCACTCCTGATGCCACGCCTTCGGCGGGCGAATTAAGGTTGCCGCTCCCCTTGATGTGTATGGCAAAGTCAGCAATCATGCCTTTAGCGACAAAATTTTCCTTTATGTACTCGCGAAGCATGGCTTTTTGTTCTTCCAAATCAAACTTTGCTTGCAGGGCAACCTCGACCTCACGCGCAAGCCGAGCATCATGCCGCTTTTCACTTGCTTCCACAGCGTTCCACAAAGTTTCACGGTCGCGGTATTCCTCGGGTGCGCCTTTAGGCAAAATTATCTCTTTGTGTGCAACACCTGTTTTTCTTGTGTAGTCATGGATGATTTCATCGTCGGGGTCACGCAGTTCTTCGCCCGAACGGTACGCCGCCGCCCTCACAGCGTGCAACTTCTCACCCGCACGATACGCCGCCGCGCCGACCGCCGAGCGCCCCGACCCGCGACTAATAATTTTAACGCTTAGGTGATAAATCCCCGTCACGGATTCCTCCGTTTGGGAGTTTTAGAAAATCCGCCAAAGCCGTATGTTTCGTAGGGTTTCTCGGTTCGACATTGCCGCGCAATGTGTAAGTGCGCCCTTACCACTCCAACGCCAGAAATCTTACACAAAAAGCGGGCAAGTCCCACAACAGAAGCGATTTTAATTAAAAGTCGGAGTGTAGAAACCACTTTGCTACACTCCTATGAAAATTTCAATTTCTATATTCAGATAAAGCCTATAATCCCTTGAATGCCGCCGATAGTGGTGGATTTTGAAATGCCGCATGTCGGCGTCATTTCCGACTTCGTCGGCAAGCAAAATCCCCCGTTTAATCCTCTTTTGGTACGTTAGTAAGTACAAGTACGACTAAATTTTTCAAACTAATAGGTGTGGATGCTCGTACTACACTTGGTCCAGCCGAGTGGCCTGACGCTGTTATTATTGTTCCGGGTGCTGGAGTGCTACGGCTTGATGGTATTATTGTAACTTGTGCAAATAACCCTCTTGTTTACAACAAGCTTGTGCGCGTTGAGGTATGTGGCACACTTATTCTGTATAATGGCGAGATTTCGGGTAACAGTGTGGGTGATGGCGTGGTCAACTGGGGTACGTTTGAAATGTATGGCGGCAAAATTTCTAATAACAATGGTAATGCTGGTTATGGTGCTGGTGTGTTCAACGGTGAGGGTAGCGCATTTAGTATGTTTGGTGGTGTAATCTCTAACAATATGGGTTTTGGTGTGTATAACCGTGGTGTGTATAACTGGGGCTGGAGCTATGGAGTTTTTAGTATGTCTGGTGGTGAAATCAGTAACAATGATGGCGGTGTGTTAAACCGTGGTATCTTTAGTATGTCAGGTGGTGAGATCTCTAACAATGTTGGTGAAAATGGTGGTGGCGTGTCTAACAGTGGTATCTTTAGTATGTCAGGTGGTGAGATCTCTAATAATCAAGCTACATATGGTGGTGGGGTGTACAACTGGCCTGATGGTAATTTTAGCTTGTCTGAAAATGGTGTAATTTCTAATAATAAGGCTGAAGTTGGTGGGGGCGTATATAACGCGGGCACATTTAACAGACGTGATGGCGTAGTTTCTGGCAACACAGCTGAACAGTACAACGATATATATTCACACAATGATATTCATGAATTGCCTGACGAAAATGGTGCGCCATTCAATATTCGATGTATAGTAATTACAGTAATAGTAGTTTTAATGATTAGTATTGTTGCTGTGTTTTTATTTTATTTCCGAAAGAGACTGATAAGTAGAGGAAAAATGACGTGATGCATTAGACTTTTTGCAAAGCTCGTAAAGGGTCTAGTTTTTCACAAGGTGTAAATGAGTGTGATGAAATATTTATCATAAATCTACAGATACTACGCTAATGTCCAACGGTATAGGACTTACTTACAACATCTTTTGAAGTTTTTTGAAATCTCTTCAGATCAGCAAGTAGCGAATAAGGTATGTTGAGGGCTTTGTAGATTACCCATTTTGCCCCGATGATGTTTCCAAAAAATATACCCTCGATCTTTCGTAAGTAATATTTTGAGTTCTCTTTCATGTGTTTAAGACTGTGCATAATACGAGCTATGTCTGAGACAAATTTGCTTATCAAAGAAAATGCCGGTTCAATACCATACAAACGATAGAAGAGCATTTCAGCCTCCACAGCCCACAATAAGTCTGTACGTGGATTCAAAAAATCACGACTTGAAGTCCTTCCATGTACAATATGATACACTTTCACCTGAGGACAATAAATCATAGTGTATCCTTGTTTCCAGATTTGCCAACCTAGCACCATTTCCCAAGCGCAACCTAAAATCCAATCAGAAGATAAACTGATTCCACGCAGCACATTACCCTTTATGGCCATTGAAGGCCCACGAAGCAAAGCTTTAGCCATACCGCGTTTACGTGAGTAAGCATTATTACCTCGCTCATACACAACGCCCGAGGTAGCTATAGAGTTTTTAAAACTTTCAAGCCCATGCAATGGACGTCCCCATAACGCAAACTCATAATGAGAAAGAACAGAGGGAATTTCATCCTCCTTAAGAACCTGAAACTTACCCTCATTAATAACCACAGGGAACTGGTCGCCAGTAACACCTACAACATTAGGGTTTTGGAAGGCTTTCACAGTTTCCATTAGCCAGTCTTCAGCAGGAATGGCATCATCATCAAGAAAAGCAACAATGTCACCAGTAGAATTTTTAGAGCCTAAAAAGTAAGCATCCACAATATGCCCGCTTTGCTGGGTTAAAACTGTTATTTTTAGACGATTTGAGACTTGTTTTAAGAGTTCCTCTGTACCATCACCAGAAGGTTTGACAACCATTATCACATCAAAATCTTTAAAGTTTTGAGCCTTTAAGGCTGAGAGCATAATGGGCAGAATCCTGGCTCTTTTATACGTAGGAATAACAACAGAAACCGTAGTCATGCCGATTAAACCTATGATTTAACGTTCATAATAGCCAGAGTGTTTGGCGTAAGTAGTTAAACTGTGACAGGTTAACATGCATTATTGGAGGTTTTAGGTAGTGATTTGCTAAGCGGCAAAGTTCTTTTGCAAAATTAAAGCCAACAGCATTTGTTGCTCTAGGGTCGTTAAGAATGTTTCATGAGGTTTTAACGCCTTCATTTCATAAATCAACCTTTAAAACCCAAAATTTTTTGCTACGTTAACTAACCTAAAACTCGGTTTACAAGCAGCAGATGATAGAAAACTCAGACGTACTAGTTGACTTTATCTTGGGTACATAAGGTCAAAATTGTATTCATCAACGTGATTGTCTTAGTAGCTTATGATGCTTAAACAGGCTGCTAAGCTGTGCTTAGGGTAGGTTTTAGGCGTGTATACAGGGGCTTAATTTTTTTAGCCTATGGCTTGTCTTATTTCGCTGCCGCCGTTTGAGTAGATAACATTGGTTTGATTAAGTAGAGTGTTTAGAGTGCCGTTCCAGCTTTCCTGTTCATAATGTATGCTTATGTAGCTTAGGTAAATGTATTCGTCAGAATAGAGTATCGTGTCGTTTCTGAGTTCTGTTACGTACCCTCTGTACACTAGGCCATATGCTGTTAATGATGTAAATAGGCCGTTGTCTGCGGTTATGTTATTTTGGTAGGGCACATTTGAATGAAGCCACACTGCCCCTTTCACGCTATAGTCCTCAATAAAGCCAAAATCGCCATACAATCGTAGAGGATTCATACGGTATCCGCTTAATGGAATTGACCAGCTGTCAGTTTGGGCTGCTTCATATACAAAATTGGTTTGGAATAAGAAGTAAGGCACTAAAATAGTTACCACTAGTAAGGCTACAAGTAAGGGGCGCTCTTTTTTGGTTAAAAAGGTTGCAAACATCCAAATGCCGACAATACAGAAAGGTGCAAGTAACATCAAGAGAATGTGATAGAATCGTGTCATGTTAAGTGTATTTGCTAAGCCAGGGACAAGCGTAAGTGCTGCCAGTACTGCCATGGCAACTAAGGCAAAGACTGCATAATCCCTATCAAAGTTAAACTTTGTTTTTCGTGTAATTAATCCTACAATTCCAATTAGGATAAAAATTTCTGTTAGGTAAGCAAAACCACGGCTTATGGTATTTAGAAGTGAGGGCGATTCAGTTAAACCTAATCCAGTTAGAACAACGGATCCCCTAGATAACGGGTTAAAGAAGTCACCTAATTGGCTATACACATAATTGGTAAAGGTTATAAAACTATCAAAAACAATTGAGCCGGAAGTAAAGATATACCAACCAAACATAGCTACAAAAAAGAATACAACCATACCGAGTTGTAAGTTAATACTGGGGCGTCTGAAAAACCACATAGAGGCCGCCCAAGCGGTAAATATCATAATCAAAAAGATCTCAGAAAGTGCGTAATGTGAAAAAATTAGGCCAAAACTAAAGATCATGAAGGTAAAATATTTGGCTTGCATTTTTATCTGCTTATTTAGAAGCACCATAAAAAGCAAAACAAAGAATAATTCAGCAACTAGTTGTCGGCTTAATGCCATCATTTCTGTATAAAATGTAGATTGTGCCATAAACAAGAAAGCTGCAAGCATCGCATATTTTGAGCCGATGTAGGGTTTCCAAAGCAGATATAAACCTACGGGTAGAAATGCAAAGATGAAGGGAAAAATAATTTTGTAGACCCATGTGGGGTCAAGTCCTAAAATATTTGAATAAACTGTTGGCAGTACAGTGACACTTAGCATAGCATTCATTCTGCCCAATGGCTGATCACCTATTGCAAAGGGCAACTCAGGATGCCAGTAAGAATTCATTTGAGAGTTTCTAAAAACAAACAATTCAACAGGCGAATCACCACCGTAAGGTACAATATAACCAGAGATGAGCGAAAAATGAAACAGCAACGCTAAGGCAATCATAAAAATAGCTACAGGATACACCTTACTAAGGGAGGGCCTATTTAGGAAGGCAAGGGCGGTAAAAAGCAAGCTTATAATTGTGATCATAAGCATTAGAATACTGCTATTGCCATTCAAATTCACAAAATACGTTCCAACTACACTTAAAATTGGCAGAAAAACCAAAAGCAATGCCCAAGGTGAAAAAGAGCTTGAATTTGAGCTTTGTAACGAAATTTTAGGTTGTTGGAACTGGGCAATTGCAGCGCCTATAAGAATTAAACTGTTCATAAATATGGAAAGCGGTAAAGTAGAAAGAGGCATATCAAGTCCAAAACTTGCGCCGAAATTGTTGATTATTAAGCCAGCAATCATCAAAAATGCAAGGCTAAAGCCTAAAGAATACAAAACAGACTCAATGCCACTAAGACGATCAAGCTTTAACAGTTTGATCATGATAAATCCGGGAATAAAGGTCAAATAAACAATGCCAACTATTACACGGAGAAGCAGCAAATTAGCAAAAAGTGCAAAGTACAAAACAAATTGTAGTACAAATATGATAGCAAGAAAATGCTGTGAAAACTTGCGTTGATAAAGCTCCAAAATGCTATCTCCTGTTTTATAATACTGAACGGTAAACTTGCGCCATTTTAGGTGCAACAGCACGAATGTCGTATTCTTTTACTGTTTGAACTCCATTAAAAGCCAATTTTTCCCTAAGCTGCTTATCACGCAATAAACTGATAATAGCTAAAGAAAGATCTTCCACATTTTGGGGCTTTACCAGAAGTCCGTTTTCGCCATGTGTTATGGTTTCAGTCATTATACCAAAATCTGGCGCTATAACCGCTAACCCGGCAGACCATGCTTCCAAAGTTGCTATGTAACCAAAATTAGTTGCAATAAAAATATCACTGTTCCACAGAAACTTGGGCACATCAGTTTGTTTGCCCATCAACAATACGGTATCATCAAGATTTAACTCGTGAACAAGTTGCTTTAATTTTTCAAAAATACTGCCGTATCCGATAATGTGTAGTTTAGCGTTTGGAAACTCTTTATGCACACTCTCAAAAGCACGAATAGGCAAATCAGGATTAGTTACAGGCTCAAGTCTGCCCACATAAATCACTACAGCCTCATTTGTTTTACTGGAACAGTTAGGATTTTTAAAATGAGGTGTGTCAACAAAGTTAGTTATAAGATGACTTTTGTCGCTTAAACCCATATCCTGCAATGCGTATAATACTTCTTTTGAGTAAGTAGTTATTGCAACGACGTTATTGAAGAGAATGTCTTTTACAGGGGAGGATTTTAGTGGCATTCCACCATGCAGAGGGTTACCGATAAAGCTGCCATGTAAGGTTAAAACGAGGGGTTTGTGAAAGTGTTGACTAAGGTAAATTCCAAGATTGATATATTCAAGGTCTGCCCAGATTCCGTGTATATGAAAGATGTCAGCGGTTTGTGCTGTTTTCCACTGTGAGGCTTCATTACAGAGGCTTGTAAGTTTTAGTTTGTTTAGATATTTTGGTTGTTGTTTGGATGTGTACATAAAGAAGCCATTAATCAGATCAACGGGGCGAGGCCCGAGGCGGTAAATTTTGATGTAGCCGGCGTCTTCTTCTTTTTTGATGTTTTTTGTTAATAGTAGTAATTTAGTTCTGCCGGTAATTAGCGAAAAGTTGATTTGTTGTTTTTTTGATAGATAGCTAGATAAGCCCATGATATAGCGTTCTAATCCACCGATTTCGATAGGCCAAAAACGTTCCCAAATGTGACAGATATGCAAGCGTAAAACCTCAAGTTTCGTATTTTGAGAAAAGTTCCATAAATTTTTGTGAAAAGTTTTTTATTGAGAACTGTTCAGCTATCTGTTTAGGTTCTATAGTTTTGTTTTCTGACCAGTCTGCTATTATTGAGTTGATTTTATGGGCGGCTTGTTCTGTTGTTTCATAACGGTTTTCTGGGGGAACAAATTCAACCACACCGCCAGAGTTGTGGCTAATTGGTATGCATCCGGATGCCATAGCTTCAACGATAGAAATTCCAAAATGTTCTCCAATCATTGTGTGTAGATAGATTTTTGCAGATGCTAACAGTTCGAGTTTTTGGGTAACTGGGAGGTCAGGGTAGAATTTTACGCGGTCGTTTACTTTTAGTTTTTTAGTTTGTATTTGCAGTCGGTCAAGAGTTGTTTTGTCGTATAGGCGTCCGATTATGGCGAATTTGATGTTGCTGTTTGTTTTTGCAGCGATTTTTGGGATGTTTTCAAGTTTTTTGTTTTGTTCAAATCTGGAAGTTGTTACAACGAGGTTTTGTTTTTCTTTAGGGGAAATGTTTTGGATGCTTGATGTAAAAGGTGGATATAGTACGGGAACTTTTTTTCCTGAGAATACCTCGATTTCGTGTGCTGTGTAGTGGCTGTTGGCTAAAACTAGTTTGTTATTATAGTTTGCAAGGTTTTTTTCAAGAATTACCTGTGGGAGGGCTCCAACTTCGGTGTGGTGTGGGCTAAGCAGGTATGGGAAATGGTTGTGGTATGTATAGTGGTTTAATGTTGGAAAATGTATGTAACATACATTTGTCCAGGGGAATATGCAGTTTGAGTAGGGGTCAATGAAAAGGGTAGTTTTTGATTTGGCTATATATGAACGAAAAATTGTTTGGTAAAATCCCAAAATGCCTTTTACATTTAGGTTTGTTGGTTGTGTTACTGATTTGATTTTGGGGTGTAGTGTTTCACCGAAGAAGTCTTTGATTGTTTTTTGGTTAACGGGTTTTGTAGTGAAAAAATGTACGTCATAATTGTTTTGTGCAAGGGTGTTAGCGAGGGCTATTGCGACGAATTCTCCTCCGCCATAGTTATGTAAGGTTGGGCAGAAGACGCTGACGCTTTTTGTCATGATGATATAGCCCTTTTACGCGGCTGTTTTTTGGGCTATGACCCCAATGTTTGCGCCAAAGAAACGCCAGGATTTTTTGTTTTCCAGCGAATTAGAAACTATGCTAATTATTTTGTCAAGATGGAAAAGGTTGGTGATTTTTGGGTGTAAATGTACATAGTCTGTTCCTTTAATGTCTATAATTTTTAGGTGTTCAGAGTTTACGAGTCGTTTAACTTTGGGGTAATGGAAGACATATTCGTTTTCTACGTTAAGGAATCGTTGGACATATTTTGGTTGTCCCATAATTTTGAAGAATACGATTTCAAAGAATAGACTGCTTAGAAGGTTAGGTACTGTTATACAGATGTAGCCGGATTTGTTTATTAGTCGTGCAAATTCGTGAAACGCTTTTTCATGTCCTTCAATGTGTTCTAGTACCTCAGAGGAAACAATTATGTCCTGACTACGGTCGGTAAAGGGTAGAAATTTTGCGTCACTAACAACAAACTCTACATTATTGTTAGCCCCGTATTGTTTGGTTAAGGTTTTAGCTTTCATAATGGCGCTTTTTGAAATGTCTAGGCCTATTGCTTCTCCGCCGTTTTTTGCTACATGCATGCAAAAGACGCCAAGGCCGCAGCCAACTTCTAGTACACGTTTGTTTTGGAAGCTGGTTACAGGTTTAATCATTTTTAGAAGTAGCTGATACCATGGGTCGGTTAGGTTTATTTTTTGGTCGAACCATGTCTGGAATTTTTCGTCTGTTGGACTAAGTGTTTTTTGAGCCATAGAAAGTCAAAACCATTTAGTGTAATGCGCCTTTAAGGTAGCCAAGGCACCAAGCGCTGAGTTTGAAAACAAATTGGAAAGGTAGAAGGAAATTTTTTTTCTCACAGGTTAGTCGATAAGCGATAAATGAGCGCTTTAGGCCAGCTGCAAAGCCAGCAACGGGGGTCATTTCATAGAGTGTTACTAATTTGGGGTTTGTTTGGCAGGCTTCATGTAATCCATAGCCCCAGTTGTAGTATTTGTTCCATAGTTTTCGCCAGCTGGTCCTAGGGTATTCATAAAATATGG
Source organism: Candidatus Bathycorpusculum sp. (assembly GCA_009778385.1). Lineage (GTDB taxonomy): Archaea > Thermoproteota > Bathyarchaeia > Bathyarchaeales > Bathycorpusculaceae > Bathycorpusculum. The sequence goes on along the minus strand of WRJX01000097.1, from coordinate 33,132 downwards.
CAGGACTGCGTCTAAGTTCCCATCCAGCAGCGCCAATTTTAGCTGCGGTGTCATGGTCTTCTCCGGCGAATCTAAGTCTGCAATCAAAGTAACCTATGTCACGCAGGACTTGAGTGCGATATATGCTACCGCCTGTACCGCATTCATAACGATAGTTTTCGCTGACAAACGACATGTTTTCAAGAGAAGCAACCAAGTTTACATTTGAAATTATGCCATAGACGCCTTTAGCTATACCGACTTTGGGGTTTTGCTCCATAAAACGATACTGCACTTGAATGAAATTGTCAGATAACACCATATCGCTATCTACCCATACGATATATTTTCCGTCAGCGTTACGTGCAACAGTGTTTCTTGCTTCTGCAATGCCCTGCCAAGAGTGTCGCAAAATCCGCACAGCCATATCCATAGTAAGTGTAAAACAACGAACTACCTCAAGTGTTCCATCTACACTTCCATCATCAACAATTATAACCTCAATTCGGTCATGAGGAAAATCTTGCACCATGACACTTTGCAATGCTCGCGTGATGGTTTGGGCTCCATTCTTTACGCAGATGCCAACAGTTACAGCATAACTCACTAAATCGCCTCATGTTTGTCTGCGACTTTTCAGAAACCCCAAAAACCAGGCAATCCGTTTAAAAACATAATGAAAAGGCAACAACACTACAATTTTTTGCCCAGTTAACCGATAAGCTTCAGGCACCCGGCGTAATTCAGCTAAAACAGCAACAGGGGGCAACATTTTTCCAATGTTAACCATATCCCGGTTCTTGTTAAGTAAAAAACGAAAACCATAACCATGCCAAAAATATTCATCCCAAAGAGACCGCCAAGAATCCCTACGGTGCTCAACAAAAACAGCATCCGTAACGTACAACTTCCAGCCATTACTATGGACACGATACTCAGCATCCATATCCTCACCAACCCCTCTAAAGGTTATATCAAAACCACCCGCTTGCCGTATCGCCTCAATACGATAAATGCAACCAGAAGTACCAAGGTATTTGAGGTGAGTTTCCCCTTCAAACTGATAATTAATGAGAAATTCAATGTTTTCCAGCGAAGCGACAAGCTTGGCATCTTTATCTATACCGTAACGGGCTTTTCCAATACCAACAGAAGGGTTTGCATCCATGAATAAGACTTGTTTGCGAACAAAATCAGAGGGCAACTCCATATCACCATCAACCCAGACCACGTATGATCCAACGGCGTTTTCTATTACCGTTTGTCGAGCCTGCCCTAAGCCGTGATTTTCTGAGAAGAAACGAGTTTGCAACGCCACAGCGGTTAGGCAGCTTTTAATTATTTCCACAGTTTGATCTTTGCTATAACCATCCACAACTATAAGCTCCATTTGGTTAGCAGGATAGTCTTGTGATAAGATGCTGCTCACAGCGGGTTTAATGGTTGCTTGAGAATTTTTCACACATAACCCAATAGTTACCTTAACGTTTTGAGTTTGAGACAACATTATTATGTACGCCTAAATTAAATCATAAGAAGTCAAATTTGACTCATTGAGCCATACACGGTCGTCGGGTTTTGTCCAAACGCTAAATTTTTTACCAAACAAAACCGCAAAGATAGAGACGAAAAGCAACAAATTGTTTTCTATAATCTGGTAAGTGTAAAATCTGATTTGTGGAATTAAGAGCAGGCAAAAGAGGAGGAGCAGTAAAGGATAAAGAGTTAACATGTAGCCGGTTAGACCTAAGAAAACAAGAAAGGCTATAGGCGAAAAAAGATAAAGCATAGTGTTAGGGATAACGGTTGCTCGGGCGTTTTCTGCTTTTCCAACAACAAGTAACCGCAGGTACCGTAAGAAAACATGAACAAGCTGATTTGTCCGACGTAATTTAATGCTTATTTTACCCCTAAAAGTCGCCGGAAAGCTGCTGTAAAACTTGGCATCGGTAACAAGCATGGCCCGATAATTATGTTCAATAACACTTAAGACGGTACCACAGTCATCTGAACCTGTCTTGTAGGGGTCAAAACGTTCCAGTGCTTCACGTTTAAAAACGCTAAACCCCCCCTCAAAAAACAGTGTCGAACCAACTTTAGATTCACCCAACCGCAACATGTTAGCAGATTTCAAATAGCTCTGCTCCATTCGGGTTATCCATGTTTGGTCTTTGTTAAAGAGAATTTTTGGTCCACCAATAGCGCCAACGGTTGGGTCTGCAATGTATGGGAGAGCTTTTGTTAGGATGTCTTTTGGCCAAAAGCAGTCTGCATCAGAAATGGCTATGATTTCTCCACTACAGTTAGCAAGAGCGATGTTTAGGGCATGAGATTTGCCTTTTCTTTGCGGCTCCAAAAGAACCTTAACATTCAAAGAAGGATTTTGCTTTATAAAATCGTCAACGATTTGGGGTGTACCGTCACTTGAATTGCTATCGACAACAATTATCTCCATGAGGTCTTGTGGGTATGATAAAAGACTGGTGTTTACCAGTTTGTACTTGATTATTTCAGCTTCATTGTAAGTTGGGATTATTATGGAAATTTTAGGTGTATATTTATCATTGATTTTAGTAGGCCAAGCTGCTTTGGATTTGTGACCCATGTAGAGATAAATAAATACGGGAGGAGCAAAGGCTAAGGCTCCAAAAAGTAGCCAGAAAAAAATGAAAAGCATGAATTCGCCTTGAATGGTTTAACATTTTTTTGGGGGTTAACTTTGCCATTAGGACTTATCCCCCTAAGGTTTTGGCATGCAATAACTAATAGGGTTCTAAAAGCCTTCAAATAACTGGGTTATTTTTCTAGAAATGGAGGCAAGACATCTCCAGAAACCGTTGTATAAGCTCTAAGCATACGTAGTTGTAGATTCCATGATAATGAATGCATACGGTGGCTGTAATGTGGAAATTCTCGTTTAGCCTGTGCAAGGGTTATACCGTCCTCAAAGACGCTAATCTTTGAGACGTTACCTAGTTGTTCTTTTGCTGCCAAATGTAGATACGGCACTTTCAGGGGGTTAAACCCCATAATTTTTGATGCAACATAATCAGTTGATAAAACGTTATCGCCTGCCATGATGACTCCGAGTTTTTTGGGGCAGGATCCACGGACGATTAAGCCGTCAACTACGGTGAGGTGGGATTTTGCGATTTTGTTTGCGGCGACTATAGTGTTAGTTATATTTTTGTGATAAGAGTATTTTCTTGGTTTTGCTATAGCGCCAAAAATGTTTTTCATGCCAACAGTTGAACCTACAAAGTTATGAGTTTTCAGTTTAGGTACGTTTATGATTAAGTCAGCGTTTAGAAAGTCTTCATTAAAAGGCAGAGTTAGATTCTGGTTGCCTACTGTGACTGTACGTTTAACGATGTTGCCTTCGCTTAGGTTTTTTAGTGGTACCTCATGTTTTTCGCAGAGGTCTTTGTAACCTAGAATTCCAAATGCAAATTTGGTTTTCATTGCAGACGCGTCAGCTTCAGCTACGGTAATTGAAACGTTGCTGATTTTCTGTTTTAAGTATTTTATTATGGCGCCTACGACTCTGCCGTCGGTGGTTTCGCCTGTAGATGCGTTCCAGTAATAGCACAAGTTTGGTTTGATGTAAACTGTTTTAACTTTGTTGAAATCGTATTCTAAATTGTCTATTGATCGTGCAACTGCTGAATCTATATCTTCATCAAGAAAGGGTTGCTTAGCAGAGGTAATTGTTACCTTTGTCATTTTATTGTGCTCCATTTAGTTTGTAGGCGGATTCGATTATACGTATTACATCTAACTGTTGAGACAAGGAAATTGGAAACTCTGAACCTTTCTTAAGGGAATCAAAAAAGAGTTGCATAATTGTGTAGAAGGATTCATAATAGTAAGTGTAGGATAAGTATGTAGGTTTTTGGAAAGTTACTCTGCGAGCAATGTTTTTTACGCCTTCTTTTACAGCATTTATTTTTGCATCTGTCGGAATGTAATGGTCTGTTGAGTCAAAACCTACAGTGCCATGTAGGTTAAGTCGGAAATTAAAGTCGGGAAAAATGGATTTTGAGAACCAGCCAACATTTACTATACAGTCTAAGTCACAGGTTTTTGAATGTAATACAATCATACCGACATCTTCGACAGGTAGATTTAACTTGTGACCTAATTTGGAAAAGGAAACCTCAAAATCGCCCAGCATCCATGTTAACAAATCTATGGTGTGGTAACCTAAATCCAGTAAGGCGCCTCCGCCGGCTAAATCTTTGTTTAACCACCATTCAGGAATGGGTACAGGAACTGCACCATGTGAAATTGGTCCATTAAGCACCAGTTCAGATGTAGCGATAACTGTGTCTCCGAGTTGTCCACTGTCAAGGTTTGCTTTAAGTTTTTGAACACAAGGAAAATAACGGTAGTTAACACCTACCATCAAACGAATGCCGCTACGGTCGGCCTTCTGTATTATGGCGTCTGCTTCCTCAAAGTTTCGGGAACAGGGTTTATCTAGAAAAATATCAAGACCTCTTTCGGCAGCATAGGAGACGCCGTCTTTTTTTAAGAAGTTAGGTAGAGAAACAATTACGGCGTCAAGTTCTTCTGAATCAATTAATTTTGTGTAGTCGTCATAAGTTTTTACGTGGAAACGTTCTGCGTAAGCACGGTTTTTTTTGTCTTTATCTGCGGCGGCAACCACTTCTACGTCGTTAACCCGCATAGCGTTTAGCATATGCAGTTGACCCATATGGCCTAAACCGACCATTCCAACTTTTACAGTCAAAAAATACACCTAAATTTTAAATGAAAACTAAAAAAAGAAGCCGGATTAAGTTAGTATGCGAAACCTTCAGCAACTATGCGTTTCATTATGCCCCAACCGTCACGTACTCGGAGTTTTTTTTCGCCTAACCTATCACGGTATTCAATAGGAATCTCGACAATTTTGTAGCCTCTACGACCCATAATTGCGTTTAGTTCTGCCTCAATATCAAAGCCGTTACTTTTTAGTTTCAAACCGTCCAAAGCCTCACTACGGACAACCCTCAAACCAGATAATGGATCAGCAAGTTTAACACCATTTATGACTTGTTGAGCAAAAGCTAGTAGTTTATTTCCGAAATAAAACGGGTTTTTAAAAGATCTGTTGACGCCTAAACTTTTGAAACGGTTTCCTATGACCATGCCTACTTGTGGGTTCTGTTCCAAAATTTCGATCATTTGAGGAACATATTCAGCGGGATAAGTGTAGTCTGCGTCAGTAAAAACGATAAAGTCATATTTTGAGCCATACATGCGTAAACCTTGGGACATGGCGTTTCCTTTGCCTTTACCTTCCTGTAAAAGCACGTCGGCGCCCATGTTTTTAGCTATCTCGAGGGTTTTGTCAACGCTGTTACCATCGATAACAATAAATTTTGAATCATGAAGTACACTTTGCATTTCCATAAGAGTTGGACCTATTCCTTCTTCTTCGTTGAGTGCCGCAATGACAACTGAAACGAATGAACGAAAATTGTCCATAAAAGGTGTCTCCTAAAAAACTTGGTGGGATTCTTAAAGACAATGCAAAGAAACAGTCATTTAAAGGTGTAAGGAGGATATTACCTGAAAAATAAAGATAATTTCTAGAACAATTCGGTGTTGATAAATTTGAAGTATACATATAAAATTCACCGTTAGCCTGTCAAAAATCGTTTTAAGCGTTAAATTCTCAAAGAGACTTTAAAAACTAATTGTTACTGTGAAAACATGTGTGATTTCATCAATTATTGCATGTAATAACTGCCAAGTATGAAAACGGTACAATCGATGAAAAATAAAACTTAGAGCAAGTGTTTGTTTACTTTTGTTGTTGATTGGTTTAACAAAAAGACGGTTATTCTGTTTAATTACTATCCAGTTATGTACTTCTTCGCCATACAAAAATTCGTTAAACCAAGTGGGGCATTGAATAAAACCATGTTTAGCCACACGTTTTAGCTCCGAATAAAACATGCCAGGGTAATTAATGTGTTCAAGCAAGTAGTAGCTTGTAGCAAAATCAAATGCGCCATCTTTGAAAGGTAGAAAATAGCAACTACATAAAACAAAAGGTTTACCAGTAGTTTCTAAACGTTTCATACTTCGGTCTTTCACAGGCAAAATGTTAAGGTCACATACCACGTCTGCTTTTGGAAAAGGCTTTGCACCACATGCAACGTCAAGACAAAGTGGTGTATGTCCAAATGTGGAGCTAGCTATTTGGAAGTAGATACGTTTGCCAAATTTGAAGCGGTCGAGTTCAGATTTTCGTACTGGAAATCGCTTAAGTGTATTATCATCAGACACTGCGGCTTGATGATTTTTGTTAATGGGATTCATGTTGTGTAGTCTACAGTTCATTTAAGGATGAAGTAAATGTGTCTGTGATGTATTGGAGATTTTCTTGTGTTAGATTAACATGCATTGGTAGACATAGAACTTTTTGGAGTGTTGTTTCGGCTATGGAGAGTTTGTCTGTTTGTGGGTAGTTTTTTAGGTAGTAAGGTTGTAGGTGGCATGGTGGTGAGTAGACGCTGCCTGTTTCTATTCCTTTTTCTTTCATTTTTAGGGCAAGTGTATCTCGGTTGATTTCGTTAGCTAATTTTATGGGGTATTTGTAGTAGCTATGTCTAATGTTAGGTGGAACACGGAAGAGTGTGACGCCGTTAATTTTGCTTAGGGTGTTGTTGTAGTATGTGGCGATTTTGTTTCGTTGTGCAATGAATCTTTCAAGATGTGGTAACTGGTTTTTGCCTACAATTGCGGCGATTTCGCTTAGACGCCAATTGTGGCCGAGCATAACGACTTTTTTTTGTGTGGTTTGTCCGCAGTTACGCATGCATCTAGCGTCTTCAGTTAATTCGGTGTCATTGGAAATTATCATGCCACCTTCGCAACTGGTTATAACTTTAGTAGGGTACAAAGAGAAGCATCCGACATCGCCTAATGTTCCAGCCATTTTACCGTCAATCATGGCGCCGTGTGCATGAGAAGCATCCTCTAATAAGAACAAGTTGTTTTCGTTGCAAAACTGTTTAAGTTCATTTATTTGGGGGCAGATAAGCCCAGCGACATGTACAATTATGATTCCTGCTGTTTTAGAGGTAAGTTTACGTTTAACGTCTTCTATGTTAATGCAAAGAGTATCTTCTTGTATGTCGGCAAGTACGGGTTTTCCGCCGGCAAAAATTACTGCGTTAGGTGTTGAGATGAACGTGTTTGTGGGCACTATGACTTCTTTGTCTTTTATATCAAAGTGTCTTAGTGCAATTTCAAGTGAGGCTGTTCCAGAATTAACGCCTACTGCATATTTTATTTTGTTGTATTCTGCAAAATCTTGTTCAAATTTAGCTAAGTGTGGACCGCCTGTTAGCATGCCGCCGCGTAAGGTATCTTCGATTTCTCGTAAGATTGTTTGCAGACTGTCTTCTGGAAAGAAGGGTTGTGAAGACAAGAGGTTATTTGTCAACATTTTTTGGTCCTCCTCTATTAGTAGTAGTAATTTTTTTCCATTCGTCTGCGCCTGAACAGAAGAGAAAGTCTACAACCGAAAGGTTAGAGGCAAATTTGCCGTGTAGTTGCATATAGCAGGGGTGTTGAAAGTTTTGAAAACAGAGTTTTATGCCTTCTTCTTCGAAGCGTTTGGGGTTAATGTAGTGTTTTCCGCCTATTCCTGCAAGTTGTGTGTCTCCGCCGACTGCTTTGCATTGGGCAATTATTAGCTCGTTTTTTTGTCCGGTTGCGTCTAAAGTGGAGCCTATAACAAGAGGGGTTTTAATGTCAAGAAAATGCATTATTCCGCGTATTAAATGCATGTTTAGATCGATTAGTTTAGCCCATTTTTGGGTGTAAGCATCTTCAAAGAATTCATTGTAGTCATTCCAAAAGGGTGCCTTACAGTAGTTGTGTTTAAGTGTTAACCAGTGTCGGGAGGCCCATGTAGGTTCGCCTTCGTTTGAGATTTCTATATCTTTGATTTTTAGAGGTAAATTGGCATGTTTGATAGGTACACTTAGCCATCGTATGCCATCAATGGTTTTTATTTTGTTTCGGCTAGTGAAGCCTTGGCGTTCAAATTGGACGTTATCTTCAATTATGAAAAGGTCACTTGTTTGCATTTTGTCAAAAAAACCTAACCATGGTAAATAGTTAGGTTGGTGCCCTGAAACAATCAATGTAGAGTCACAGACAATCAAGCTAATATCAGGTACTCTTTTCGGTTTTTTCGATGTAACGTACAACTTCAAATGCTTCAGCAGCAGGTAGACTAACTTGGCTACCTCTAAATGAGGCTAAATTAACCATTGATTCATATGTGATATAGCGTTTAGTTTTCTGAGAAAAATGGCATTTTAAGGCTAACCATTTATCGTTGACGCAGTTTGCAATGTCAACAAAATATGTGGGAGAAAACGCTTGTGTAACTCTTGGAGTTTCATAGGCCAGTAGTCGTGGTGCATTACGAAAAGCTGAAATTGAAAGCCATCCGACCTGTCTATGGTCTTGATGAATATCGTTGACTGTATGTGTTAGTACCGTGTCAGGCTTGTGTGCAACAAAAAAGGCTTCCAAAAAATCGATTGCTTGTCGTGAGCAGGGAATTTCACTGTCAGGAAAATCTCCGAAATAGGCTTCTTTTACACCCAGTAATGAAAGGGCCTCGATGCTTTCTTTAGGTCTAATTTCTGGGTTGCCGCTTTGTTCACCTTTTGAAAGGAAAACGGCTATTACTCGTTTACCAAGTTTTGAAGCTGCACTTATTGTCCCGCCACAGCCCAATTCGATGTCGTCTGGGTGGGCGCCAACGGCTAAAATGACTTCGGACTTTAAAACCAAATTTAAAAGTACCTCCAGGATCCAAAAGATTGTTTTGTTAGCTTAGATTTACCCATAAGCTGAGGTAACGTTGATTGTATTGAAAATTGCCGGTAGAGTCATCATAAAGGTATAACTCAAAAAAAATGTTGCCTAAATAAGCGTTTTTTTCAGGATCCCACTCTACAAGCAAATCATGCATATCAACAGATGTTCCATTAACAGCTATGCTGTTTAAAGTAGCCTCACTTAGATCAACAACATAATCAAACTCCAAGTTTATCTGTAACTCTACAGATTCGCCATCGTTAACTTTGAAGGTAAAGCTAGTTAGTGGCGATAAGCTGCTCTTAGCATAGTTAAAACTGTCTGGTCCAGGTTGTTGTGGAGTACGAAATTTTACATCCAATCTATAATTAGCTTGGGAACCTAAATTATTGCTAATTGTAAAATACAGGGGATAAACATCGCCTGATGTTAAATTGTACGGATAAGTTGCATTACGGTAAGAGCCAAGCACTGAAAATTCGGTTAACGGTTCAGTTTTTGGCGCCGAAACATACCGCTCAATTAATGGTGAGGCAATAATTAGAGCTAAAACTGCAATAATAACCAAAAACAGGACACGATATCTCTGAAAAGAACTCATAGAAGACCCCTTTTTTACAAACACAATAAAAATCAGTTTCAAAAATATGCTTGATAGTTTACATGTTTTATCTTAAAGTGTTAAGGTGTTGCTGTTAAATCGTCTTTGTAAGGGCATAAATCTTCTAGTACGCGTTTTTTGTTTGAGAAATCGTTAAGGCGTTTTTCAATGTTTTTGTTTGTTCGTGCATATTCTTTGTAAGCTATGAGGTAATCTTGACCTTTAGGGGTTATAAGGTAGCTTTGGTTTTCACATGTGAATTGTACAAGTGATGCGTCAGTAACCTCGTTTAGATAACGCTGAAGCACTTTGTAGCTAAGGTTTGCTTGATACATTATCTGAGTTTTTTTAGCTTCACGACTGGTAGCCTGTAAAATATCTGCAATAATATCTAGTCGATCTCGATAGTTACCCAAAAACGGTCCCTCATAAAAACAAAATGTGGAAAAATAGCAAGTAATCAGGGTGCATGCAACCAGCCTCTACCACCTTTTTTAGGTTGTTGACGAACTTTTTTCTCGTCTGCTAAGTACTCCCGACGTCGGGTAGAGGCATTCTTGTTTACAATATTGCATTTAACAAACTTGTTCCAACCACCTACAAAACGATCAGCAGGAACATAACGTTCAGCGTTTACTACGTTATGTTGCTCTAAGATTTCTTTAAAATTTAATGCTTTATAGGTTCGTGTTGCATGAATAATTGTGCCTTTATCCACAAATAGATGAGAATAATCAGTAACTGCTATTCCTTCAGCGCGCACTTTATCATCATGTCTTTCCCGCCAAAGCTTCGTCCATTCAAGTTTTAACTCGTTGATCAACTCTTTTTGATTTGCAGTCATGTCTAGAAAATCCCTTCCTGACAGAAGTGGATAAGAAAAAAGGACTTTTTTAATTAACTAAAACAAGCGTGAGACTAATTCTCACCTAAATATGAGACTTGGAAGATGTATTTAAACTGTAAGTACAATTAAACCATGTTTTATCTAGAATTGACAGGTTTTTTCTGAAAAAAATGTTATATAGTTCATGTAAAATAAGAGTAAATGCATAGAACTTAACAATTTTTTATGATTAACCCCTTGTACTAAAGTCAACAAAATCTATTAAATACCTAAAGAACAGGAGGTACTTCAATAGTTTAAAGCTTAAGGAGAAAAATAAACACTGTCTTTTCCGGAAAAGACCAAGAAAAATAAACACCCTAAAAAAGGGTGAAAATAGAAAAAGTCTATTTTATAGAGTTTTTTAACGCTGCAAAATACGCTAAAACCTGCTCAAACTCTGTCTCAGACATAGACATAATTGTTTGCACAGTATCCCTCTGCTTAAGTGACGGCGAGGGAACATTAAGTGTAGCCAATGCATAATCTAGATGTGTGAATAATTGCTCCCAAGTAATATTGATGCGTTTACCTCTTAAATTATATAAAGTTAATGTATAGGCACTAGCACGACTTAAACTACCCTTAAACGCTTTAAGCGCAGAAACAACGGCTAACGCATCATAAACATTTGCTGAAAGGCTACTTTTAAGTTGACGATAACTTTCCTCTAAGAAAACAATCTCTGCAAGGAGGTCTTGTCTAATTTTTACTTCAGTCCCTTCTGACATAACTTTACCCAGTTGATAGCTGCAAAACCACTAAATAAGACTTCCACTCAACCCACAAGCCACGCTACCATTAACAAACTAAAAGTAATACGTTAATTATAGAAGTAAGCACATCATTTACTAAACGATATGTGTTGCCCATGAAACTCAATAATTACTTCTTTGAAATTCACAGCAATTTACCTAGAGAAGGCCCAGGGGACAACAAATCAACAAGACGAGCATACCGCGTACTTACAGATTTACCGGAAACCCCTCGTTTCTTAGACATTGGTTGTGGCCCAGGGATGCAAACAATTGAGCTAGCTAAAATTTCAAATGCAAAAATCACTGCACTGGATAATCATCAACCATTTCTAGATGAACTTATAAAATGTGCTCAAGCTGAGGGCATCAGCGAGAAAATCGAGGCTGTAAAGGGTGATATGACAAGTCTTGATTTTGAGCTTAAAAGTTTTGACGCTATCTGGTGTGAAGGAGCCATTTTTGTTGTTGGTTTTGAGAAGGGGTTAAGTGAATGGAGCAAATTTTTGGTTGATGGAGGATATTTGGCTGTTTCAGAGATGTGTTGGATAGATCCTAACCCGCCCAAGGAAGCTAAAGACTACATGGCAAAGGTGTATCCAATGGCAAAAACGGTAAAGGAAAATTTACAGATAATTAAAGATAGAGGTTATCAGATAAGGGGTTATTTTGTTTTGCCAGAGTCTAGTTGGTGGGAAAATTATTATTTGCCAATTCTTTCCAAGCTGCCCGGGCTTAAAAAGAAGTATCAGAACAACAGCGAAGCTTTAGCAACAATTGCAGAAGAGGAAGAAGAAATTGAAATGTTTCGCAAATACGCTAAGCATTACGGGTATGTGTTTTATGTGTTGCAGAAAGAGTAAACACTTATTTTTCTAATTTTTTTCTGTAACCTTGCTATTGTGTAAGTTTAGGGTTTCCGAACCATTTTTCAAACCAGCTGTTAAACATTTCAATGCATTCATTGTTGTATGCGGTTTCACCTGATTCTTCGCGTATGAAGCTGGCAAGTTCTATGTTGTTGAGGATTTCTGTTTTTGCTTCATTTAGACTTATTTCTACATCATCTAGCATGTCATTGCCGCCTGCTGCATAGTCCTTTACTGAAGCCTGTAAAAATGTTCTTTTTGCTTGGATTAATTCTTCAAGTTTACCCTCTAACGGCATAATAAACAACTTTCAACCATTTCATAATCAGCATGGTTATTTAATTTTTGGTTACTTCACAGTCTGACTGTTGCTTGGATTCTTTGACGATTTTAGGTTTGGATGAACGAAACTGACGCCAGATAATCAAGCTTAAAACGATCAAAAGCGCTATAGCAACTATAAGTGCAGTAGCTCCAATTAGGAGCCAAGCTTGCCAAGCAGGTAGGAAAGTTTCAAGGTATCTTAGAGAGCCAATTAGAAAAAATAGAGCGGCTGAGCCAATAAGAGAAATTGCCACGGCTAACAGAATACTTGTTACTATTCCGAAAATTAAGAGTTTTTTAAGTTGCTGTTTTAGTGTGTTTTTGGTTTCTTGAAAATATTCTTCTAAAGCAGTTTTTGCTTCGTTAAGAATCTGTTTTAAAACAGCCTTTATGGGGGACAAATCAGATATTCATCTCCAAAAAGAATTCAGCTTTTTGGATGCCCGTTTAGCATCAAGCCTACAATTTGGTTGATAGAATGTTTACTGTTATTGTAGTTACAAAGGAGACTCTAAACTGTTTGTGACTACTAAAAGACAACCACACAAACCATATGTTAACTAAGTGTTGGAAAGATTTATCATAAAATTTTCTTTCAGTTAGTTATTTTATGAAATATTATGTGTGAAAACGATTATATCGTAGAAAAGTAGTTTGGTTTTAGCGGTCATTAGGCAGTTTACGGTGTATGTTTTAGTTTTGAAGAGAATTTAGTATTGGTAAACTTTTTTGCATGGGCAACTTGGATTAAATTGTCAATAGATTAATATTATTCACTGTTCCTTGTTCAGATAAAAATAAAGTTAAATTTAATCTGTCAAGCTTTGAATTGGCTATTGAACCAATTTTTGAAGACAAGCTTGCATTTACTTGGAGTAATATAAAAGTGGAAATTAAAATCCTTGGTGGAGCCAGAGAAGTAGGTGGCTCATGTATATCTGTTGAAACCGATTCATGTAAAGTTGCTTTAGATTACGGCATAAAACTTGATAGTGAACCGAAAAAGTTACCAACTGATTTTGATGCAGTAATTATTAGTCATGCGCATCTTGACCATACAGGTAGTCTGTTGAGTTTATCTAAGCATAATCCTACAATTGTTGGTTCTGAAATGACACGTGATGTAACTGTTGACCTTTTGCATGACATGGTTAACATTCAAAATGAAAAAGGCAACACTGAATATCAGGATCATCATGCTGAAAGAATTGGTCAATGCTGGTGGGCACGTGATACCATTGCCATGTCTGGAGTTAAGATTAATCTTCAACCGGCAGGTCATGTTGCAGGTGCTAAAGTAACTAGTATTGAGGCAGAGGGAAAAAAAATTGTTTACACAGGTGACATTTGCACTCATGACACTGAAATACTGCGAGGCTGCAAACTTCAGGCACTTCCCAAAAGACCTGACGTTTTAATCACTGAGTCAACATACGGCGGCAAAGTGCGGCCTCCAAGACAGCAGCTACTTGACGAATTCATGGAAGACTTACTAAGAACCATGAATAACAAAGGAAACGTTTTGATTCCAACGTTTGCGTTTCATAGAAGCCAAGAAATGGCCAAACGCATAGACACAGCCATAGAAAACAAGTATCTTCCACGCTATAACGTTTACACCATTTCTAACCTTGCACACAAAATCAACGACTACTACAACCATAGCAAATATTTATTCACCAAAGAAATTCGCCAACAAAAAGCACCCTTCAACTATAGACACGTTAAACACCTTTACCGCACAGCCCAAATTGAAGAACCAGCCATAGTAATTTGCACCTCAGGATTTGGTCACGCTGGCGCAAGTTTACGCCTCTTAAAAGACTGGGCAGGAGATAAACACAACGCGGTTATACTAACCAGTGGTTACCTACCACCTGACAGTCCACTAAAAACAGCCAAAGAAGAAGGCTTCTTCAAAATAGAAGAAGAAACCTTTACTGTAAAAGCGTTAGTTAAACAAATTGAACTTTCAGGACACGCAGACCAAAACGAACTAGTTGAAATAGTCAACAAACTAAAACCGCTACGAACAGTTCTTGTTCACGGCGACTTAGAGCAAGCAGAAGCGCTGGCAGAGAGAATCGGTGAAATGACTGATGTCTGCATACCACAACAAGACGAAGAAATAGACATCTAAACACGCTAAACTCGCAGACAACAACAATCCGCCTCTTTAAATCGTTCAACGGGTTTTTTCATACTGTTGCTCGATTCTATTTGTCAGTCTTAGAGAATTTCTTTTTGGTCTTTCAATTCTTAGGTCTTTGTCGGGTATTTTTACTGCTAATTGATGTTGTTTGTAGACTTGTGGGAATCTTGGGTTTGTTAGTATGATGTCTATGTTGTCTTTGGTTACAGCTTTTATGCTGTAGAACGACAAAATTCTGTATTATCAGAAATCTTTAAATAAAAAATTTTTTAAAACAAAAATGGTGAGAGTATGTATAAATTTCTTCCTTTAATGTTACTGGGCTTGTTTATACTCAGCTCGTTTGTAGTTGTATTTAGTGTTGCTTCGGCATCAGAGTTAGTTGAGGATTCTTGGAATACAAAAGCACCCATGACTCAGGTACGGACTGGTTTGGGGGTTGTTGCGGTGGAGGGTAAAATCTATGCTATTGGAGGTTACACCGATGAGGTTTATACAGGTATGAATAATGGTTATACCGGTATAAATGAGCGGTATGACCCTAAAACTGACACTTGGACTACTATGATGTCTATGCCTACCCCGAGAAGGAATTTTGCTATAGCTGCGTATCAGGGTAAAATTTACTGCATAGGTGGTGAGGCAGCCTATGATGAAACGGGGTCGCCGATGCTTTGTGGGGTAACGGAAGTTTATGATATAGCGACTAACAGTTGGAGCACTAAGGCGTCTATACCAATTAGCATGGTTGGTTCTCAAGGATATTTTGTGGGGAGTGTTAAAGGACATGTTGCAGATGGAAAAATTTTTGTTATAGCCTATTCCAGTCTGTACATGTATGATCCAGTTGCAGATATTTGGACCAACAAACCCAATCCACCTCTATTTTTTGCTGAATGTGTTTCTGCTGTTGCAGATGACAAGATAATATACGCAGGTAACATTATTACACAGTCAGGCGGAGGAGAATTTCCCACAGTTGCAGGATGGGAAGGTTCGATGAAAATTATGATATATGACCCAGCAACTAATGAGTGGACTGGAGAAAAAGCGGAAACTACCATTACATCTGGTAACGGTGATGCTGGAACGACAACGGGTGTTTATGCGCCTAAAAGAGTCTACATTTTAGGGTTACAGAACAATAACAAGGTGTATGATTTTACAACTGATACATGGACAAGAGGTACACCTATGCCTTCAAGCAGACAGAATTTTGGTATAGCTGTTGTTGATGATATCTTATACGTAATTGGTGGATCATCTATCAGTGGCACCCTTTCAGATTTAAATGAGCAATATGTACCCATAGGTTATAATTCTGTTTCGGTTAACCCTGAGATGTCTGATTCTTCTGTGCCCTCTGAACCTTACAGAGACTACACCCGCCTAATTATGATAGTATCAGCTGTAATAGTTACAGCAGTTGGACTTATTTCGTCAGGGTTATTTTTCTATTTAAGAAAAAAGAGTTAAAAAGTGGTAGAGGAAAAAATGGACAGGCACGTTGTGGATCAGATTTAATGTGTTGTCTTGTTTTTTCTTACGTATTATTTCATCAAAGGGACATCTTTATTTTTCCACTCTACCCAACCATTATGCATCCATTAAGAAAAACTCAAAACTCAACCAAAAAATAGTCTTTTAAGCATTATATTAAAAATCCATGGATTTTCTAAGGGTATAAAATATTGGAAAATGGTTATCGCCATTTTGTAGAACCCTTGTAAGTTTATTTATAAATGGTGCAGGGGGTGGGATATACCCGTTTGCGTCTGGAGCATCTCCTCAAAATCGCGGTATTGACTTTGATTTTGAGAGTTCATATTAAACACTGAAGAATTAAAGTCTTACCTATCACTAATAAGGCTTCTTTTAGCGGCTTTAGTGCCGATATGCGCTTTGATGGATGACAAATTGAGTGTTGCTCTGAAGACCACATATATTACACTTAGATGTTAAAATAAGTCTGCACAATCTCATCTGGATAGAAAACTAACCGACTTATGCACAAAAGCCCAAACTGCTTTCGTTCAGATTTAACGATTGTGCATCAGTTATCATATATATACATTTACCGGACATTAATATGTGAAATTAATGTTCATGTAAACACGGAAAAAATTGTGTACATGGGTCACACGCCTTTACCTATTTTTTCTATTATGTCTTCTAAATGCTTTAACGTATGTTTCTTTTCATATGCTATTTCTACGAATCGGGAGACTGCATCAGCATTTTTGTTAATGCCATTATCGCGGCATTCAATTTCTTTTTTAACATCAGCCCATATTTGTTCATAAACGGGTTCTGTCAAAGCTTTTTTAATTTCATCTTCAAGATCGCGGTCGTTATATGCCCAAGTGCCTTGTATTTTGTCTGTAGGTGGATATTTCACATCAACATTCAATAGTCTGAATATTTTTTCATTAACTTTAGAGTTTTCATCTTTGTCAAAAATAGTATAGTTTGGGATTTTGAGGGCATCAAATATCACCTTGATTCTAATCAAATTTATTTTTCCATAAACGGGGATAACTGCTATAGCATACTTATCCCACTCTTTGTTTTTAATTTCTTGAACTTTTAATATAGCGGCTGAATCTGATACACCTTCTGTAAAAACAACGAAATCTGCAAAGAACCCCTCGTTTATTGTCGTCGTTATTGCGTTAGCTGATCTGACTTTAAAGTTCTGGTTGATATCCTTGTATTGTATGCTTCGGTCGTTAAGTTGTTCAAATTTTTGAGCAGTTGATTTAAGATCGGTAAAATTAATTTCCGTGTGAGGTATTTCTATGCTGTCTTTTATTTTTCTACAGACTCTCATACTATCGAATCTATCTAATCCAACAAAATATGGTGAATGTGTTGTGTATATAATTTGCATATGTGCAGTTTTTGTGTTATTTTCAGGGTTTGCTAATTGCGCAAGAATTTTTGATAGATATTTTGCCCTTGATGGATGTAAATAGAGTTCAGGTTCTTCTATAGCAATTATTGTGTCAATTCGGTGTGTCTTTTCTTTCTCATTTTTCTCTTGTGGTTCTTCAGAATATTGATCTTTGATAATTGTTGTCGCTAACTGTTCAAGGACTGTTAAAATTAATGCTCTTTGGAGTCCATGACCCTTGTTTACTATGTTGCCACCATATTCATCTTCAAATACATTTGTTAAAACTGAGGGTAGAGCAATTTCGGGTTGTTGGACTTTACTCCATTGAAGCTCTACCGATGAGCCTGGCGCATAACGGTTAAGAGTTTGAGTAATACGTTGCGATAACTCCTCAAGACCACCAAGATTTTTGGGACTATATTTTTCAGTAATTTTTTCCTGCATATCTTTTTTGAATTGAATTAAATCATCGCGATTTTTGATTTTTTGCATTACAAGGATGTCTAAGAGCTTGTTAATGGAGCTATTCTTGCCATCTACTTCATCTGTCGCTTCTTTTACGGCAGGCAAGAAAACAAGTTTAGTATAGTTATCCAACTTGCCGCCACCTACATTATGTGCCCCAAAAAATGTACCCCTTGATTCTAATAATTTTGTAAGTTCAGGGTGCTGTTTTTCATAGTTAGCCATCTGGTCTAAAACTTGAGTTTCGCTCTTCACTCTTCCAAGACCTGGGAACTGCGACGTTATTTCGTTAAACTTGTTTATTTTATTTTTTGCGCCGTCAATTTGCCTGATTGTGGCAAATTCTGGAATTTGAGCAGAGGATGCGAAGTATTCTTGTGTAAATCGATCAGTTTCATTATTGAACGAAATATGTTTAGTAACTGTCATAGTACCATTCTGTATATAACACGCTAAATCATTAGCCTCGTCCGATGTAAAATCGGTGAATTGGAGCTCTATTTCAATCGGTTTATCCAAGTTGCCATTGAAGTAATCCTCTTTTGTTATTGTTGCATTCGGCATAAAAAATGTTCGAAGAGCATTTAGAATGGATGATTTTCCACTTCCATTTCGACCCATAAGAATTGTTAACTGATCAAAACGCACATTTAACTTTGCCAGACATCGAAAATTAACAACTCTTAGATTAGCAATCCTCATTATGGCCTATACCGTGTATTGTGTTTCCATCTGTTGAATTTAGAGTTTACCACCATACGGTGTTTATCCACATGATTAGTACATCCTTTTTTATGCTACACATGAAACAAAACTAATGCAGATTATGGCTCCGAAAGTGCCATATTTGCATCTTGTTCTTTTCTTTATTTTAAAACTTGCCATCCCATTTCTCTCAGCGTTCAATTATGCGAGCATAACCATTTGTAACAGCTAAACTCATTTATATTGTTGGGCTTCTTTTAGATGAAGCAAGAAAGGGCTTGTTAGATCATGATGCGTCCAGATATCAATATTGCGATTGCATATGGTAGTATAGCACAAAGTAGACTTGCAGAAAAATTGGCAAATAAACTTTGTGAGTATAGACGCAAAGGATACCCTGTTAGTGTTTCAATGGTTAAAGAAGATATCAAACAGATTAAAAAAAGCCCACGTCAAGGGAATAATTCAGCTTCACATGATGTTCGCATCCAAAAAAAGATGGAAACATATTTCAGTAACTTTGATGTTGCGATTTTTCTTTTTGATCAAAAAGGCACAGCCAATATCGAGTATGAATGTATAGATCCAAAAACACATGAAAAAATGATTAATTACAAAAAATGTCCAACATTATCCTTGAATTTACTCTACGAATATGGCTTAGCATCATCGATGTTTATTAATCACGAGCTGAAATTTCTATACTGCTTTGCACGAAGTAGAATACAAATAGAAGATTCATTAGATTATGTAAAAAACATTGGAATGCGATATTTTGACGAAGAATTTCCAGATTATGATGACGATAAAATTGCTCAGGCAATTATAGAACAATGTATTCATGATATGCCCGTATACAGTGATGAAAACAATTCTCTGGAATACAAGGGGGTTAGAACAATGTTTTATAAAATGGATAAACCTTTACCGCCCCTTGGAACTGATATAAAGCTTGAAAACCCGCTGGAAAGAGATGCTAATACTTATTGGCCTGATTTAACACAGCTGAAAACAGGTGGTATTCATGTACCGCTTGGAACAGACGGTTTTTCTCAAAGTGTAGATGCGGAATCATCGGCTTTAGGCGACTATTTTGAAAAGGAATACAAACGATTTGGAAAAAATATGTCTATTTCTGAATACGAGTTAAGTCGACGAATTTTGTACATAGTAGATCGAGCAGTTTTTATTATGTATTTGAGGAAAGAAACATATTGGGATGAGCGCGCAGAAGAACTATACAATATACGCTCAAATCAACTCAACACAGGCGAAGCAAAAAAACACGAAATTAACCCAACACCAGATGCCGCTGATAGAGATGATTACTATTTGCAAACAATCACGGCTCTTCGAGGAGTATTCCAGTATCAAAAAAGTGTTCGCTCTAAGAGATTATTTAATGATCTGGAGGATATAATTAAAAAATTAAAGCCAATTGTTGATTTAGGTGATTTGTTGGGTAATAAAATGGTGTACTGTTTGAGCGCAGATTATTTGGCTTTATGTTACCATAAAAAGGCTACTAAGATGCTGAGTGAGCTTATTGGTATTGATCGGTTATTTCTTTTAGATAATCTTGATGATTTAGAATCTTTACATAAACACTTAACTTCAGACTCTAATTGTAGAGATTTGCTTGAATCCATAAAACTTTTTATAAAAGGGGTCGAACTCTTTAAAACAGTGGTCAGATGCCAAGAACGTATGCAGAGCTCAGCTTATAATCCAAAAGCGAAATATATTTGGAAGAGTTATGCACTTTATAATCAGGCTCGATGTGAGTTTATAGTTTATCTCATTGGTACCCTGTATAAAATGTCTTGTTGTACAAAAAATCAAGTAGACGGTGAAGTTAGTGACCTAATTTCACAAGGTAGCAATTGGGGTGATAATTTGCAAAATGCTGTCTATAGTAGATGCGATGATGTAAACTTACTTAAAAAGCAGGAGTCGTTTCCCAAGGTCATTCTTTTTAATTTAAATGCAGAATATTTTCACGCTCTCTTTGAGTATAATCTGTCCTGCATTGTTGCTAAACATTTTGATGCAAATTTTCATGCGGAACAAATGAGCAATAAAGGTTTTGATGATTGGAAAAATTCGAATCTAACGATTTCTGACGTACTTGATGTGGGAAGCAAGTCTGATAAGATAAAAAGACTAAACGAATTTTTCGATAAAGAACAGTTTAACAAGGAGATTCAAGAAGCTATCAAATTAATAAGTTCTATCTCAGATATTTCTAAACAAGACCAGGCTAAATTGAAAGAAATACTTGAGAAGGCTAATGAGGCTTATTCGCAAGGAAGCTACAGTAAAAAGAAAGCTAATAAAGAAGAATGGAATAAACTCAATATTGCAGAAAAAGCAGAAAAGGTCGTAACGATTATGGCACGTTTAACAACAATTGCAACTTACTTTGGAATAACGCCAAAATAATATAACCCAACTTTTATGTTGAACACATGATGTGTGCTCAGATAGTGTCAAGGGAGTTTTATATCCGGAAAAATAACTCAGGAAACAAACTAGCCAATAGAAACGCGAGAGCAGAATGGGTTAGATAATCAGTTGTCGCCTAAAAGCAACAGACGTTAAGCATTCAGAAAATGTCAAATTAACTGACAAACAACAAACAGGAGATATAAACAAAGTAAGTCTGCTTATAAAAGCATTAACGGTCAAAAAAATATATAAAATTAATGTATCTAGAGGGGGCGAGTAAGCGGACTTACACGTTTTTCCCGTTTTAACGATGCGTATTTTATGCCTTTTTAACCAAATAGGTAATGTGTGAATGCTTATTTTTTATTTGGTTGAAGTTTCCCGCATGATTTTGGCGAATGGTTTGTTTTTGGCGGTTTTTTCTCTTCGAATTTTGTAAATACGTGTTGTGTGGGGGCATAAATATGCGTTTATTTGCTGTTTAGTTGAGTTTTTGTGTGTTTTTTGGTTAAAAGCATTGTTTGGCAATAAGCAGAGTTCACACTGAGTGTAAAATTTTGGGTTTTCCGTGTGTTTCCCGCTAGGGAGAAACGTCTTAAAGCCGACAAGCTGTCCAAACGGACAAAGAGTTCTAAACAGAACAAACCAACTACACACACCAAATATTTAAACATACAAAAAACCCCAACAACCACCCCACAACCCACTCGCGCAACCGCCCTCACCGCTTTTTTCGCCCCCACACAAACAAACCCCCCAAAAACAAACTCTAACTCTCAAACAAATACACCATTTCACAGGAAAACTACCCCAACAACGGCAGATAATGAGCCCTAGTTTTTGTCAAAACGAGACACTGACTGTCTCGTTTAGCCCAAAACCAGGGCTAACTGTAAGCTGTGTGCAATGGGCATGTGACATGGTTTGGTCAAAATGTGCCCTTTTGATGCGCGTATTACCCTAAACCCTGTCACAATCACCTAAAACGGCAACTTTGCCCTTAGACGTTCATGTTTACGACTAGATACACTACGTTTATGTGTTCAATATTTGTAAGGAGCCAGGGTTGGTTCAAAACGACACAGTGACTGTCTCGTTTAGCCCAAACCATGGCTACCGCTTTAAAAAGATAGCCAACTCTATCCTTTGGTAAAAAGCAATGACCGTAGAATATGTTAAAGTATATAGAGTGGTGTTAGAAGAAATTCTAAAAGAAATAAGCGAGATAAAAAAACTCGCTAAAGAACAACTTGTTTTTTGCGCTAATACGGAGAAGCAGGTGAAGGGGCGGAGGGTAGAAGAGTTGAAATAACTCCTTCCAATTTTTCTAGACGTTTTTGTAGTTCCAAGTTTTTCTCTTGTAGACCCGCTTCTTTTTGGTTTTGGTTTTCTTCAAATCTTAGGGCGGTCTGTTTGTCTAGGATCATGCCGCAGGTGGTGCATCTTGTGTCTCCAAAAGGATTTTTACTACTGCATCTTGGGCACTCTACCAGTTTGGCTAGGCCTTCTGCTTTTGAGGGCATCTTTAGTCCATGTAGTTCTAGCATTGCATCTTCTAAGTCTCGTGCGGAAAAATGCACGTAGCGTCTTGTCATTTTGCTTCCGTATGTCCAGCCTGCAAACTGTTCAAGTCTGCTCTCTGTGAACACCTTAGCCATAGCCGTTAAAGAAGTGTGGCGGTATAGGTAGGGCCAGACGTTGCGTTTTACTCCTGCTTTTTGGGCTAGGTTTTTGATTATTTTGCAGAAGTGGGTGTAGCTTAATCGTTCGCCTATGTGGTTGACTGATAAGGAACACCAAAGAGGTGCTTGTGGGTCATCTCTGTACGGATGTTCTTCTAGCCATTGCAGTAGGGGTTTGCTTGAGGTGACTAGGGGCATGCGTTTTATGCCTGTTTTTCCGTTTGCGGCGATTAGACAGTATTGATCTTTGAAGAGTACGCTGCCAACGCGCATGGTTAGTAACTCGCTGGGTCGCAGGGCGGCTTCAAATAGCACATAAATAATGGCACGATCTCGTTTGTTTGTGACGGCTTTTAGGATTGAGGTTATTTCTTCTTGGGTGAGCAAGTTTTCGGGTGTGACTTTGGGGTTTTTTTCTTTTACGGTTAGGCTTATCCAGCTTACTTCGGGGGGTATGGGGGTGTTTTTGGCGCAACTGCCTTGTTTGGCGTATTGGACTATTTTTCGTAAGAGTAGTTTGTTGTCGGCTTTTGTGGATTCTTTGTTTGGTCGGTTGTTTATGTTGGCGACTATGTGTTCTATGTCGGTTTTTGTCATGGTTTTGATGTCTGCGCCGTTTATTATGCGTAGTAGTACGGGTAGGTGGGCGGCGCATTTTGATACTCGACCAAGAGATAATCCTAATGCGTTTAGGTGGTCTAAGAATTGTAGTCCTATTTGTCCGTTTGGTAGTTGTTGTATGTTGTGTTTGTTTCGTTTTATGCGTTGTGCGTAGTCGTGTATTGGTTTGTTTGTTGACATGTCCTTTGTGTGTTCGGGGGTTTTTAAAGGCGGAGATTTTGTTTTGGTTTTTTGGGCCGAAATTTGAGGTAGAGAACCAGACACGTCTGCGTGGTGCAGGGGGTGGGATTTGAACCCACGAACCTCTGCAGGATAGGCTCCTGAAGCCTACGCCTTTGACCATGCTCGGCGACCCCTGCATACACCGCAGAGAGGTTAGTACCCTTCAAGATAACTTTTACGGATAACATATTAGGTTTAACTGTTAAAAATTATATGAATAGGATTAAAATTTATGTGATCCATAGCCTACTTATCTTAATCCCCTACACATGACAGCTACTATAGATGTATTTGATTGAGGTTTATTTTTGAGGTTTTGCTATTTTTGGTTCCAGTAGTAGATTTTGGAATATTTCCATGTAGCGGAGTGGCTTGGGTCTTCAAAAACTATGTCTAATTTTAAGCCATATTGGTCTATTTTGTTTTCGAGTTGGTTCCAGATTTGTTGTGAGGTACTGTCTGCAGGCCATATGCCCCATATATTGTCTTGTGGGTTTCGCATACCCCAACCATAGTTTTGTGGTAAGACCAGTACTGCGTCAGCTTTAATGCCGCTATGGATTATCTCAGGATTTTGAACTACATCATTCCAAAAATGCTCCAACGCTTCAAAATGCTCCTTTTGTAGAGTGTTAGGATTTACAGGGTCTTCAGAATAATTAAAAATTATCACATACTCCGCACCAGCCTCATAAGACGTTTTCATCTGCTCAAACATCTCCACTCCACCAGCAAGATAGGGTGGATGAGTATATTTCCAAGTAAGTATGGTACCCCAACTTTTACCCTGAAGATTAGCAGCCCCACGCACCAAACCAATATGTTGAACATCAGAATGATTCCACGCCAACTCTGCAAGCACCACATCATAACCACCTTTATAATCCCACCAGTAAAGACCATAATCAGCCGTAAAAACCAAAATATCCGCTTCATTTAACCGCGTTTTATTTATACCCTTCAACAAATCTTTCTGCGTGTCTACAAATGCGTTAGCAACAGTACCATAATTCTGTATAGGTTTTTGCTTTAGCAATTCCTCATAAGACAGTATTGATCCAGCATATTTTGTGATATTTCCTGGTGCATAAAAATTATTTTCTACAGCGAGACATTCGTCTATTGTGATAGTTCCATTTGAATAATAATTAATGTATTCCCTGTAATATCCTCTTGAGTCAGTGTCAGAAGTTTCAATAAATATGTCGCCATTATTCGCATACGTAGTAGTTGTAAATGAAAATATCGAAGAGATCGTAAAACCACTATTTCCTTGAATAGTAACAGTCTCTTCTTGAAAAATATACTCAGTTTTAACAGTTATTGATTCTCCAGACGTTGTAATTGATGTTACCCTAACCATTGTCTCGTTTATTCGACTAGTTTCCTTTTTCAAAGTGATTGCTCCACTGTCAAGCATTTTTCCTCCTGGTTCATCATTATAATATATTCCAATGAATCGTTCACCCCATCGTTCTTTTGCTTCAATAAGCCAACTACTCAATTGCTGTTTGTTAAATCTAAGAGACTCACTTACAGTGCTACTAACGGCATAACTCAAGTTTGACGCAACAACATAATCCCCTATCTCCTCCATAGCATCAGTATAACCCTGCATAGATCCAGACTGCAAAACAAACAGATTCGTATAACCCTTTACTCTATCAACAAGCGCCTTAGCCTCTTGAACTGAACTACCACCATACGTAACACCAACATAAAACGGCTTTTGCGCCCCTTGGCTAAGCACAACATAACTTGTAACTACCACCGACCCAACCAATAACAGCAACACCGCAATTGCTGCAAACAACTTTTTTCTCATAGACCTTTCCCTTATCATACATACCTATTGGAAATGAGCATTAGTTTCTATTTCTCCACCTGTAGGTATGTACTATGGTTATTAACATTCCGATTGCTACAGGAGAAGAAAAAAGAAAAATGTTGGAGCAAACATCATACACCTAAACACCATTTTTAGGATAAACACATTACCACCAACTTGGAAGAGTTACTATGTTTAGCTAGTAAACCACTTTAGTACCTATAGTAGCT
Source organism: Candidatus Bathycorpusculum sp. (assembly GCA_009778385.1). Taxonomy (GTDB): domain Archaea; phylum Thermoproteota; class Bathyarchaeia; order Bathyarchaeales; family Bathycorpusculaceae; genus Bathycorpusculum. The sequence continues at coordinate 7,613 of WRJX01000097.1, read as the reverse complement.
CTATGTTGGAACCTATAGAAGACTGTCGTTTTACAGTCTATTTGGTTATCTATTTGAACGTTAGTTGAGAAACAGAGTAGTATACTATTTCTCCTCTGCGATTCATAACTGCTAAAACTAATTCTTTCTTTTGGTTTTGGCATTGTTGTAAAACGTCAGCTAAAATGTCAATGTCTGAAGGTTTGCCTTCTTGGGTTCCAAGTACTAAGTACGATGCGGAGTCTTTGCCGTATGTTCCTCGTTCGTAGACACGGAATTCTGTTCCGATGCCAAATCCGTCTCGGACAACATATCCACGACTTCGGAGATCGCGGTATACTAGGTAGTTGACCCAGGCGTTTTCGTCTGTGGCTTGATATGAGTGTAGTATTGTTTGGAAGCCGACTGGTGTGTTTTTGTTGTCTTTGACAGTGAGCATACCTTTGTCTTGTAGGTATAATGCTTCGAAGAATGCTAGGGTTAGGGTTTTGTTTTCTATTGTGCCGTATCCTCGTGATGAGAGTTGGTCTATGTTGCTTTGTTCAGTTATGGTTATGCCTTTTGTTGTGAGCGTGCCGTTGGTTTGGAATTCTATAGAGGGAGTGTCGGTTTTGGTGTTGTCCAAGTTAATCAGCTATGACTTTTTAGATGTGTATACTTTTTAACATTATGCTTTATGGTTTGATATCTAATCGGGAATGTAGTGTTTTTTGGCAAAAAGGGCGGACTGTAATTGGGTTGAGGGCTTGTTTTTGTTTTGTAAAAGGAGTAATGGTTAGAGTGGGAAGGTTGGGTTGAATTTTGTGAAGTGTTCTTTGGTGTAGATGTTGGTTTCGGTTATGATGCCGGTTACGTATTTTAGGGGTGTGGCGTCAAATGTGGGGTTCATTACGTTGATGTTGTCTGGTGCGGTTTGTTGGCAGCCTACGTGTGTTACTTCGTCGGGTTTGCGTTCTTCAATAGTGACGTTGGCTGCTTTGCATGTTAGGTCGAAGGTGCTTTTTGGTGCGGCAACATAGAAGGGTATGCCGTGTTCATGGGCTAGTATGGCTACGCTGTAGGTGCCTATTTTGTTGAAAACTGCGTCTTGAACGATTCGGTCAGCGCCTACGATAACTTTGTTTACAAGACCCTTGCTCATGACGTAGCCGGCCATGTTATCAGTAATCAAAGTTACAGGTATGCCGTCACGTTTTAATTCAAAAGTTGTTAGTCTTGCACCCTGCAGTAGGGGTCGGGTTTCGTCAGCTATAACTTTGATTTTTTTACCTTGACTCCAAGCAGCTCTAATGACGCCTAGGGCTGTTCCATATTCAACGGTGGCTAGTTCACCTGCATTGCAGTGAGTTAAAATTGTGTCACCGTCTTCAATTAGCGCAGCACCGTTTTTGCCTATGGCGTAATTTTGTGCGGCGTCTTCATCTGCAATTTTCTGAGCTTCTGCAATTACAGCAGCGCGTAACCCGTCAACATCACCCGTGTATGTTCGGGCCATGTTTAAAACCCGATCAGTTGCCCAAAATAAGTTAACTGCTGTAGGTCTTTGCTCTTTTATTGTTGTGCCTGTGGTTTCTAAGGCAGTGAGCATTTCTATGGTTGTTTGTGCTTTTGAGTTGTAAGCACTTAGAGCTATTGCGAAGGCAGCGGCGGCACCTAGTAGGGGGGCACCGCGGATTTGGAGGGTTTTTATGGCTTTAGCCATTTGATCAACAGTAGTTAATTTTAAAGTGATTTCTTCAAGTGGAAGTTTAGTTTGATCTGGTGTGAGTACAGTTCCGTTTTCCCATTTTATCATGCGCATTTCGGGATACCTCTTGCAATGATTGGAGGGATATGTTAATAGTATTATGTATAAATTGTGTATGGTGTTTTGTTTTGGCGTTTAATAAAAGTGTGAATAAGTGAAATGGAGGGTTTATGCGTTGTCGAAGGGGGATTTTAGGTGGGTGACTACTTCTACGGGTGAGTCTTGGGTGTTTTTTAGGCGTTTTTTCCATTCTTCGCCGACGGCAATTAGTGAAAAGATGCCTGAGACTTCGGCCTTGGCTTTTTTGGTTAAGTTCACTAGAGCTTCTTGGGTTTCTCCACTTTTAATTAGGTCATCAACGATTAGTACGCTGTCGCGTTTTTTGATGGCGTCCTTGGGTATGTATAGGGTTACAGTGATGCCAGAGTCACGCCCTAGGAGAAATGTTTCTTCTAGGAATCCTTTTACGCCAACTTTTTTGTCACGTTTAGCAATTATTAGATTTACGCCTAGGGCGTTTGCGACCATTGTGCCTAGTGGGACTCCGTCGACTGAGGGGGTTAGGACTTTTGTTACGCGTTTTCCTGCAAAATTAGCTAACGCATGGTTAGCGGCTTGTTGTAAGATGTTATAGTCGCCGATAATTTCAGTATTGTCAAAGTAGCCTATGTCGTCGAATTTTATTCGACTTCGAAGTTCAACGTCTAGACCGACGAGTTTTGTGAGTACGCGCCAGAGTTGTTTAGCTCTTGCGGTGTTTGGAAGTACGTGTCCTTTTGCATATCGACTTAAAACTGTGACGGGTAGGCCGGTTTTTGAGCCTAATTCACGATAGGTTATGTTGCGTCTGTATTTTGCGGTACGTAAAAGTTCGATTGTCATTAACCTTAGTTTTAGATCCTCTGCGTGAGTGCTCAACTTTCCTTGCTCTCCTACTTTTACATTTATGAATCAAATATGGGAATATTTACAAGTTATATCAAGCTTGCAATTTATAACTATCGTTAAAATTCAGACATAAAAGTTAATGGAAAATTATAAAATTTTGAAGCGAGGCGTTAATGTTTTTTAATGTAAACAACAAATCATCTATAACGTTTAGAGGGGAATTTACAAACGCATCGACTAAAACGGATCTTTATTGTTTCACTGTTTGGCTCAATTATCTTTGTAGTAAACATGTTTTTACCGCCTCCAATTAATTACATGTTTATTGCACCTCAAGCGGTGCTTTTGGCTCTTAGCGGATTATTTATAAAAAATGTAGGCGCAACTTACGCGGGAGCAGTGGGTGGGTTGTTAACAGCACTTGGTAGCCCGGGATTGGGGTTATTTACATTTGTCGCCTCAGTGCTATTTGGAGCTTTAGTAGATGCTGCATTGTTTGTCTTCAAAATCAAAGGCTCTTATCAAGGCGTTAATCGTAACCGGCTTATTGCAGCTATAGCAGTTAGCACAATGCTAATTGGCATAATAACATACAGCGCAAGCGTAGTAATCCCAGAATACGCCTTCATGCAAGCCGGAAATTCAAATATGACCTTAATTATTCAGAGAAGCTTAGTCCTTGATGTTATGGTAATGTTTATGGGACCCGCAACTGGAGCTACTGCAGGCTATGCCGCAGCTTACCTATGGAATAAATACCTAAAAAGCATAGCATTAACACTTTAACCGTTGTTTTATATTTTTAGTGTACAATCTTTTCTGAGGGAGAAACATCATCCGTAGTAGTTTCAAATTGACGTTATCTTGAAGTGTGCTGTCCACTATACATGTGGGCTTGTTTGATTTTTGCTTTTTGATGATTTTTATTTTTTATTGTGTTTAGGTAATAATGCATATAAGTAGCGGTTAGTGACGTTAAATTTATAGGTGTATATCGGTAGAGGTGTCTGATGAGTATGAATATTAAATCAAAGTTCGACTTCCGATGTTTTCATAATCGAAAGACTTTGATTTTTGTGTCTACACTGTTTATGGTAGCGTTAGTTTCTTCTTTCCTTGCCTCCGCGATTATTAACACATCCCCCTTTGCATTAGGCGCACCAGATAAAACAGTTAACAACGAAACAGAACTCAAAAACGCGATTAATAATGCACCATCCAAAACATCAACCATAATAGCCCTCAACAACGACATATCACTATCCTCATCACTTACCATTCCTGCCAACAAAGACATAACACTAACAAGCAACAAAAATGGCTTTTACAAATTAATTGGTAAAAGTGATGAGTATACTATTAATGTTACAGGTTATGGAATGTTAAAACTTGATGGTATTATTGTAACGCATAGAAGCGGTGACAGCGGTAACGGAGTAATTATTCATAGTGATGGCCAGCTTATCCTAAATAGTGGCGAGATTTCGGGTAACATAGCCAAAGGTGTTGCTATTGGACTTCAATTTTATAGTGCGGGTGGTGGTGTGATCAACTATGGTACGTTTGAAATGCATGGTGGCAAAATTTCCAACAACACAGCAATGAATGGTGGTGGGGTATCTAACAGCGACACTTTCACTATGTCGGGTGGTGAAATTTCAGGTAACAAAGCCTATAATGGCGGTGGTGGTGTGTACAACCATAATGGCGTTTTTAATAGATTTGGCGGCACAGTTTCTGGCAATATCCAACAAAGTAGTAGTGATGATGTGTGTTACTACTACTCTGATGTAGACAGTGGTGGTTCTGGGTCTGGCGGTAATAATAGTGGTGGATCTTCTAACGGCAATGGCGGATCGTCTGGTGGTAATAATGGTGGTTCTGGGTCTAATGGGAGCGGGTCGTCTGGTGGTAGTGGTGAATCATCTAATGGTAATGGGTATAGTTTGAGAGATGTTGTGGTTATTTGTGTGAGCATTATGGTTGTAGTGGTTGGGGTTGTTACTGGTGCTTTGTTCTTTTACTTCAAAAAGAAAGTATCACAGATAGAGGCAAAAATGAGTAAACCCTGTTGAAGAGTAAAAAAAAAGACATAAACACACAAAATATGTAATTTGCCCTATTTCGCTTTAGTTCATGTTGTTGTCTGATTGTTTGATGAACAAAAAGAAGGATTGTCGAGAGAGATATGAGATGGCGATCCGATTAACACCTTAACGACTGTTATTTGCTTCTTTTTTAGATATTGCAAGTCACTAAGCATTAATTAAGGGAAAAGTTGACGAATTTTTGTGTCTGCTACTTTTGCAATCATAGCGTTTGAAACTAGGACACATTTAACGCCGGTTAGTTCTGCAAGTTCTGCAGGTTTAGCGTCCTGAGTAATTAGTAATAGATCATGGGTTTTTGCGTATTCTACTATTTCACGGTCTTTAACACTTTTTAAACCGGCTTCTTGAGCAGTTATTACACTGTAGCCTAAGGCTTCGAAGTATTCTTTTAAACCAGCAAACATTTCATCAAGCAAAATTTTCAAAAAAATCACCCTTCATAAAAATGGAGTTGTTAAGGTTTCTTTGTTGTTAATTCTTCAAGGATTTCTTTGGCGCGATTTACGTTAACTGTTTTCTCTTTAGCCATACGCTCAGCAATTGTATCTACAAGTTCAGTTGGTGCACCTGCAGCTATTGCAACAGTTCTTGCATGCAATGACATGTGACCGCGTTGAATGCCTTCACGGGAAAGTGCTCGTAGGGCGGCTAGGTTTTGTGCTAAACCGACTGCGGCTAGGACTTCTCCAAATTCGTTAGCTGATTTTACGCCTAATATTTTCATACAGATTTTTGCAATTGGGTGAGTTCTTACTGCGCCACCTATTAAGCCTACGGCCATAGGTAGCTCAATTGAGCCTTCCAAGTCACCGTTAGCATTTTTGGTCCATTTGGAGAAGGAGGTGTATTGTCCGGTTATGGCGGCGTATGCGTGGGCTCCGGCTTCAATTGCACGATGATCATTGCCGGTGGCTAGTACTGTAGCTATTATGCCGTTAAGGGCGCCTTTATTGTGTGTTGCAGCACGGTAGGGGTCTGCTGCTGCAAAGGCAGATGCATAAGCAATGCCCTCAACAGCTGCCTCTCCGCCAACTGTATCTTTAGGAACAGTGCATGTTGCCCGTACAAGCCGTTTAGTGGCAAGATTTGTAAGAATCCTTAGATAAACTTGGCCATTGGTGATTTGTTCAATCAGGGGTGCACAGGCTTCAGCCATTGTATTAACTGCATTGGCACCCATGGCGTCTCGGCAGTCCACATATAATTCAACAATAAGCATTTGCCCCATGGTAGTTTCTATAACTCTTGCACCGAGGTCTTTTGCGCCGCCACCAAACTTGTTAAGAACAGGATCTTGATCGTTAGCCTTCTTTAAAATGTCAACTTTGGCGGCTAAAACTTTGTCTTTAGCTTCTTGCGCATTTTCTAGTTTGACAACTTGAATTTGCCCAATCATTACAGGCGCGGTGCTGCTGGTGTGGAATCCTCCGCCTTCACGAACCATTTTCGCTGCATAACTAGCAGCAGCAATAACACTTGGCTCCTCAGTTGCCATTGGAATGAGATATTCAATACCGTTGATTAGAAAGTTTGCGCCTATACCTAAGGGCTCAGGAAAAGTGCCTATTACGTTTTCAACCATGTGATCAGCTACATCAAGGGGTAACGCACAAGTTTGCCCAATAAGCTGAGCCTCGTCATCAGTTAAACCTGCAAAATCTTTCACAATAGCAAGACGTTCCTTAGGGGTAAGCTTGTAGAAACCAGAAATAACAGACGATTTAGCCATATCAAACACGCATCCAAACTAAAGTTATGTGGATAATTCAACTTTACACTTTTAACCTTTATCATAAAAACATAGACAAGCCATCAAGAACAGACGTTAGTAGCTAAACAGGTTTTAAACCCCTTTTTTAGCAATACCATTTTAGTCTCTTAACTTTTGGCATATTACAGTAAAACCTCTGCTGCATTAATTGATACATAGAATACTTGGTAAACATTCTTCAGAGAACTAATGAAAGTTACATATCTTTTCTTACCTGCCCTTCAGTAGGGATGTGTTCTGCAAGTCGTTAATTAAGCAGCATAAGATGAGGAATCTGTTCAAAATACTGTCATATACGGAGAACGTGTGTTGTATGTTAAGTGTACATATAGTTCTGTTTTGGAAATAAGAGCTTGCATATGTTGTATGAGGTTAAGTGTAAAGGGGAAGCGAAGGCGGTTTATGGCTACAAAGAGTATAAGTATCAATGCTTCAGGAGGTTTTTAATGAAAAAAGCAGGTTTATTTAGCCTGTTTTCGGATAAAACTAAATTCCAGTTAACGAGATCATACCATTGCACTATGCCGGGCAATCTGCTGAGGACCCCTTTTGGAGTATCTATAGAGTTTTTTGATTTTCTGCCTATTTTCACTCGCAGTATTAAAACGTTAAGAGTTTATCTGATACTTACCGTTAGAGTACTTATTATTTATCTTGAAATAAAAAACGCTTAGTATATAAATTCACAGTTGAAGACATCTTAACTTAAGGGTAAACTTTCAGACTAAACCTTCGACAAAATACTATAATCAGATTTGTCAAAAACATGAAAATCATCACAGCTCTACTAGTGATGTATGATTTTGAAAATGGGAATTAGAGATAAATACAAGATCTTCACCATTCATTACTTGCATAAATTTATGCAAAAAACAATAAAAATAAACAGAGAGAAAAATATTGCAGGCAAAAATAGCATTAAATAAAATAAAAACAGCTTCAAACATAAAAAATAAATCACATACAATTACAATCATGTTAACGCTTTTACTAATGCTTTCAATGATAACTTTTATTTCACCTACAGCATTTGCAGACTACACACAAATGCCTGACCGCAACACTTACACCGAAGTAGGCATCAGCCCAAAAACCATAGGACTAGGCCAAGAAGCAC
>WRJX01000096.1 GCA_009778385.1 Candidatus Bathycorpusculum sp. | reverse complement strand
CGTGAATGCATCATTAGCCCAGCCTCTAAACTGTTAGGTCGCGTTTTACGTATAATGCAACTTAACGGTTACATAGGTGAATTCGAATTCATCGATGATGGTCGCCTAGGCAAATTCAAAGTTCAGCTATTAGGCAGAATAAACAAGTGTGGTGCAATTAAGCCACGTTTTCCATCAAAAGTTGGTGAATTCGAAGAATGGGAAAAGAAATTCCTTCCATCAAGAGATGTGGGATTAATGGTTGTTTCAACGTCAAAAGGCGTTATTGCACATAAGGATGCTGAACAAAAGAACGTAGGAGGAAGGCTATTAGCCTTCGTGTACTAAGGTGTTTTTTATGCGGCTCCCAGAAATATCTAGAACCATTCAGGTTCCTGAGGACGTAACTGTTAATCTACAGAGTAAACTGATTAGTGTAAAAGGTGAAAAAGGCTCCTTAACACGAGACTTCTCTTTTGCTCCAATCTCAATTGATGCTGAAGGAAAAAACATCCGTGTTTCAGCAAAATGGCCCCGTAAAAAGGAGTCTGCTCTTGTCGGTACGATATACTCACATATACAGAACATGATAACTGGAGTAACCAAAGGTTACTCTTACAAGCTAAAAATTGTGTTCTCTCACTTTCCGATATCTGTAAAACTTGAAGGTAAAAGCATCCTGATTGAAAACTTTACAGGTGAACGAAGAGCAAGACACGTTAAAATCATTGGCGACGTCAAAGTCAAAATTGAAACAGACGACATCATCATCTCAGGAATAAACTTGGAAGACGTAAGTCAAACATCAGCCAATATTGAGCAAGCAACACGTGTCAGAGGTAAAGACGCACGTGTTTTCCTTGACGGTTTGTACGTTTACGAAAGAAATGAAGGTATGGCATAATGACTGAAAAGAAACCACAATTACAGCGCAAAGCACTTAGAACAAGGGCACGTGCACGAAACAAGAAACCTGCTTTCCTTAGGCCAGAAAGCTGGAGAGATGCAAAGTTTAGCGAAAGCTGGAGAAGACCCCGCGGCTTAGATAATAAAGTTCGCCAAAAAGTCAAAGGTTGGCCAGCAAGTCCAAGCACTGGATACAAGGGACCTAAAATTGCCCGTGGGTTGCACCCATCAGGCTATCGAGAAGTCATTGTTTACAATGCAGAAGACGTAGTTGCCGTTGACCCTAACACTCAGGCTATCCGCATTGCTCACACAGTCGGCAAAAGAAAACGCGCTTTAATCATCGCTGAAGCTGAAAAGTTACAAATAAAAATCCTCAATGCTACACTTATTGAGGAAGCGACAGAGGTTGAAGGCGAAGACGCTGAGACTGAGCAAGAAACTGAAAAATCTGAGAAATCTAAAGAAAAGAAAGAGAAGAAGCCGGCCAAAGCTAAAGAAGACAAATCAAAGGCTAAAAAATCTAAGGAGAAGAAGAAATAATGACCAACTTATCCAGTCAAAGACGCCTTGCTTCAGAAATTCTTAAAACTGGTGAAAACCGTGTTTGGATTAACCCTGAGTACATCGGCGATGTTGAGGGCGCTATTACACGTGAAGAAATCAAGAAACTGATTCACGAGAATGTTATAACTTCATTACCTGAAAAAGGCGTTAGCCGCTCCAGAGCAAAGATCATTCGCGAAAAGAAACGCAAAGGTAGACGACAAGGTCCAGGTAGTTATACTGGTTCACCAAAAGCTAATGTAACCAAAAAAGAAGCTTGGATGATTAAAGTCCGTTCATTGCGTCGCAAACTACGCGAGCTTAAAGCAAGCCGAACAATCACTGAAGAGACATATACAGAATTCTACCGTATGATCGGCAGTGGTCGGTTTGAATCTATTGCTGATTTAGAGCGTTATTTGAAAGCCAAGGATTTATGGAGGAAACGTTAAGATGGCAAAAAATGCAAATTACCGTGTACAATTAAGACGCAGACGCGAAGGTAAAACTGATTATCAAGCCCGCAAAGGCATGGTCATTTCTGGTAAACCCCGTCTAGTCGTTAGAGGTTCATTAAAAAACGCTACCGTACAAATCATTCAAGCAAAACCAGAAGGCGACATAGTTTTAGTGGCTGCAAACAGCAAAGAGTTAAGTAAACTATTCGGTTGGAAAGCTCCAACAGGTAATATTCCATCAGCATACTTAACCGGTTTGCTCTGCGGTCTAAAAGCTAAAAACAAAGGTGTTAAAGAAGCTATCTTAGACATAGGTCTTGTTTCCCCAACTAAGGGTGCAAGAATCTTCGCTATGCTAAATGGTGTTGTTGATGCAGGCGTTAATGTTCCCCATAGTGAAGAAAAACTGGTTAAGGAACGCATAAAAGGCGAACAAGTTGCAAAGTATGCAAAGAAACTTGGCGTCGGTTCCGAAGAATACAATCAGAAATTTGCTGCATATCTTAAAGCAGGTATTGCCCCAGAAAAATTACCTGAACACTTCACAAAAGTTAAAGCCGACATAATTGCGTCATTTAAAGGTGAGAAGAAAGAATGAGTAGACAACAACGAGAAGATCGCGATAGACGTACCGTAAATCTTGAAGAGTGGGTTCCAAAAACTCGCCTCGGCAAGATGATTCAAGAAGGCAAGATTACAACAATGGAAGATCTATTCCTTAGCGGCATAAAAATTTCTGAACCACAAATCGTTGATGCTCTGCTTCCAGATATTCAGGAAGAAGTTATAAACGTTAACTTGGTTCAGAAACAAACTGACGCAGGCGAAAAATCCCGTTTCAAAGCAATAGTAGCCGTTGGTAACAGAGATGGATACATTGGTATCGGCAACGGAAAAGCCAGTCAAGTACGCAACGCAATTGAGAAAGCAGCAGCAAGCGCACGCCTAAACATTGTTCCAATAAAACGTGGTTGCGGAAGTTGGGAATGCAGTTGTGGACAACCTCATTCAGTGCCTTTCGAGGTTGAAGGCAAATGTGGTGGTGTCCGAGTTGTCATCGTTCCAGGTCCAAGAGGCTTAGGTCTTGTTTCAAGTGAAGTTGCAAAAACAATCTTTGGCTTAGCAGGCGTTAAAGACCTTTGGATGAGAAGCTTTGGTTCAACAAGAACAGTTCCATCATACGCATACGCAATCTTTTATGGCTTACGCAAAACATATAACTTGATTACTCAAGCCGATTGGGTGAAGTAAAAATGGCACAAACAGAACAAATCAAACAAATAGCAGTAGTCCGAATCCGCGGCACAGTTAGCGCACTAAGAGAAGCACGAGAAACTCTAACACTACTCCGCTTAGATCATACTAACCATGCTGTCCTTATCGATGACCGCCCATCATACAAAGGTATGTTACAAAAAGTAAACAGCTATGTCACATGGGGCGAAGTCACAAAAGAAACCGTTACAGCTATGCTTGAAAAAAGAGCCCGTTTAATGGGTAACAAAAAATTGACAACTGAATACCTTGAAAAACTTGGTCTCAAAACTTTTGAAGATCTTGCAGACGCAATAATGACTGGCAAAGTAGAACACGGTAAACTACCATTTATGACTCCACTGTTCAAACTGCACCCACCATCAAAAGGCTTTAAAGGTAACGTCAAGAAATCTTTTAAAGCTGGCGGCGAAGCAGGATACCGCGGCGAAGCTATTAACGATCTAGTCAAACGCATGATCTAACTGATCAGCGTATATTTTTGTTTTTTTAATTCTCAATCAACCATTTTATTGTCTTTAAGTATTTTTAGTGGTAATTTGGCTTCCATAGTGGCTATAACGTATCTTTTCCTGAAAGTATTTCCGCTTTTTTGATTTTTCCTAAAATATATCGTCACTAAATAGTCCCTATAGTAATTCAGTACAGACATTCCACTGATAGTTTTTTAATAAATGTCCTCATTGACTTAGCAACCTTGTTCAAGCTATGATGTTCTCTACAATTAGTCAACAAGTAACTCCACAAAAATGGTTAGAAAATCTCAAAAACATGATCAGCATAACACCACCTGTCATGTCTTTTACCATAACTGTGATATATGTTGATGCATTCTTTTTCTAACATCAGAATTTGGCTCAATCTACATTTGTTCCAAAGTTTCTTTTAGCAGCAGAAAAGCTCTCAGACATGAATTAGAACTCATCACCTGTAGAACCTTTTGTCAATTATCCAGTACAACACATACATTCGTGCCAGAAACAACCTGTTGTCATCAATCCACCTGCATCTGACAATGATGATCCGTTCATAGCTCAAGGTCTTACACTTCTTCTGGTTGTTTGCAGTTCACATGCATTGCATAACCTTCTCTATCATTTCTATATGGGTTATGCGACATTCTCCTTTTCTTTCATGGAACACTACCTTTTCCAGTGTTAATACATTGAAATGATGGTTACTGTGTACTTCCTACGTCGTTGCGTTTTCACTGTTTCTAAATTGATTTTCGGTGTCTGCTAACGTTTGATCCCATATTGGGGCTTGTATGGTCTGATTGTAGCTTGAAGTTACCTATTTTAATTCCAATACAGTCTGGCTATTTTGGCTCTCTTTTCTTTTATTAAGCTGTATCCACCAAGAGTATGCGCTTATCCCTCAGTATAGTTATTAGTAGCGTTACAGACTGAGTTTATGTCAGGACAATATTTTGAGAAAGGTAATGGCAGCTATAAATTAAAAACATTAATAACCCCTAAGTTGGCATCCAATTTTAGGGTAGGTAGAAACTTGCTCGAAACTGTACATGGCTAATGGCTCTAAAATATGTGTATGCATGATTAGTAGATATTAATTCAATAGCTTCATTGTGTTTATGGTTTAATTTTAAACGAGGATGCACAAAAGCAAATATTTCGTGCAGTATAGTTTGTAAATTTTTTGTAAATCTAATGTATATGAAAAAAATTGTAAAAAATGGCTATGAATTTGCTAAAAAAACAATAAAATTGGCACATCTCTCAAGGGCAAGTTTTTGTAGTCTGTATTTTAGTTATATCTATCAAGAACCATCAGAAGTGGGTTATAATGGCTTTTTAATCCAAATAACCGTGATGTCCCGAAGCCTCTTAAAGGAGCCGGTTAGTTTGGTTATAAACAAGTGTGCATTAAGTGTATTAGCCACTTGATTTGCATGTGGGGTATGTGTTTTTTGGCGGTTTTTTCTTTTAATGATGTTTCTCTTCTCGTTGTAGGTGTTTTTGCCCTTTGATATGCGATATCTTTTATAGTATCGATATAGAAATGCGTAAGTAAATTGGAGGGGGAAAAATGAGTGCAAAATGGCGTAGAAGCACTAAAAATCGTAAGTGGCTAGACCTTAATGATAATGATAATAAGGTTGTTAAAAGTAAACCAAAAACCCTGCGAAGTGAAACTATTAAGCCTGTTAAAAGTGTCCGTTCTAGCCAAAGTTTTAGGACCCCCAAAAGTTTTAGCAAGCGCAAATTTGTTGATCCTAAACCGTTAATTGACATTTTTCAAGAGAATAATTGGATAACTATAGTTGCAGAAATCGCAGGCTTTAATAAGGAATCCTTCAAAATAAATGTGAAAGACCAGAAAATTACGCTGTCTGCAAAATCAAAAGAGCGCAGATACTATAAAAGTTTAAATCTACCGAAAGTAGTCATTCCCAGCGATATACACACAACTTTCAAGAACGGCGTACTGGAAATAAAATTAAAGAAAGCTGAAATCCACAACAAATAATAAACAAAGAAGCGGATTAGAATATGCCTCATAAACTTAGAAAAATACGAAAAACAAGAGGTTCAAGAACACAAGGTTACGGAAGAATCGGTCAGCACCGCGATGCGGGCAGTAAAGGCAACCGAAAAGTTGGACGACATAAACATCTTTGGAGTAAAGTTGTTACTTATGAACCTGACTATTTTGGAAACCACGGTTTTACATCTCCACAAAGTCTCCACAGAAAAGAGAACACTCTAAACCTCCAAAAATTGACTGAACTCGCTGAAGCCAATACAACAGTCAATTTAACTGAAATGGGTTACACTAAACTGTTGGGTGCCGGAAGAATAACAAAACCCTTGACTGTTACAGTACCAACCTGCTCCAAGTCAGCCGAAGAAAAAATCGCCCAAGCAGGCGGAAAAGTAATCACTGTCTCCCAAGAGAACGGAGAGTAAAACTAACATATGGCCGGAAGATTCCTTAGTATATTCAAGCCAATAGGTAGAATTCTACCTGAAATAAAAAAACCTGGACGCAAAGTTTCCTTTAATGAAAAAATCTTCTGGACTGCGCTTGTTTTAATCATCTTCTTAGTTATGACTGAAATTCCCCTATACGGGATCAGCTCAGATGTGCAAGACAATTTTGGCCAGTTGAGGGTTATCTTTGCTTCTAATAAAGGAACTTTAATGGAGTTGGGTATTGGCCCTATCGTGACGGCTGGTTTAATTCTCCAATTACTCGTTGGTTCCTCGATCATTAAATGTGATATGTCAAATCCTGAGGATCGAGGGCTCTTTACTTCAGCAAGTAAAGTTTTCTCTATCCTGCTAACTGGTGTTCAAGCAGGTGCATACATCCTCAGTGGTATGTATGGTGCAATCACTGGTCCAATAATGGTTGCTATATTCTTCCAGTTGTTGGTTGCAGGCATAATTGTGATGCTTCTTGACGAATTAATCCAAAAAGGTTGGGGCCTAGGTAGCGGTATAAGCCTTTTCATCATGGCCGGTGTTGCCCAAAGCATATTCTGGTCAATGTTTTCCCCCTCAAACGGCTTATTCGTAGGCGCATTAACCGAATTACTAAACAAAGGTATAACAACCTTTGAATGGGTCGTAGGTACCACCAGCGGATACTTCCCAACATTAATCGGCTTCATCGCAACAATCATCATATTCGTCATAATCATTTACCTCCAAGGTATTCGTGTTGAACTGCCAATGACTTATGCAGGCTACAAAGGATTCCGCAGCAGATATCCAATTAAATTACTCTACGTCAGCAACTTACCCGTCATCTTTGCCAGCGCACTATTTGCAAACGTATTCTTCTTCTCACAGCTGATATGGTCACAATTTGGAAGACCTGCGGCAGGTACAAACTGGTTCTTCCGAATCATAGGTGATTACAGCGTAACAGAAAGTGGTAATGTCATAAACGTTGGTGGCTTGTCACATTATATGTCTCCACCATCAGGACTCCTTAATGTTGCAGCTGAACCATTGCGTGCATTGGGTTACCTTGGCATCTTGGTGGTTTTCTGTGCCTTCTTCTCGTTAACTTGGCTTGAAATTGGTGGATTAGGCCCTAGTAAAGTAGCAAAGCAACTCATGGACAGTGGTATGCAAATTCCAGGATACAGACGCAGTGAAAGACCAATTGAGCAAATACTAAAACGCTATATTCCAGTAGTGACAGTGCTCGGCGGTATAATAGTTGGTTTAGTAGCTTGCTTTGCCGATTTCCTAGGTGTTTTCGGCTCAGGCACTGGTATCTTGCTGTCAGTGGGTATCATCTATCAGTACTATGAACTGTTGATGCGTGAACGAGCTGCAGAAATGTTCCCAGCGTTTAGGCGAATACTGGGCGACTAAATATCAAGTTAGGCTTTTTTAGCCTATTTTTATTTTTTAAATTTATTCTTGAATTTACATAAAATTTTTGAAAGGCTTATTTTTTATCTTGACCATACTCGCCGGATTTTATCTTGTCTATAAGTAAACCAACAAACTCTATTGGCCACACATCATCACACACGTCACTTGTGAGTATGTTTCTTTTATTAAAGAATGATATCAAGTCATTTTTCAAAAGTAAAATAAGCATAAATTTGTGTCCATAGGTTTGTTTGAACAGGGAATACTTTGAAGACTGCTTAAGATTCATTTCGTAATGCGGTTCAAGAACAATTTTTCTACCGTTAATTTCTTTGTCTAAAATAAAATCTGGTGTATACTTGTCTCCTGGTAACGGAAACGTGATGGTTTCATAGCCATAAGAAATGTGCATCTGCATTAGTATTCGTGCGGTTTCTTTTTCCCAACCGCTTTTGTAACGGCTTAATTTTTGATAATGCGCTTGAGGTTGCCCTGTAACTTTTTGGATTTGCTCAAAGAATTGTAATGCCTCTTTTAGGGTGTTTCGGTTAAGGTTTTTACGTTTAAGCCATCTGCCTAAAAGGAAAAATGGGTAATCTGCTTTTGCTGGATCGTAAAGAAAAATTCGTTTGGCATATTCGGTGATTTTTAGTTGTGCTTTTAGGGCAGCGGTTTCATCTTTCCATAAATACGGTACAGTAGAGTTTATCAAGCCTAAGCTTATTGCAACGCTGGCATTTTCTCTTGTTAAGGGTACCTGTAAATCTTCGGGTGAGTAATGCTTAAAGATTTCAAGGTCAGGTTCTGGACGCGCCATCCAACGCATGTACGTCCAAGCTTTGTCTTTATCTCTCATTCGTTCAATGTTTTTAGTTACTCCTTCAACAAAATCTTTAGGTTTTGCAAATTTTAGTGCATAACGTATTAAGTCTTTTTCAGCTTTGAACTTGACAAAAATGTTTACTGCAGCTAAAGTTTCCGGAATAGTTTCTTTGCGTGGGCCAAGATAATTGTAAAAACTATATTTTACTATTTCTTCGCCAAAAAGATGTGGTTTAGTGATTTCAAAAAGCCGTGAGGTTCCAAATTTTTCATGCAAGTTAATAAGTAGGTTTCTAGCGTTTTCTGAAAAACCAACCATTTGATCGTCAAGAATTGACGCAACAAGTAAAAAATAGTGTGCTGTTTTCTTTTTTTCTTCATAATCTTTTGAATAAGGGTTGAACAGTAACCGTGGACTCATTCTTCTGTCCCACTGCATATCAGCGACGTTCGTGTTAGTTCTTACAAACTTCGCTAGCAAGGAATGCAAATCATCAGTTACCATTTAATATTTTGCCTCTTTATCTATTTTGTATTTTCAGCTTTTAATAATTTGCTTACAAAGCTCTATGTTGTCTGGTAAAACTGTTTTTTTATACCTGATGTGCTGCCATTTTTAGGAGGGTGTTTTGAGATCAATATGGAACCTGTGAGTTGCAAGTAAATCAGTAAAAACGGTTATAAACAAGGAAGAAGGATACGCATACACAAAAGTATTTCAAGTGAATGAGAATGTCGGCAGCAGAATGGGTTACAGCTTTACCAGTTGCAACAGTAGTTATCATGGCTACTGCATTTATAGTTTCAGTCATTAACATGTCAATTAATCGGGCACTTCTCAGTCACTTTATCGGTTGGGATAAATACCGTACAATGCAGAAAGAAATGGCTGAATTCCGAAAAGAAAGCATGGCTGCCGCCCGTTCAAACGACAAAAAGCAACTCGAAAAACTAAAGAAAAGACAATCACAAATTAACGCAATGCAGCAACAAATGTTTAAACCCCAAATGATTCAAATGGCACTAGTTCTAATTTACTTTCCAGTTTGGATCTTTTTCTTAACACCAACATTCGGAAATAAGCCTGTAGCTTTGTTGCCTGTTGGAGATGGTTACTATCAGCTTCCATTATTCCTTTGGTACATGATTTCATCTTTATTCCTAGGGACTGTAATGCAACGCGTTTTGGGTACGTTGCCTATTGAATAAGCCGAGGTAATGCCATGTCTACAAATAACATTTTTCAATGCGTTACCCGTAAACCCCTTATTTTATGTATTTCTGGAATGGCTGGTACAGGTAAAAGTACGCTTTCTAAAAAAATAGCTGAGAGATACAATTTAAAATGCTATTCTGGCGGCGATGCTCTTAAGGAGTTAGCTAAAGAGGCTGGTTATGAGATAACCGGTGAGGGTTGGTGGGAAAGCCCTGATGGTTTAAGCTTTATAGAGAAACGGGTTAAAGATCCCCAGTTTGACAAGGAGGTAGACAGCAAACTGCTTGGTTATGCAAAACTGGGTAATGTGTTGCTTGACAGTTGGACTATGCCTTGGCTGCTTAAAGACGGTTTTAAAATATGGTTAATGGCGTCTTTTGACAAGCGTGCGGCAAGAGTGGCTGAACGCGATAAAATGACTTTTGAGCAAGCTTACGCTGTTCTTAAAGAGAAAGAGGCTCAAACAAAAGCGATTTACAAGAAGCTTTACGATTTTAATTTAGGCGAAGACTTTGTTCCGTTCAATTTCATTTTGGATACCGACAATTTGAACGCTGATCAAGTTTTTGAAGTTCTTTGTCGAGTGATTGATAATACCGTTTGTGTCTGTTAATAGTTTAAAATATACCAACTGGGTGCTGCCCTATTTTTCGAAGGTGTTAACCTGAATCTGTTTGTTGCTGTGTTTTGCGGTCGATAAAGCAGGTTTATGGTTGTTACGTTATGTCATGCATAGGATTGAGTTAATTGCGTGTCTGCTTCATGAAATAGCTTTTGCAGCCTTAAACCGTTTAAATGGTACTGTGTTTTGCTGTTATTTGTTCAACGTTAATGTGTGTTTTTCCAATTACTTATTTTACCCCTGCAAAGTGTTGAACTATGTATATTTAGGTGAGCACTCAGTTCTTCTTCAATAAAAGAGATGCGTTTCTCCATTGTTCCATAGCTAACGAAATGTGCCCTGAGGGTGATCCATAAATCGAGTAAAATACATAGCACAAATATGTGCATTGGGTACAGGTTTTGTACTGTTCCCGCAAATCGTTGAATTTTTTACTCTTCCAACTTTTAGGTAAGTCAAAGATTAAGCTCGCAAAAGTGCGATTATGGCACCCTGCAACTCTACCCAAATGATCCACAACTAGAAAGCTTTGAAGTGCTTTGCAATCCCATGTTCGTTTTTCTTCAGCATAGAGACTTTTTAAAGTTTTTAGAAGCCTATCTGTCATAAGGATTCTTTTGTTGGTTTTCTTCATTTCCATTAAAGTGTCACAGAGTTTAACCATTGCTTCTTTATCCGTTATTATAAATTCATCGTTAGGTTTGCCGATACGGAACAGCTGATCAGAATCTGCTGTCATATCATATGAGTAAAGGCAGTACCAAACAGGAATACCTCTATCCGTGAAGTGGTTGGTAATATCTGGGATTTCATAAAGGTTAATTTGAGAAATCGTTGGAGTAACACTTACTTTTATACCCTCTTTCTGAAGGGTTTCAACTGTTTTCATGGCATTTTTCCATGCGCCCGGGACGTTTTTTATAAAATCCTGTTTTTTTTCATCTAAACTATCAATTGACAAAGCAACAAAATCAACATTTCTTAAGAGATCAATTTTTTTTGCTGCCATACTACCGTTATCATAAACTGTGGTTACAAATCGTTTTGTAGCATAATCAATTATTTCTCCAATGTCCTCTCTTAGAAGTGGATCCCCACCGGATAGGACAAGCTCCATTATGCCCGCCTCTTTAAGAATATCCATGCCGTGTTTAATCTCATCTGTTGAAAGCTCATTTTCGTCTTGTTCTTTCCATACATTGCAGCCTAAACATCTGTAATTGCATTTTCTTGTAATAAGCCACTGTGCATGATGTGGTTTGCCGTGAACAAGTGAGCGTGCCGCTATATTTGCTGCCTTTTTTACTCCCATAACCAAAAGGGTCACAAGCCGCTTAAATTTAACATTAGCACTTAATCAAGTCTGAACTATAAAAACCATTGTTAAAGTTCACTTGTTTAGTATCTGAATTTTAGATGGTTTAACAGTTTTATTCAACTAAACCTTATAGATACAAGTACAAGTGTACACTGAAACGAAAGTGATTAACAAATGGTGGATTCAATAGACGTCGTTTTGTTGACAAAGAATAGTGAGCGGGTGCTAGTTAGATGTTTAGATTCGCTCTATCAAAACGTTCCAGTCCACCGGTTAATTGTTGTTGACGGTTACTCAACTGATGATACTCTTACAATAGTGGAAACCTATAACCAGAAACATCACAATGTGGACATAATTTTTGATTGTGGTACTCGCGCTTCAGCTCGCCAAAAGGGTATAATGGCTGTGCAAACTGAATGGTTTATGTTTATAGATAGCGATGTTGTTCTCTGTCGTGATTGGTTCCAAAAAGCCGTAAAAAACATTGATTTACACGTTGGCGCGGTTTGGGGTACAGAAGTATGGTCAACGCTAAAAAATCCTAAAATGCTAAAATTATTTTTGCTGGTAACACGCAAAATTTTTGAGATTCGCGGCGGCACTCATGATACTCTCATACGATCTGTACTTGTAAAGGATATCCAAATCCCAATGAAACTACACATTTTTGAAGATGCTTACATCAAAGAACATATAACTCAAAAAGGCTACAAGTTTGTCGCTTGTTATGACCTATTTTGTATCCATTTTAGGTCTGATTCAGTGTGGACGTTTAAAGGTAGCTTAAGTTTGGTTGCTGAAGCATTACGGTTGGGTAGTCCACGTTTAATTTCAAAACTATTTTTAGCTTACGGCTTTTACACTGTTTACTCGGTTTACCAGTTTTTTGTAAACAGAAAAAATAGCCTTTGACAATAACTTATTATTTTAATTCTTACTATATTTTAATTCTTACTCTATATGAAAATATTTTGGCGTGTTAAATTTGAGCGAGTCTATGGTACAAATTGATGTGGTGTTACTTACAAAAAACAGTGAGTACCTACTGACAAAATGTCTAACATCAATCTACCAAAATGTACCTGTACATACTTTGATTGTTATCGATGGCTACTCAACTGACTGTACTTTTGAAATTCTAGAGAAATTCAATAAAAAATATAACAATATAAAAATAATAATGACAAAAGGCACTCGTGCACAAGCACGTGAAACAGGTATACAGCATGTCACAACTGAATTCTTTGCTTTTATAGATAGCGACATCATTCTATGTAAGGATTGGTTCAAAAAAGCATCCTCTGAGGTGCAGGAAGATGTTGGTGCTGTATGGGGAATAAACATTGATGTGATTCCAAACGTTAAACGAAAATGGTTTTTGTTGCTAGAAAGCATGATTGCGCGGCAAGGTTTTCGTCTACGAGGGGGTACTCATGATACGCTTATCCGAAAAAAAGCGTTAGAACGGTTGCATATTCCTTCTGAACTACATGCTTTCGAAGATGCCTACATTATTCATTGGATTAAAAAACAAGGGTATAAAGCAGTTGTTGGTAGCAACATTTACTGTCTACATTATAAGCCGCCAACAAATTGGAGTCTACAAAATGCCATTGATCAAGCAATTGTGGAATTCAAATGTGGCATACTTTGCTCGCATATGTTTGCTTATGCTTTTTTTTATCCGGTATTTGCGTTCTATTGGTTTTTGCAAGTGCCGTTGAATGGTTTTAGTGGCAAGTCAACGTGATAATGCAGTCCAAAGTTGGTCAGTTAGTGGTCTTGGTAGTGTTTGATGTGATCCTATTTTTAATTCAAAGGTGCGTTCTTCTGGGCTGTCGTTAAATTCACCTATAACTGCCGCGTAAATGCCCTGTTGCTTTAGGGCCTCAATAATCTTTGGAGTTGATTTAGGTTCTGCTGCAATTAGTAGAGCGCCTGAACTTATGAGTTGCAAGGGGTCAATTTTGAAGTAACGACAAATTTCTGCGGTTTCAGGTGCAACAACAATTTTTTCCTCAAATATTCTCAACCCCAGCTTTGCCGAGTCAGCCATTTCATGAATACCGTTAAGTATTCCCCCTTCTGTAGGATCATGCATAGCGTGTACTCCACCTGTTTGGTAAGCTATTAAGGCGTCTTTTACAACGCTGATTTTATTGTAAAAGCTTTTAGCGGTTTGTATTATTTCAGAGTTTAACACTTTTGATAGTTGTGTTTCTCGATCTGTGGCTAAAATGGCTGTGCCTTCAATTCCTGCACTTTTAGTAAGGATTAACTTGTCGCCTTCTTTTGCTCCTGCAGTGGTAACATATTCACCCTTTTTGGTTAAGCCCATGACGCAGCAGACTATAATTGGATTGGTTAAGTTGGGGGTCGATTCACAGTGTCCCCCTACTATGGCGATTCCCAACTCTTTAGCTGCCATGCCCATTTGGGTGCTTATGGTTTCAACTATTTGACTGTCTGCGCCTTCAGGAAGCATGATGCAGGAAAAGATGAAAGCTGGTTGGACGCCAAAAGTTGCAACATCATTAGCATTAACATTTACAGCTTCAAGGCCTATGTGTTCCACTGCGCCAGTGATGGGATCCATGGAGATGATGACTGACTTGTCGCCGATTTCAAGTACTGCGCCATCACTACCTGTGGTTGGGCCAAGTATGACCTCTTTGCGTTGTGCGCCCAAATTTTTGAAAACAATGTTCTGCAAGATGTCTATAGGTATTTTTCCAGGTGGTAGTTTCATACTTATATTCTCTGTTAAAGGTAGCTTTTAAGTTGTGGGAAAACACGTAACACAGCATGCATGACAGGTACAGCAATTATTAAACCTACCAGCATTTGGACAACGTTGAATGGTACTGCCACTAATGCAAATGAGTAACCTGCTATGAGTGTGTCGTATATGAAATATCCAGCAACCATCTCAGATCCTCCAATTAAAACTGCAATTGATGCACATAGGGTTAAGCTTTTAATTTTTTTGTTAAGTTTTTTTATTAGATAGCCAACAAGAAAGCCTTCTGTTGCTTTTATGATAAGGGTTGCAGGAGCATATACTGGTGCTATCAGTATGTCGGCTATGGATGCGCCGGCTCCAGCGATTAACCCTACAAATGGTCCAAAAAGTAGTGCAGCAGCGTAGATGATTACATCACCGAGATTAAAGTATCCGCTTGTTGCAGGAATAAAGAAGACAAAGGCTAGAGTGGCTACGGCGACGAGGGCCGCTAGAATTACTGCAGTTGCTAATTGGAAGGTTGACGGGCTGCGCTTTTTTGTGGTTGTCTTGTTGGGTTGCATTGTTTCACCTTGCGGATTATAATTTGATTGTAGAATGGTTAAGTCCAAATATTGATAAATGTTGTTTAATTGTTTCAAACAAGTAACGAATTATTGTTAAACGTTGTCAAGGCTTCTTACTGTATTTGTGATGTAAAAAAACCATTATTTTAGTATCTGCAGACATCTGTGGGTCTTAGTCTGCTGTCAGTTATAATGCTACAAGTTTTTGTTGAAGAGGAAAATTCTAAATGTATGTTTTCCGTAAATCATTTACAGTGACAGTTTATGAGTATTAAAGAAGATCCAATTAAGCTCCACAAAGACGCTAATGCATTGATGGAAACTGGTAAATCAGCCGAAGCGCGTGATTTATTTACAAAAGTCGGTGAACTTTATTATAAAGGACAAAACTATTTCGGCGCTGCTGAAATGTATTACAAGGCTGGTGAATGCAGCGTAACCTTAAAAGAGTATTCACAAGCCGTTGAGTTTTTCAATAAAGCTGCTGACATCGCTTTAAACAAAGGGTTTGACCGATACGGGTTAAGCGCACTTGAAGAGGCAAGAAATGCCCAAAAAGCAGAAGGGAACACTAAAGAAGCAGAAGAAATTGAGGTTCGAATAAAAGAAATTAATGATGAAATTAACAAACAAAACGCTGCTGGCGACGAAGACTCCTCATTTTCGGTCTTCTCTTAACCCCATAATTTTTTATTTATTTTTTTGTTTTCACTTAGATAGAAATATCGACATAATGGTTTCCACAAGACAGCGAGATGGTAAAAAATTCCGATAAAATGTGTGGAGTGTCCGTTAGAGAGAAGTGTTGAAACCGGCAAAGTTATGAAAAAATGACGCCATCTACTAAACATGAACCCTCTATTGTTACTTCCATACTGTCTTGATGAGTTGGTTTTATGAATTTATTTGTTTAGCACAGGGCATATGTTATTTCACTGGAGACAATGTTGATATTTCCGCTGAAGAAGCAAAAGATGCCTGAAAACTTATACAGCTATAATCAGTAGTAATTGTTGTTGGTATACAACCCATAGCATACAAACCAATCCTGCGCATATGAGGATTAGTCCTATAATTATAGACCCAATTCTTTTGGTATCTTTTCCTATAGGCACCATTTCAGAAGGAAAGATAAATAATCCGCCAAAACGTTTAGGGCCTGTATATGTTTTGCTAAACAGGCCTACAATCAATATAATAACGCCCAATACAGCTAAAGTTATTGCCATCCCAAACAAAGTTGATCCAGATAAATTTGCGATAGCCATATTGACGCACCTACTTTTTTTTAATGATAAGTACTGGATGTTTGATTAACTTTGTGTTGCATAGTGCATTGGGGTTTAAGTTAAATTTGTTGATTAACGTATAGTTATGTTGGAGATTCTTGGATTTTTGTGTGATTTTATCTATTGAATTTAAAAATTTACGTATTTAGTTTGCTGTATGTGTATGGTTTTGATTGCTGGTTTGGGTTTGTGTTGGTGGTTGGTATGGGTATATGATCTATGTCTATGAATTTTTTGGCAGAGCAGTTATGAAATGGGGTGTCTCAAGTATAGTAATCACTAATAGTTACCCATACTTGGTGTTTAAACCGATAGTCGCTGTCTGTGTGCAATGTTTCAACGCATTCTCAAATTAGTTATAAGATTTTACCTCTATTTTGAGATCGCTCTTAGCTTTTGCCAGAGTCGGTTGATTACGTCCCAGCCTTTTTTTCGTGGTATGTTACCAAAGGCTAATATCTTGTTTGAAAAGCTTCTCTCACTTACATTATATACACTAATCCAGCCCTCAGTATGAACCATTACACCATTCTGATCGGACTTTAATGACACCTCAAAGTATTTTGGAGCAGTCAAACCCAATCCACTAGGGATTCCAAGGCGTCCTCTCACGAACTCCTCTCTTTCAGCTTCTATAACTATGCCTTCTTCTCTTATCCACTTCTGGATCTCTTCTTTTACTTCCTTTGGTCGTCTTCCTGAAACAAAGACGTCTTGAACTGTTCTATTTTGTTCTTTTTGGTTTTGTTTTTTGGTATTTGGTCGAATCATTCTATAGAAGAAATAAGTAAACATTATTGCGAAAATAAATCCAAATGTCGCTTGCATCGCCCGATATGCATCTAAATAATCTGAAAAGTACAAATACAGAACTATCAACATCCACAAAGTTGGAAACAGAATAGCTACAATCCAGAATCTGCGCCACCAAACCTTCTTAGTCTTCAATGTACCATCCTGTTCTGGAAACTCTGTTAAAAACCGAGAAGCGAGTTTCCCTTTTTCAGAGAGCCTATACTGCCCCGAATCAGTTTTCCCTAAAAGGTCGCCTAAGACCTTAAGATGATAATTAAGCGTTCCCGTACTGTCGATTCGAAGAGTTTCCATGAGCTCGGTATAACTTAGGCTTTCTCTATCAGTTAAGGTCAGGATGATTTTTCTTCTTGTTTTGTCCTTGAGGATCTTGTTTAAGGCTTCGATTTCAGAACTCATAGACTGTTATATCAAGGCGGAACATTTTAGGTTTTTTGACGAGAAAGGTCGTCAAACAAAAATTATGGTTTTGTATATTCAACCAAAGTCCTCTCTGAATACAATATTGTGCTCCCATTTCCAATTTGTGTTAGGTCAGCTTTGATTAAGCGGAAGGTTCCAAGTTCTACGTATGAGGTGCCATTTATCTGCAAATTCATGCCATCAATGCCGCTCAGTATGGTGCCGTCTGAGTGATAACTAAGACCATTACTTGTTACTTCAATGCGCATGGTTTGGAAGGTGCCTGCTGGGACGTTTATCTCTTGGGTGTCCACAAATTTTAGTGTGACTTCCCCTGTCAGTCCCAAGCTTGCAGTGCCTGTGTTTACAGGTATGTTCCAGACATCGCCGATTGTTATCTTATCTTGGGCCAAATATGCCAAAAGTGCTGGATTACTATCAGCGTTGTAGAAAATAAATTGTCCCTGTGGCTCCACAAAGTTGTTGTAATAACTTGCTTTGTCAATGGATCGCGTAAGTGGCGGTATAGTCATGCCTAAATCGGGGGTCATAGTACCTGTTTGTTTTACTGTATAGCTATCGCTGTTTTCGCTTAGAACCTCTATAATTAGGGTTGAATTGGAGCTGTCACCAGTGATAGTATCAGGCAAAGAAAGTGTTGTGTCTGTCATTTGGGTTGTCGCTATGTTTGTATTTTCATAAACCATGCGCTCGCCTACAGCATAGTTTAGGCTTAACTCCCGAGGTGAACTATCACTTTGTGGAATCTCATTTTGTGGAATCAAAAGTGCCGCCACGATTATCACAATAAGTACCGCTAACACCGCGAAGGCAACGTATAAGACTCGGTGATGTTTGTTGCCGTTTTTTTGAATTTCAGGGGATAGCAATGACAAGATGGGTTTGTTTTGCTGTTTGAACATTCAGACATATCTCCAACCGGCTTATTGCCGTGATAAGCTTTAAGGTTTTTTGACTAAGACTTTCGTCAACTACTCGGAAAGAATCAATTATGGAAAAGTAAGCTAATTAACCGCCTCCTTTTTGTAACTGAGAAAAAGACTTATAGAAACAGAGTTAAACTGCAGATGAAAATCCCTCCAAAACGCTACTGCGGCTGGTTTGATTTTTTTAAATGCATGTATTTAGTGTTATGGAAAAACTATAAGCAACATTACAATAGTACTGCTATATTGTCCATAAACCTCAACGCGACTTAAATATACGAAAATTTTGTTTTTATGTGTGGATATGTTTGATTGTATGTAACACGAGAAATATGTGGGATAGTTTTGATGTGGTTTTGAAGAGGGTATGTGTTTGGTTTTTTGTTGTTTGGTTATTAAAATAGTGATTTGTTGGGTGGTTGGAGTAAAATGGAAAATTTAGGTGCGTAGTATTATTTTTTCTGTGTATTGGCTTAGTATGTTTGTGAATTCGTTTATGGTTTCTGGTGTGTAAATTTGTAGTGTTTGGTAGTGTTTGTCTGGGGTGTTTTCTGGTACAAATTGTTGTAATGCATGAGTTTTGGAGCCTTTGATTAGTTTGCCTATGTGGTCTATATCTTGTAAGGTGACTATTTCAGGAACGATGGTGGTGCGGAATTCGTAGGGTACTTTGCCCATTTTGAGTATTTCTATGCTTTTTTGTAGGTTGTTGGTATCTTGTGCACCTAGCTGTTTGTATTTTTCTGGGGAAGTTTTAACGTCTAAAGCTATGTAATCCACGTGATTGAGGCACTCTTCAAGCACTTCTGGATAGAATCCGTTAGTGTCTAGCTTTACAAAGAAGCCTCGCTCTTTTAGTTTAGCAAGAAATTTGGGTAATTCCTTATGCATGCATGGTTCTCCGCCTGTAATGACTACGGCGTCAACGTATTTTTTGCGGCTCTCTAAAATTTCTAAGGCGGCAGCTTCTTGTAGAAATGGTGGTTGGGGGTCGGTGGCGATTTTCCAGTTGTGGCAGTATGGGCAGCGTAGATTGCAGCCAGGGGTAAATAGCACGCTGGCTACTTTGTCAGGGTAATCAAGTAAACTTGTTTTTTGCAGTCCGCTAAATTTCATCTTTTACTTTTCACCTAATGTATCAAGGGGATTGAGGCGATGGTGTTTGAGCGGTCAAAAGTTTTGCGTATGGCAAATTCTGCTTGTTTTCCGTTGTTCCATTGGTCAACTGGACGTAAGTAGCCGACGACGCGACTGTAGACTTCGCTGGATGCACCGCAGACTGGGCAGTGATTGTGCTCTCCTGTGGTGTACCCATGGTTGGGGCAGATGCTAAAGGTAGGTGTTAAGGTGAAGTAGGGAATGTTTGTGTTGCATGCTACTTTTTTGACTAATTCCGCTGCTGACTTCCATGAGGGTAAGCGTTCGCCTAAGAATACGTGGAAGTTGGTTCCGCCTGTGTAGAGTGTTTGTAGTGTGTTTTGGTGTTCTAAAGCTTCAAAGAGGTCCCCTGTAAAGTCAACGGGTAGTTGCGATGAGTTAGTATAGAATGGTTCTGCATGTTCTTTTTGGACATGTTTTTGGTTAGCAAATACTATGTCACGGTAACGTTTCTGATCAATGCGAGCTAACCTGTATGCGGTGCCTTCTGCAGGTGTCGCTTCAAGGTTGTAGATGTCGCCTGATTCTTCTTGGTATTCACTAATGCGTTCGCGCATAAATGTAAGAGTTTTTACTGCAAATGCTTGTCCATCTTTAGAGGCGATGTTTTGTCCAAGCAGATTTAAAACTGCTTCATTTATACCTACTATGCCTATTGTTGAGAAGTGGTTCTTCCAGTATTTACCGTATCTTTCTTTTACGTTGCGAAGATAACGTTTAGAGTATGGATATAGTCCTTTTTCAGTGAAACCTTCCAGTACTTTGCGTTTGATTTCCAAACTTGCTTTAGCTACATCCATAAGAGTACCTAGTTTTTCAAAAAATTCGTCTTCATTTTTTGAAAGGTATCCGGTTCGTGGAATGTTTAGTGTAACTACGCCGATGCTGCCTGTTAATGGGTTAGCACCAAAGAAGCCGCCTCCGCGTTTGCGTAACTCTCGGTTGTCGATGCGTAGTCGGCAGCACATGCTGCGTACGTCTTCAGGTTTTAGGTCGCTGTTTATAAAGTTACTAAAGTTAGGTACGCCATATTTGGCTGTAACTTCAAAGATTGCCTGTGAAACGGGTGAGTCCCAATCGAAGTCTTTGGTGATGTTATATGTTGGAATTGGGAAGGTGAATACTCTGCCTTTTGAGTCACCTCTGGCCATAACTTGAGCGAAAGCTATGTTGAGCATTTCCATTTCTTTTGTCATGTCGCCATAGGTGTCTTTTGTTACTTTTCCATTGAAAATGATGGCTTCATTTTTCATGAATTCTGGAACCATTAAATCTAATGTGAGGTTAGTGAAGGGTGTTTGGAAGCCAACGCGTGTGGGGACGTTCATGTTAAAGAAGAATTCTTGTAATGCTTGTTCAACATCTTTTTGACTCAAGTTGTCATAGTGTATAAATGGTGCTAGGTAAGTATCGAAATTGCTAAATGCCTGTGCGCCGGCTGCTTCTCCTTGTAGTGTGTAGAAAAAGTTCACTATGTGGCCTAATGCGGTACGGAAATGTTTGGCTGGTTTGCTTTCAATTTTTCCTGCTACACCGCCAAAGCCTGAAAGCAGTAGGTCACTTAGGTCCCAGCCAACACAGTACGGTCCAAGGACTCCTAAATCGTGAATGTGTATGTCGCCTGAGAAGTGGGATTCGGCGATTTTTGGTGGGTAAATGCGGCTTATCCAATATTTGGCAATTACTGTGGATGAAAGGTAATTGTTTAAACCTTGAAGTGAGTAGCTCATGTTGCTATTTTCTTTTACTCGCCAGTCTTCAACTTCGAGATACTGGTCAACAAGATCTGCAGAACTTAATAACGAGGCTAGTTCGCGCATGTCGTTGTGTTGTTTGCGGTAGAGGATGTAGGCTTTTGCGGTGGAGGCGTGACCGTTTTCGATTAATTGTTTTTCGACAAGGTCTTGTACTTCTTCAACAGTAGGGACGCCGTCATCACCATACTGTTTGTTTAATATGGTTACTACTTCATCACTGATGCGTTTAGCTTGTTCTTTGTCTTTTCCGCCAACAGCTTTGGCAGCTTTCCAAATAGCTTGTGTAATACGCTCTTGATCAAAGGGTTCTAATTTACTATCACGTTTTAGTACAAATTTCATTGTTTATTCACTTCCATAAGTAAACGCCCGAAGTCTTCGGGTTCTTCAAATTTTTTGTAAACAGACGCAAATCTGATGTAGACGACGCGGTCTAAATTTTTGAGGTACTTCATAATTAGATCGCCAATTTCTTGTGATGAAACTTCTTGAGTGCCTTTCATCATTAGGTCTTGTCGTATCTGTCCTGATAGCTCGTTAATCTGAGTCATGGTGACCGGTCTTTTTTCACACGCTTTCTGTATACCGCGGATTATTTTGTTGACATCAAAGCGTTCCAGTTTGCCGTCTTTTTTGCGCACCATTAACTCTATTATTTCGACATACTCGTAGGTTGTGAAACGTTTGCCGCAGTTTATGCATTCTTTTCGTCGGCGTGTGGTGTTATCTGGAGAATCGCGTGTTTCTAGGGTTTTGAAGTTTTCGGAGCTACAGTAAGGACATTTCATGAATTTCACCATGTATAGTGCTAACAAACTTACGTGATACACTACAATTAGCGTCTATTTAAGTCGTTTTTACATTAAACATGAAATAAACATATAATCATAAAATATAGTTCCGTGAAAAATAGACAAATTTGGAGTAAATAAAAACCTCAAAATAGGTCTGTTTAAGCAAAAAAACTCTATATGTCCAAAATGATTTAGGGTTTAAATTTTAGGGTTAAAAGTTGATCTAACTTTCCTTTATAGGCTTCACAATCACATAGCCCTTATCAATCAGCCAATGATGAAACTGGTATGTAGTAAATAAGCAGCCCAACGCGCAAGTCTTACGGATTTTCTCATACTCTTCAGAGCCTTCTTTTTGCTTATTAAGCTCCATTTGAACAGAACATTTAACGTCGTTACAATACTCTCTACGTTTATACTCAACAAAACCCTCTAATGTCATATTCATCGACTAAAATAGCCTTCAAATAGGCTTATAAGCCTTATTTTAAGAAACAGCTATAATGCTAAGGCATTAGGTTTCTGATGTTTTAATATCAACTAAATATTTTTAACCCCTCTCACAAATACTTAGGCATAAATCTTGGAATCAACTAAATTTTTTAGGTTTACTTTTTAGTTTAAGCTCTCATTATTTTAGTATGCATAAAGTATACCTTTTAGGTGGGGAACGCATCCGTAAACGTGACGGTGAAACAGTCAACCAGCAAGCTTTTAGCGACGCTGGTGGGTCACCTGATGTTTTAGTTTTTTCGTGGGCAAGGGCAAATTTTGACCAGACATATCAACGCCAAAAGCTGATTTACAATTATCTGCGGTATCTAGGCGCTAATAGCGTAACTGTTGCTGGCTACTCAACTTCCAAACAAGAACTTAGAGAAAAAATCAGTCAAACCGACCTTATTTACTTAACTGGAGGTAGCCCAAGTGTTCTAATTGAACGTTTCAAACGTATCGAAGTAGACGCTTTACTAAAAGATTTTAACGGTGTAATTGTTGGTCGAAGTGCTGGAGCGTTAGCTTTATGCAAAAAATGTCTCGTAACCATTAGATCCACTAAACAGGTCAAAATAGTTGATGGCTTAGGACTGCTTGATTTAACAATGAAAGCACACTATACTCCTAAAAAGGATGAACAGCTAAAGAGACTTTCTATAGGTGAACAAATTTTTGCTGTTCCAATGGGCTCAGCAATAGTTTACAGTAAGGGCGTTTTGTCTTGTATTAATCAAATATATTTATTCGAAAACGGTGAACGCCAAAAATGTACTACTTGCCATATCGGACATAGCTAACCTGTAAGGTAACACCAAATGTCAAACCACCTGTTACCGGTAGTAAATGACTACAACGATGTAAAAGTTGGAAACACCTAAAACAGACAAGCGTCTTGTTAAAGCTTTTGAACAGCTTGTTTATATGACTAAAATAGTATCATTTGTTCTGTTGCGAACTGTGTTACAAGTATGCCTTTTTTGTTGTGGGCTGTTGTCAGTTTTTAGCGAGTTAGTTTAGAGGTGTTAACTGTACGAAATCTTTTTATCAAGAAAGCGTTAAATGGTAAAAGAAGTGTCAGTATGAACAAAGTCTTTCTCTTTATGTTGCTTTTCTTTTTCATATGTGGATCATTTGTTGTTGTGTTTAGTTCTGTTTCAGCCTCCTCAGAGCTGGTTGAGGATTCTTGGAACACAAAGATGTCAATGAGTCAGGCGCGGTATGGTTTAGGTGTTATTGCTGTAGATGACAAAATTTATGCTATTGGGGGTTCCACATTATATGGTTATGATAATAGTGGTTTTGTAGGTACAAATGAGTGTTATGATCCTAAAACTGATACATGGGTTACTATGACCGCTATGCCTACCAGAAGGGCCCATTTTGCTATAGCTGCCTCTCAGGGCAAGATTTACTGCATAGGCGGCTCAGCCCCTGATGAAAAGGGTGATTGGATTGCATGTAATGTAAATGAGGTTTATGATACTACTACCGACAGTTGGAGTACTAAAGCTTCTCCATCGGTTAATGGAGCGCGTCATGCAAGTGTCGTAAAGGGGAAAATTTTCGTTATACAGGGAGGTGCCATGTACATGTATGACCCAATTACAGATACATGGATTCAAAAAGCCAGTATGTCTAAACCTTTTATGGAGGATACTTTTAATTCGGCTTGCGTTTCAGTTGTTGTAGATGACAAGATAATAGTTATTGGTGATGTACGGGTTGAACGATTGGTTGAATATATAGGAACTGAAGACTTTATTCAAATAACCATTATCTCCAGCACACCAAGAGTTATGATTTATGATCCAAAGACGGATGTGTGGAGTGAAAAAGAAGCATGGTCTGTTTGTGAGTATGACGGTGCTGGGGTGACAACTGGTCATTATGCTCCTCAGAAGGTCTACCTAATTAACCAGGTTTATGACCCTGTAAGTGATACTTGGTCGGTTACCGAGGCTATACCTACCACTCGAAGTGATTTTGGTGTGGCCGTTGTTGATGATATTTTGTACGTGATTGGAGGAAGCATTTCCCTTGCAGAAGGTTATTCTACGTTAGTGCCTTCATCTTTAAATGAGCAATATGTGCCGATTGGTTATAGTGCTCTACCAACTGTTACTTTTGTATTTTCCTTAAATAACCATATTGTAATAGCGTTAATTCTAATGGATAGCATTTTTAGTATAACTTTTCTCTATTTGAAATTTAAAAAATTGAGTGGAGCTACTAATAGAGAGCACATTGAGTTGGTAAGCTGATATTTCTTATCTTAAATCCCTGTGTTAACTTGCAAAAATAGTTTTCAATAGTTGATTATTTTTTTAATTTGTGACTTAACTAAAAATGTTGGCTTTGTTGGGTGAATAAGTAGCGATGAATCACTGCGGTTTGTCGCCCAGACTCCGCCTGAGACTTCCCGGTCCTATACTCATACCCGCACCCCCTTGAGCGCATAACGTCCAAACTTAGGTTGCTCTCTCCCGAGCCTAGCCGGGTTCGCCTGGTAGACAATGAAGCAGCTCCCCTACGGAAGCCACCCATTGACCGCCAGCCCCAAAGGACGGATAATCAACGTTTCGGAAGGGGAAACTCAAGCGGCCTTTGACGTCTCATCCGCAGATGTCAGCCCGTCATGTAGAGGATTTACGGAAATAATGGACCCCTGACCCACCGCCTAAGATCCATCGCCGCAATCTACAACGAAGAAGGTACATTAAAACTTTCCCAGTAATGGTTATTGACTTTCAAGTTTAGTTGCTGCTTTTAATGCTTTTGCGGTTGTCTCAAGTTCCTCTAGCATAGTGACTATGTTGTTGCTGTTTTTTTGGACTATGTTGATAAATGCGCTGCCTACAATTGCAGCGTCTGCACCTGCTTTGATAACCCTTTGAACGTGTTCAGGTTGGGAAATGCCAAAGCCAACGGAAAGCGGGATCTTTTTAGCGGTAAATGGCTGAACCCGTTGAATCAGTTGTATCGTTGAGTCCTCTATTGAGGATTTTGCGCCGGTAACACCGAAGCGTGAAATCAAATATAGAAAACCAGATGATGCATCGACAATTCTGGTTAACCGTTCATTTGATGTAGCTGGTGCTGCAAGAAAAATTGTATCTAAGTTGTGTGTTTCTGCAGTTTTTTTAAAGTCTGCTGCCTCTTCAACTGGCAAATCGGGTACGATAAAGCCATTAACACCGTGTGCTTTGGCTGATGCTAAGAATTTGTTAAGACCAATGCGAAACACTGGATTGTAGTAGGTCATGATAACTATTGGTACATTTTCTTGTTTAGTTTTGATTTCTTTTGCAATTTCTAGTACTTTCATTGGTGTGGTGCCTGCATTTAGTGCGCGTAAGCTTGCTGCTTGAATTGTTGGGCCGTCAGCAATTGGGTCAGAGAATGGTAATCCTAACTCAAGGATGTCTACGCCGCCGCGGATTAATGCTTCAGCGATTTTGGGAGTCATTTCTGGTGTGGGGTCTCCAGCGGTGATGTAGCCTATGAGGCAGCCTTTTCCGTTTTTGCGGTTGTTTTCGAAGACTTGTTTTATGGTGTTCATATTTTTACACCTGTAAATTCTGCTATTGTTTCTACGTCTTTGTCGCCGCGTCCAGACAAAGTAACAACGATTGATTGATTTTTGCTCATTTGTGGAGCAATTTTCATTGCATGTACAAGAGCATGAGATGATTCTAACGCGGGTAGGATGCCTTCAGTTTTACATAGTATCAAGAATGCCTCAACAACTTCTTTATCTGTAGCTGAGACATAATTTGCCCGGTTAAGTGTTTTAAGGAATGAATGTTCTGGTCCAACACCTGGGTAGTCAAGGCCTGCCGAGATGCTTGAGGTGTTTCTTATTTGTCCATTATCGTCTTGTAGAATGTATGTGTGCATGCCATGGAAAACTCCTTCATAACCTGCTGTAAGTGTTGCTGCATGATTACCCGTTTCTATACCCTCGCCTGCAGCTTCTACGCCATAAAGTTTGACTTCTTTGTCATCTTCAAATGGGTAAAATGTGCCCATAGCGTTGCTTCCGCCACCCACACAAGCTACCAATGCGTCTGGTAGGCGGCCTTCTTTTTGTTGAAATTGCTGTTTGATTTCTTTTCCTATTACACTTTGGAAGTCACGAACCATCATTGGGTAAGGATGTGGTCCCATTGTTGAACCTATCAGATAATATGTGGATTCAAGATTAGTTACCCAATCACGAAAAGCCTCATTAATAGAGTCTTTAAGAGTTTTTGAACCAGAATCCACCGGGTGCACTTTGGCATCTAAAAGTTTCATACGAAACACGTTTAGCTTTTGACGCTCGCAGTCCTCGGTGCCCATGTACACTTCAGCCTTTAAACCCAAAGCTGCGCAAGCAATAGCTGTAGCTACCCCATGCTGCCCTGCACCAGTCTCAGCGATAACGCGCGTTTTACCCATACGTTTTGCAAGCAACGCCTGTCCAAGAGTATTGTTGATTTTATGTGCTCCACCATGCGCTAAATCTTCACGTTTTAAGTAGATTTTTGCCCCACCCAGTTTACGTGTCAAGTTTTCTGCAAGATATAGCGGCGTTGGTCTACCAACAAAATCCGCCAAGTAATAATCAAGCTGTTTTTGAAATTCTATATCTCTTTTAGCTTGGTCATAGGCAGCTTCAAGTTCACTTATTGCTTCCATTAAAATTTCTGGAACAAATCTGCCTCCAAATTTTCCGTATTTCCCATCCTGTGGATAACTGCTTATTTTCATGCGTTTACAAACTCCCTAACTTTCTCTTCAATATCTGCTGTTAACATTATACTTGAACCGATAAGAAAAGCAGACACGCCCGTTTGACTTAGAAAACGTAGATCTGCTGATGTGTTAATTCCGCTTTCACTTACAACAACTAAACCGTTAAAACTATTTGTTTTAAGAATTTTTTTAGTAGTGTTTAAGTCTATTTTTAAATCTGCAAGATTCCGATTATTTATGCCAATCACATCAGCATCTGTTTTTTTAGCTGCTTTAAATTCTCCTTCTGTGTGAACTTCAAGCAAAACTTCAAGACGATTCCTATGTACATACTCTATCATATTATCAAGATCTGTCTCGCCATACCCTCGATCATAAAGTGTTTTAATTAGCAGCACTGCATCTGCCCCAATTTGGGATGCAACTGTAACTTGTTTCTGACTTAGAATTATATCTTTCATTAATAGTGGAAGCTTTACTGCTCTTCGAACATCTGAGAGTGTGTCTATTGAGCCTTTAAAATGTCTTGGCTCTGTTAATACTGATATCGCTGTTGCCCCACCCTTCTCCATAACTTTGGCAATTTCTGTTAGATTTATGCTTTCTCGTATAGTTCCAAGGGTTGGCGAGGCCAATTTGATTTCAGTTATTACTGGATTTTTATTGCATTCTAGGATTGCCTTTTTAAGGCTTAAGTGCAGGCTTGGCATAGGTTTGAAAACGTCATAGTATCCGCCGTTAATGGTTGCTTGTGCATCAAAGCCTAATGTATCATAGAAGTCACTCATGTTGTGATTCTAACTCCTCAAGTGTTTGTAAGTTACCGCCAGAAATGCTAATTAACTCTTTTAGTTTGCTGTAAGCTGCACCGCTCAAGATGGATTCTCTAGCTATTTGTATGGCTTCTGTGAAATTGTTTGCTTTGCCGCCCACGATGATGCCTGCTGCGCTGTTAACTAAAACCATTTCTGCTTTAGGATCTTTTATGTTTTTACCTGCTAATATGTGGTAGATGGTTTTGGCGCTTTCTTGAACGTTTGAAACTTTTAGATCTGCGGCTTCTGCTTGTTTTATCCCAAAAAATTCTGGGGTAACTTCTAATTCATAGATTTGGCCTTGTTTTAAGTATGCAATTCGTGTTTTGCCTAACGTTGATATTTCGTCTAGTCCGTTTAGGCCGTGTACGACCATTGCTTCTTTGCAGCCAAGCTTGTTTAGCACGTTGGCTAAGGGTGTGGTAAGTTTTGGGTCATAAACGCCAAGTAGTTGTCCGGTGGCGTTTGCAGGGTTAGTTAGTGGTCCAAGTATGTTAAATATGGTGCGTATGCCTATTTCTTTGCGTGGTTGAATTGCAAATTTCATAGCGGGGTGAAATGCTGGTGCAAACATAAAGCCGATGCCTACCTTTTCAATTGCGGTCTGTACGGTTTGAGGTGTCATAGTTATGTTTAGTCCCAGTTTTTCAAGTACGTCTGCGCTGCCACTTTTGCTTGTTACTGCGCGGTTTCCGTGTTTGGCAACTGGAATGCCTGCGCCTGCAATTACAAATGCAGTTGCGGTGCTTACGTTGAAGGTTTTGATTTTATCTCCGCCTGTACCGCAAGTGTCTACAAGTCTGCCCTGTACTTTGGGTTTGATTTGTTGGCATTTGCTTTTCATTACGTTAGCAAAGGCTATGAGTTCTTCAATTGATTCGCCTTTAATTCGTAGTGCTGTTAGAAGTGCGCCTGTTTGGGCGTTTGTTACTTCTCCTGTCATGATTTTTTGCATGGTTTGTGTGGCTTCGTTATGTGAGAGGTCTGTGCCTTCAATGAGTTTTTGGATGCATTCTTGTATCATAGGTTTTTGCCTTCAATGAAGTTGTGGATGATTTTTTTGCCGTCTTGGCAGAGAATGGATTCAGGGTGAAACTGGACGCCGTAAATTGGGTACTTGACATGGCGTATGCCCATGATTTCTCCATCATCTACTGTTTCTGCGGTTATTTGTAGACAGTTTGGGATTGAGTTGCGTTCGCCTGCAAGTGAATGGTAACGTGTGGCTGAGAAGGGATTGCGTACGTCTGTGAAGAGTGCTTTATCATCATGTTTGATGGTGCAAGTTTTGCCGTGCATGAGTCTTTTGGCGTGGACTATTTTTCCGCCGTAGGTGTGGATTATTCCTTGATGTCCTAAGCAGACGCCAAGTGTGGGAATGTTGTGGCTTAGGGTTTGCAGGATTGTTTTACAGATACCAAAATATTTTTCATCTTCAGGAGTACCTGGACCTGGTGAAATGACGATGCGATCGGGTTCAAGTTTGGTGAGTTCTTGTATGTTTGTTTGGTTATTTCGGTAAACTAGGGTGTCTGCACCCATTTCGCCGATGTATTGCACGAGGTTGTAGACAAATGAGTCATAGTTATCAATTACTAAGACTTTTATTTTCAACGCCTCCAAATGTTTTGAGTGCTTTCATTAGAGCTTTGGCCTTGTTTTCGGTCTCGACCCATTCGCGCTCAGGAATTGAATCTGCAACAATACCTGCGCCTGCTTGTATGTAGGCCTGGTTTTTGTCAGCAAACAATGTTCTAATTGTGATTGCAAAGTCTGCGTTGCCGTTGTATGAGAAATAGCCAACTGCACCCGCATAAGGTCCCCGTTGTGAGGGTTCTAATTCATCTATGATTTCCATTGCTCTAACTTTTGGTGCTCCAGAAACAGTGCCTGCTGGAAAAACTGACTTTAATGCATCAAAGCATTCTAAATTGTCCTGTAGTTCACCGACTACCTGAGACACGATGTGCTGTACATGGCTGTATTGGTGTACTTTCATGAATTCTGGTACACGTACGCTTCCAAATTTGGAAATTTTTCCTACATCATTTCGAGCTAAATCCACAAGCATGATGTGTTCAGCGCATTCTTTGGGATCTGAGAGTAACTGATGAGCTAAGCGGATGTTTTCTGTTTGGTCTTGCGTGATTTGGGTAGTTCCTGCGATTGGAAAAGTTTCAACCATACGATTATCGACGCGGACGAGCATTTCGGGGCTAGAGCCAACAATTTGGTGTTCACCTGCCTTGTAGTAGTACATGTATGGTGAAGGGTTAATTTGGCGTAAGGCTTGGTAGAACGGGATTAAGGAGCCTTTGATTTGAAACTGATAACGTTTTGAGAGGACAACTTGGAAAATATCGCCTGTAGTTACATATTCTTTGGCCTTTTCAACTGCCCTTTCAAAATGTTCTTTTGAAATGTTAACTTTCGGTTCATAAACCTCAAGTGTCTCAATTTCTTGATTGTTATCGGGTTTTAGGAGTTTTTCAACTTCTGATAATCTGTTTTCTTCTTGATAATAGTAAAGTGCTAACTGTTGGGTGTGGTCAAATATGAAACCGTCATCATAAATGCCCATTTCAACGTCTGGGAAGTCTATGTCGCCTTTGGTTTGGGGTAGTTTTTCCCAGTACCGTACTGCGTCATATGAGATATAACCTACTGCTCCTCCAACAAATCGGAATTCACGGTTGTGGACTGTTTTGGGTTTTAATGCTTCTTGAATTAGTTTAAGTGGGTCTGTGGTTTTTTGCTGGGTTTTTTCGCCTGTTTTCTCATTTATAGTGGTAGCTTGTCCATTTTTGGCTTGAATGGTTATTGTTGGCGAAAAACCTATGAATGTGTATTGAGCTAGCCTTTTTGGGCCTTCTATAGATTCTAGGAAGTATGCGTTTTTGTAGTGGGTTTGGAGTTTTGAAAAGATTTCGAAGGGTTGTTTTGTGTAGAGGATTTTTTTGTAGGTTATGGGGTTAGCTTGTTTGATTGATGTTGTTTTGGGTGTTTGCATGCCAAAGACGATTCCTCATTTTACATGTACTCCTATCAGCTCACAAACATACTACAATGCTTTATTTAAGGCTTATTTGTACATAAATGTACACGTTAATGGTTGAGTGCGCCAGCCATCCACTCAAAATACTTCTTAGAACCATCAACAATAGGCACCGCAATAATCTCAGGCACCTCATAACTATGCAAAACCCTAACGCGCTCCTCCAAAACCGTAAACAAATCCCCACACGTTTTCATAATCATCAAATACTCCTCAACCGAATCAACTTTTCCACCCCAATGAAAATGCGAAAACACCGGCCCAATAACATTAACACAAGCAATCAAACGCTCACTTAACAGGGCATGAGCAATTTTCTCCGCCTCTACCTTACTGGCCACTGTGACATAAACCATTATAAAGTCGCTCAAGAACACTAACCTCTATTAACTATCTAAAATTGACAAATAAAAGCTTCTTTGTTTACGCATTAACAAATTTAAACCTCAACGATAAAATAATAACATACGGTGATTCTGCATTGAACAACGTCCAATTAAAAATTTTAGAATTAATGAGCCAAGTCACAAACCGCATGGATCTAACAATGTTTGCCCAAAAAATTAATCTCGCCCCCACCGATGTCATAGCAAACGTGCAAGAACTCACCAACGAAGGGTTAGTACATAAAACCAGCCGAGGTTATGGCGTAACCGACAAAGGAAAAACCACCCTCAAAGCATTCACACAGACACCTGAAGATAAAGCATTCCATTTCTACGCCCGAATAGAGTGTCCAACAGCTTACACTGCACAAAGCCTCATAGACTTCTACAACATCATCCAACAAATAGACGAAGACAGCCTTAATTTTCATCTATCACGCGGAGACTTTGAAAAATGGTTTAACGATGTCCTTGCTGACAGTGAATTGGCCAAAAAAGTAGAAGCAATCAAAAAAACCCCTCTGCAACATGACATAATTAGAAAAGAACTTTTAAACGCAATAGATCAAAAATATGGCCTTAAGGACTTACTTTGACTGTTTCTTCAAGTTTTTGCGTCTCTGAAAAACACGCTTCTGGATTACTGCACCATATCAGGTTAATGTAATTATCTTCTCACAAGGAGTGACAAAAATACATTAGCTATATGTATTGCTTTTAGGTAATTGTCCTAAATCACAAAATCAAGCACTAATCCCAAGTGTCTTCCTATAATCCGTAAGATAATTGTGTCTTTAGTATTGTTCTTATTTTGTAATGATCAACATGTATCCTAAATTCTGTAAACTTGCATCAAATTTTGTAAAACTCTTTTTGTTGTTAGGGTTGTAAGAGGAAGGAAGAAAGAGATAAGAAAATGAATGTTTGGTAGGTAAAAACTTCCTCTCTCCCACAACTATCCCTGACTTGTTTCAGCTATATAAAATGGGTCTCATATTCTCTATATCAACATATTTTTTTGATGAATATCAATACTATGAATGAATAAGTCTTTTGATTAGCAAGGTGACTGAATATAAATTTGGTAAATTCTCTTGAAAAAATGACTTTATTATCTCCAAAGGAGCCAGACCACAATGCTGTAAAACAAAAGAAACCGTAAGCTCTATATTATTCAATGAAGCATTTTTTGAACTGCAACAAGTGGGCCCGTGGCTCAGTCAGGCTAGAGCGGAGGACTCTTAATCCTTAGGTCGCGGGTTCAATTCCCGTCGGGCCCGCCAATTATCAATAATCCCCTGCAGGTAATTTTAGGAGATGTTAAAAATTTGGTGCCCATGATATTTTGAGAGGTTGGCGTATTCACTATTTTTGTGCATATGTTTGTTTCACTTTTGGTAAAATAAAATTAAAAAATTTTGGTCTTATTTTTTTATAGTCTGCGTTTTGTTAGTGGCTGACTTTTTGGTGTGTTAGCAGTTGTCGTTTCACTGTTTAGGCGCTGTTTTAGCCGTATCACGAGTACTTCGCGGTCGTTTGGTTTTAGTTGCATCCAAATGGCGCGATTTTCTCTGAATTCTTCTCCAGTGATTTTTTGTTGTCTCTGCAGCTCTCCTAGAAGCTTTACAAAGCCCTGCATATCAAGTTGCTCATCAGTTACTTGATTTACCAATTTTTTCTCTTCACTTGTTCCTATTTGAGCTTGTTCACTATCAGGAGGTGGATAAGTCTCATACAGAAAACGTGTAAAGTACAGGTTATCCCAGCCACGTGTGACAGGTAAACTATTTTTAGTTTTTAAAAGCTCCAAAGTGAAATGCTCATATTCTTGTCCTAGCGAGAAATATTTTGTTGATTCACTTGAAGTGTCAGTTGTGCGGTTGACAAAGTAGCGTAGATGTTGTATACTAAAAATTGGTAAAACTGTTTTGTTTTCATAGTTAAGACTGTAAATGATTTCCATAGCGAGGGCTTTGTCTTGTCCTATGCCGCCGATTCTTTCCCATTTAGCATCAATTTTTTGAGCTAATGGTTTTCGATCATCAGCTGCTGTACGGAGTAAAAGTTTGAAGTCATTTATTTGTAGGCGGGCATTGCGGTAAATGTTAGAGTTGCCAAACACGGGATATCTTAATGGTTTAAAAATGCCCTCTAAAGCTTGGAAAAATTCTCCAGTACTGTCGGGATTTATCCTAAATAGTCTATCAGGGTTTAACAGATCTATTTCACGTAAGTTTTCAACGAAGGGAAATTTCTGTCTAAACTCTTTTAGACTAACAAATGTCTTATCGACGTCATGTTTAATTAAACCTGCCTTGTCGAAAGCATTTGCTTTTTCTTGCACTTGATTACTTCGAAGCATTATGCACCATTACCAAGTATTGCTTAAATAGAGCTAAATATGTTTGCGCTACCTCGTCACTGTAGGTTTAGGAGAATATGAATCCAATAATTAAACCTACTATAAATCCTAAACCTATAGGTAGCACGCCTATGAGAAGTGTACCATATTGAATGACCATTGGGCCATACGTTTCTGCTGCTGTTTTTAAGGCTCCAAGGCTTAAACCAAAAAAGCCAAAGTAGCTAACAACAACAATAATTATTGCTGCAATAATGGCAAATTTTAAAACTTTACGCGCAACATAGCCTACGATTACACCTATAACAAATGTGATAATCATTACTGCAAGTGGTGGTAAACCCGCTATGCTTCCTGAAGTTATAAAATTCAAGACTTCTTCTATTGCGCCCATTATGACAACTCCAATTGAAATTAAAAATACGAAATACCCCTATTAAACCTGTTTGATTGTATATTGCAAATCTTAACATAGACTGCTTGCCCGAGGCTTTTTAGGCGTCTATATGCTATTAATCACCTAATAATCATAAGAGGCTTATGAATTGAGGGGTATGCATGTTATAGTTGGGGGTCTTATGAGTGCGGACGGAAAGATAGCGCCTGCTAACCATAAAGGTCGCGAATTTTCACAATATATGACATCTCAACATGAGCAATTATTACATGAAATCCGTGCCAGTGTTGATGCAGTAATAATTGGAGTCAACACAGTAATAGCTGATGATCCGTCCCTTACTGTGCGAAGAGCTAAAGGTAGAAACCCTCTAAGGGTAATATTAGACAGCCAAGCTAAAACACCGATTGAATCAAAAATTTTAAACATTG
This sequence comes from Candidatus Bathycorpusculum sp., assembly GCA_009778385.1. Classification (GTDB taxonomy): domain Archaea; phylum Thermoproteota; class Bathyarchaeia; order Bathyarchaeales; family Bathycorpusculaceae; genus Bathycorpusculum. The sequence continues at coordinate 13,366 of WRJX01000096.1, read as the reverse complement.
AGGAAGCACCAACACTAATTGCGGTCGCTAAAGATGCACCTAACGACAAAATTGACCTATTCAAAAGTAAAAATGTGGATATACTGTTTTCATCAACTCAAAAGATTGATTTAAACGAACTATTAGTCAAACTATCCGAGCGAGGTGTTAAGCGAGTGTTAGTTGAAGGCGGTGGAGAAGTGCGTTGGAGCTTTTTTGAACAAAAGCTTGTGGATGAATTATTTGTTTGGATTATACCTGCCATTTGGGGTGGACGAAATGCGCCAACACTAGTTGATGGTGCAGGTTTTCTTAGCGCAGAGGATGCAGTTAACATAGAACTTAAAAGTGTTAAACAGGTTGAGGGCATATTGATTTTATGGTTTAGTGTTAAACGTTGAGTCAGTGTTTTTGGAGGCAATTTTTTTAAGCAGTTGGCTTTCTGTTACCCCTCTTATGCTTCTATAGGAGAGAAAAGCTTCCACAAGCATGTCCAAGAAGACATCCATTTCTACAATGTGACTTGAGTCCTGTTCAAAAAGTACCTTTGCTTTGTAGAGTTTTTCTAGGTTATCTTTATCGTAACTAACTTTCAACTCAGTTTTCTGATGATCTGTTGACACTTCTTTTTTTAGCCTCCATTTTCAAATTAGTCTGTTAAGGTTGTTTTGTTTACCGCTTGTTAACTGTACTAACTGTTTAAGCTTTGTAAATGCTCGTCCATCCTCGATGGCTTGTTTAGCAAGTTCATACCCATCACGTAAATCTTGGCACACATCTGATAAAGTAAGTATTGATGACGCATTTAACAGGATAATGTCTCGGCGAGAGCTGGTGTCTTTACCCGCCAAAACCTGTGTTATAGCCTTAGCATTATTTTGATGGCTTTCTTTTGCAACAATTTCACTTATTTTCCCTTTCTTTACCCCTATGTCTTCAGGGTAAACATCAAAAGTTTCAGTATCACCGTTTATTTTTAGTTCTGTCACTACATTTCTGCCCAAAGTAGAAAATTCGTCAATTCTTGTCTTTTCTGTTTTACCATAGCCCAAAACAACAAAAGCCCGCTCATAGCCACATTCACCTAAAACCTCTGCAACCAACTCTGTAAATGGCTCACTAACACCTCTTACCTGACGCTTAAGCGAAAACGGATTTAACGCAGTTGCAATTACAAGTCTTAACGAGTAAAGAAGAGGCAACAACTGACTTGTAGGTGATGTTGAACCTAACTCAATTAACGGATGCATCCACGGATATATACCCTCTGAAGCCCAAATCCCCGTTCCAATTGTCTCTACACATTTTTCTACTTCATTTGGCGATAAATGCACATTAACCCCTAAGGCTTCAGCTACATCTATGCAGCCTGTTTTCGAAGAAAACGATTTCGATCCACTTTTTGCCGTATAAGCTCCCGCCGCTGCAGCCGTTATAATTGCCGGTGTTGTAATGTTTATAGTGTGCAAAGTATCACCGCCTGTTCCACCCGCTGTAACCACCGGCTTATCAACTTTGAAGTGAAAACTAACAGTTTTTGTTTCCTCCATGGCTTTAGCAGTTCCAATCAACTCTTCAACATAAGGTTTTTTTATAGTTAAAGCCCCAAAAAACGCTGTCAACAATGCAAGGTTATTTGGTTCTTTGTTTGTTAAGGCTGTAAAAATTTTAGATGCAGCAGCTTGTGCTTCTTGTTGAGTCAAGTTTTCGCTGGCGGCAAGTTTACTAAAGATTTCACTCATTTCCTTATCATCGTTTTTCATCGTTGTTTTCATTTCTTTCGCCAAGTTAACGGATTTTGGACCGATTTACTGCTCTAACTATTATGTAGGACAGAAACGTTGAAGGTCCAAGCTGCAACACAATGTACGTTGGTAATGCTGCAAGATAGACAATGAAGGGTAAGCCTAGCACTATTACCATTACAAAATAAACCATTGGAATATTAAGTAATGCGCAAACAAAACTCATAAGCAAAAGTTTGGTGCTATTTTTTGCGTTTGGCCGCACTTTTGAAAGCATTACGACTGTAACGCCTACCGCTAAAGCGAAAACTAGGTTTACAAATGGCCAAACCCATGACAAAGGGTTTGCTACTGTGATTAATCCAATCATTGCTTGAATCTCAGTGGTTATAATTGCACCCCAAAAACCAAATAGCAGTGCAGAGACAAGTATCCACGTGTAGGTGTTTATGTATCCTAACGGTGTTGCATTACCCCCTGTCATTAATGCATCAGCTCTTTCAGCAAAAGCAGCTATAACACCTGCTGCAACACCAAGAATTAGGGCTGCTATTTTATTTGTTCTTTTTAAAGTTGTATTGTTAGCGTTCAAACGTTTCACAACCTTCTCATATTTAAGTACAAACCCAAAAATACGTACGCTTTTATAAGTCTTATTAACCAAAAAAGAGTACACACGATGCCTTACGTTCCCTCCAAAACCTGTAATATCAAACAAACATGAACAAAGCTATTGATATATGAAAAGCTTTTCTCAACTTGTTTCTATTTTAAGGCGTCTTTAGTGGGTGGACGTTTTGTGAGAAACTATTGGCAAGTGCTTGGGTGTCTGATGTTCCTATGATGAGGTATTCGCCATTTTTTAACTCGATTATAAGACATGTAGCGTTAGTTGTTGCTAGGTAAGCAGTAGCTCCATTTCCCAAAGCAAATATACCTACGTTTGTATCGCCAGAGTCAAGTCCGAGCTGCCTATGTAATGTAAAGTCGCCCTGACCTACCTGACCAACAAAAGCAGCTGCTATTTCCTCAGACGCAACATACTTACTACTACTAATACCAAGAAGACCGCCAACAAGATTAAAGGAAGTAGATTCCACATTTATGTAACCATCACCAACAGTCACAACTGAAGGTGATGTTACAGACGTTAAAGCACACACTACAAGACCACCAGCTATTAGTAGCACCACCCGAGAAGCGCTAAACCATATTTACTATCTACACCTATTCCTATGCCCATCATTTTTCCACCAAACGCTGAGCGACTTTTTAACAAACCGTATAAAAGCACATTTGATACTAACAGAACAACACCAACCACTATTAGAACAACTCCCACAATCATTGAGTTAACCATAAACGGTGGTTGCACAGTGAATTGTTCAATTACCAACTGTTAACCTACTTTAGTTAAACATCACAATATTTCATATATGTTTAACTCTGAAGAGTGGCTGTAAAAACGAAACAAAACGCATCTCCTGTACCTATTATTGTTTCATTGAAGAGAAACCTTTTATTTAAAATCATAACGTGACAAGTCAAGTTGTGAACCACATTCAGGAGTAACAAAATAAAATACATATCCACACTTACAACATCGGTGTTCCTGATTCTTTAGTCTCTCAATAACCTGAGAACCGCACTTTGGACACTTCACATCAAAATTCGGCATTAAATCACTGTCAACATGCATAAACGGATTTACCCTTAAAGAGCCTTACTACACTTAGACAAACACATAGCGTTAAATCTACAACAAGTTAACTTCCAAAGAAACAATCAACAAATGCGTGTAAACAAAATAAAAGCCTACCTACTTACACCCAAATTAACAATCAAAATTATTTCGGTCTACCCTGTTGATGTTAAATAATCCAAAACCCAACCAACCCTCTATGCTATGTTTTATTGCTGTTGCCATTTCTGCTCAAAAAGAATTCTCTATCTTTTTTGTACATTTTCCGAAAAGTAAATAGCCTGAGCACAACCAGAATATTGCGTGAACGCAAACAGTCCTCGAGCGTTTTTACATTAAACTTTCAGATGAAACATTAAGGGAAAAAACATGGGAACATCAAAAAAAATCCTAACATTCATAATCATTACAATTCTCGTATCTTCAAGTTTCACTTTACTGATGGCCATACAAAACAATGCAACAGCGGCTCCTTCAGATTACCTGCTTAACTTTGAATGGCCACAATTTAACGGGGACTCCGCATTTACACGTTTCTCACCAGGGCCAGCGCCCTCAACACCAGAGGTTACTTGGCAAGCTGACATCGCCAATTTGCATAGTTATCTTGCAGCTTTTAATGGTCTTGTTTTTGCTGCAACAGATGACTTAGTATTTGCTCTTAATTATGATACAGGCGCCACTGTTTGGAGTAAAGAAATTCCAATGAAGGGCACCTGGCCAGTAGCATACAAACTAGATGATACCCGTATGATAGTAGAAAGCACCTGTATTGAAACTGCAACAGGCAACATTCTTTGGACTAGTAGCGATTTTTGTGCTGACACTGGAAACTTTAACTCTAACGTATATGTTTCTGAAGAGAAAATGTTCTACTTAAAAGTGGACTCTTTCGTAGAAGCTTGGGACTTTTCTGATCTTTCAAAACCGCCAACTTTAGCTTGGACCACCTATGTTCCAGGTGGTGGCAGAGTTGGTTCAGGCGTAACATATGGTGATGGTAAAATTTTCCCTGGTTCCTTCCAAGATCAACAAATAGCTATTGATGCTAAAACAGGTAAAGTTCTATGGACAACCTTTACCAAGACGGCAATGATTTTCTTTGGTTCATATGCTGATGGTAAATTCGTTAGAGGCGGTACCGATGATAACACAATGTATTGTTTTGATGCTAATACAGGTGAGGTTCTGTGGACTTATATTGCTGATACTTCTGGTTATTTCTGCTCAGGTACAGCAATTGGGTATGGTATGGTCTACTCGCCAAATAAAGACGGATATATCTATGCTATCAACTTAGCTAATGGTGAACTAGTTTGGCGCTATAAAGGTCCTGGGACAATGCTGTTTCCAGGAATGCCCACAGTTGCCGATGGCAAAGTGTATGTTACCTCAGGTCAAAACGCTAGTTATGGTGCTGAATCAGGTTCATCCCAATTTGCGTGTCTAGATGCCTTCACGGGTGAAGCTATTTGGACATTGCCAATTGAGGCTTATGCGCCAAGAGAATCGGTTGCGATTGCGTATGGTTACCTATACCTTATCCCAGGTGAAGTTACTGAAGCAGTTGACTCTACTTCTGGTGATGAATATGATTTGATGGGCCATATTTGGGCAATTGCCTCAAGTGAAACTGAACCCGAAACTGATTCATGGAGCATGTTTCGACATGATGCAGGGCGTTCTTCCATTGGTGAAAGAGGACCTGCGAATCTAAGTTTAGTGTGGAGCTTTGCAACAGGTGGTGCAGTTATGTCTTCACCAAGCGTTGTTAATGGCATTGTTTACTTTGGGTCACAAGATCATAATATCTATGCTGTTGACGCTAAGTATGGCAAACCAATTTGGACTTTTTCAACTAATAACACAGTCGAGTCTTCAGTTGCGGTTGTTGACGGCAAAGTTGTAACAGGTGCTGAAGATGGTTATGTGTATTGTCTTGATGCCTACACTGGTAAACTACACTGGAAGACATTTGTCAACGGAAACCAGCCGGTAACCTATGGTGCAGCAGTTATGATTCGATCTTCTCCCGCGATAGTTGATAATATGGTTTACATAGGCTCTTTAGATGGTAACCTTTACGCACTCAACTTTGCCGATGGCACAATTATGTGGAAATACCAAACCGGCGGATGGATAAAATCTTCGCCAACAATTTCTAACGGTGCCGTCTACATCACTTCAGAAACCCCTGATGTTGGCACAATTTACAAACTTAATGCAACTACTGGTGTTTTGATTTGGAAACAAACTCTACCATACGAACATCAATTCACCGGAGGCTCTGACATGATAGGTACCCCAACAGTAGCCGATGGCAAAGTATTCACTTCTGCTAACCTTAGAACTTACTACTGCCTAAATGATCAAAATGGAAACATAATATGGAACTTTACAAACACTGCAGCTAACGAATTCATTGTATCCTCACCAATCTATCTAAACGGCAAAGTATTCGTTGTCGACAAGTTTGATATAACATGCTTAAATGCTTCAACTGGCGAAAAAATCTGGAACACTTTCACTGGTGACGAATACTATGTTTCACCCTCTTATGCAGATGGTAAAATCTACATTGTCACAAGCGAACGTAACATCTTTATCTTCGATGCAACAACAGGTGAAAAACTTGACTGGTATATTCTCCCCTCTGCAAGCTGGTCTTCACCAACGCCATATGACGGTAAATTATACATTGGAAGCAAAGACTGGAATCTTTACTGCCTTGGTGAATACAACACAGACACAATGACTGTTACACTGCAAACTGACAAATCCCAACTTAAAACAGGCGAATCTCTAACCCTTTCAGGACAGCTCTCACCAGTGTTACCCAGTGTTAACATACTACTTAGCTTCACTAATCCTGACGGGAACATACAGACCTCTACAGTTACTACTAAACCTAACGGATCATATAGTTACCTCTATACACCAAACATAGACGGCGCCTACAACGTTACAGCAACTTACCAATCAAAAATACCCATAACAAGCCCAACGTTAACCTTCACCTTAAACTCACTATCAACAACACCTCTACCTCCCACAACAATAACCCAGATACCTAACTATCTATACGCTATCGTGCTTGTGCTCGCAATTGCCCTAATTGTGGCAGTAGCACTTCTCGTTCTAAGAAGACGGCAATAGATACACCCTTTACTTTTATTTTTATTTAAAAACAGTTATTCATTATTACATATGCGCATGGCTTTTGAGGCTTAACTAAAACGGTAAGGTTATAATGTAGAATTTTAACTATCGTTCTACAATACAGCCCAGTGGTGTAGTGGTCAAGCATAGGGGCCTCTGGAGCCCTTGACAAGAGTTCGAATCTCTTCTGGGCTACTTTCTCATTTACATTTTTCAGCATTTTGATTAAGCTGTTAAATGTAATACAAGGATTGACGTTTGGGCGTAAGTTTTAACTAAAAGTGTTCTGGAAAAGGGTTCACATAATTTTGTGAAATCCCTGTTGATATTGTTGAGCCTCCAGTTGAAACGGTGAATACATCAACTATGGTTGTATCCTGCCAGTTGCCCAGGTTTATTCTGGCTTTAAAAAAATGTTTAGCTCAAACAAAATAAAAGTGTTTGATTTTGAACGATTTTGGTTTGGTGATTTGGTGTAATTTTTATATATTATTATTCACTGAATTCTTAGTGAAGAGTTATGGCTGATTTGAAAGGTTGCCCTTTTGGGCAAGATAATAGAAATGATTGTAAGAACTGTGATTATGGTGCAACAAACCATTTTGACGCTGCATTAAGGCAATGTATTAAACGCTGAATCTCCTTATAGGGGTAAATGTATGGTGAAGGTTGTGCCTTCATCTTTTTGAGTTTCGTAGGTAACTTTTCCGTCTTGTGCTTCAATTAACCGTTTTACAACAGCTAAACCAAAACCTTGTCCCTTGGCTTTGGTGGTAAAAAGTGGCATGAAAAGATTTTTCTGTGCTTCTTGGGAAATGCCTTCTCCGGTGTCTTGGATGCTGATTTGGACTTGGTTGTTTTTGGTTTGTGCCGTGATTTTTAGTGTTCCATCATTTGGCATGGCTTGAACTGCGTTTTGGATAAGATTGGTTAATGCATGTTTTAGCATTGGAAAATCTACTTTGATTTTTGGCAAGTTTTCTTCAATTGTTATGTTAACATTAAGTTTGCTTGGAATGCTAACAGCCAATAGGGCTCCTTCGATTACTCTTTCTATTTCTACGGGGTTTTTGTTAGGTTTTAATGGTTTTGTATGATCTTGTAAGTCAGCTACTATTTTGTCTATATAATACAGATCCTCTTCAATGTTGTCAATGTTTTCACGCAAGTTCTTTTTAGACTGACAATCCAGCATGGCATCCAGATTTTCTTTAGCTAAATAAAGCTCCCCTACCATGGATTGTAGTGGATTTCTGATGTTATGTCCAATTATGCTGGCGGTTTGCTCAATTGCTGCTAACCGTTCTAATTGGCTAAGTTGTTTTGCCCGTACTTCTGCAAACATTTCCATCTGATTGGCATATTCAAGTTTTATCTGAAACATTTTCCGTTCAGTTGTTTCCACAAGTGAAAAAACTATCCCTTCTACTTTTCCTTGAGCGCTTTTGATTGGTTGAAGCGTCCAGTCCCAATAGGTTGTTTTTCTTTCTTGTTGGTTAGCAAAATTGAACGGTTTATCTTTAAAACCAATTGGCATTCCTGTATCTCTTGCATTGCAGAAGATTTCTTTATCCTCTTTGTTTGGATAAATATCAAAATAATTTTTTCCAATAATTTCTTGTTGATTATACCCGCAGGCTTGTGCGTATGTTTGATTGACTTCTGCAAAGTTAAAGTCACGGTCTAAATAAACTAAGTGGACATTTGAGCAATTCATCATTGTTTGAAGTAAAATTTTTTCTTTTTCAAGTTCCTGTTTTTTCTGTTTTAATTCATTTATCGGTATGAAATACACTTGGATTTTTTTGGTGTTTGGAACCAAAAAGAATCGTGTAATAAACCAGTTGGCGCCGATTTGGCTTTCTTTGCAGAAACTATTCATAGTTTTATTTGTGAGGTGCTTTGTTGTTTGTTCCCAGTTGGTAAATATTGCTTGAATTTTGCGTTTTTGTTCTAAATCTGGAAACATTGTTTTTGCTGCTTCATTTAAATATATCAAGTTGCCTTCGAGGTCAGCTTCAATTATTGGGTTAGGGTTAAGTATTGGAAATGGTTCAAGTGGTGGAGAATTTGAGTTGATGTTCGAAGGTTTATTCATAAAATGCAGCTCCCATAAAATTTAATTATAACAACTTTCTTAAGGATGCTTATAAGAATTATCTAAGATAGAATTATAATTCGCTGTTTTGGTTTGGTGCAGAAAATATGTGCCTTTTTTAACTTGAGGGTTTTACTTTTTCTGTCCATAGTTTTCATTTCCCACAGTATAGTTGTCTCAAGTTGTTGATGAATATGTTGTTAATATCTGCATTTAAGTTTCCTCCTTTTGATCAAGTAAGGTATGGGGTTCAATTAGTAGTAAAGTTCTTTTTCAAACGTAAAATACTGGCTGTTTGGATTGTACGAACTTGACTTTTATAGGCACACCTATAAAAGAGGGTGCAGCAACATGCTAAATGCAAATACTTGGGAAAATAGAATGACTGAACAACCTTACGAGAAAAACCTACAAACCCCAGAAAAACTCGAAATTGATGACCCAGAAAATTTTCAGTTCCACGCAGCATACTCTGTGTATGCTGAAGCCTTTGACAGAACCAGTGATGGTGAAACAAAAGAAGACTTAAACCAGTTTATTTTGGATTTAAAAGATAACAAAATGAACTATGAAACCTTCTATCGTGAAGTGGCGCCTTTCCGCAAGATGGATGTGCCTAGGCAGGAACGTTTTACGATGCAGACTCAGCGTAAGAAGGATTGGCGTAAGAAGACTCAACGTCAAGACCGCATAAAACGCCACAAGAAGTAAACGTTTAAGGCTTAACGTGGTTGCTTTCAAGTTTCAAAGTTTATTCTTTTCCTATGTTAAATTAGGTTCTTGCTGTTGTGGTTGTTTGTTTTCTGCTATGTTGTTTAAACATGTTTAAACATTATAAACGGAATACTTATTTGGGTCCCAACTTTTAGAAGTTAAACTCAAGTTTAAGGGGATGACTATTGAAAATTAATCTTACAACACAAGATGTTGCTGTAATAGGTATTTGCTCAGCGCTATATGCAGTATTTGGATACTTAACAGCAGGGATTACTTTTTTTGGAATAGGTTTTCTTCCCGCAGTTCTCATTCCTGCAGTTTTTGCTGCGCTTTTTGGTCCATGGGTTGGCGGTATAAGTGGTGCAATTGGCATATTCATACGTGATATGCTTGTACACGGAAACGCTCCGTTAAGCTTAGTAGCAGGTGTTCCAGCCAATTTTATTTTGTTCTTCTTGATTGGTTACCTATACACTAAAAATATTCGTTTAAAGCAAGCCCTCACATACGTATCTTTAGCAATTGTCGGGTTGTTGGTTCTTTCAATTGTTTTACTCCCTGATATGACTGCTTATGCTGGTTTCTCAGCTAGAGCATTTTTACTTACATTTGTGTTAACCGTAATTGGTAGTTTAGTTGCTATTGCTGTGGTCTCTATACGTTGGAAAGAATGGCGCAGTTACGCTATAGGTGCTGTAGTTGGGCAAATTGCTGGTGGTTTTTTGCTTTCGATAACCGTATGGGCTGTAAGCCCCTTGTTTTTAAACTATTTCGAGGTACCTTTCGAGGCTGTCTTTGTTTTGCCTCTTTTTGTTTGGACTATAGCTACCGAAATTCCTTTTATTCTGTTAGCTGGGCCTCCTATAATCGCGGTAGTTCAAAGAGCTTTTCCAGTCTTGCAATACCGAAATAAACCTCAAAAAGGCGGAACTATTGGTCAAAAAAATCGCTAAAGCATTTGCACCTGGAGCAATATCCAGTTTCTTTGAAATTTTTAACACTAACCCCGATGGCACTCCCATAACTGACCTGCAGTACATGGGTGCAAGAGGCGGTGGTTTTGGGCTACAATATGGTGTCCACACCAAGGTTACTCTTGAAGACGCCTTTGAAAACAGCGTCCATGTCATTATAAACAATCAGTCATCCACAGAGGCTAAAGTAACCAAAAGCATAACCCAAATGATCCTCAACCAGATTACCGCGAAATATGCCGTTACAGTGGAACACCAAATTGATGTTCCTGTTGGTATGGGGTTTGGAACTAGTGCAGGTGGTGCATTAACCACCGGATTGGCACTTAAAGAAGCCCTGAATTTACCTTTAACTTACAATCAAATCGGAAAAATTGCGCATTTAGTTGAAATTCAATCTCAAACAGGATTAGGTACCGTCAGTTCGTTAACGGTTGGCGGTGGCTTAATTCTTGTAACTGAACCCGGCGCGCCTGGTGTGTGTAAAATCGATCGTATACCCATTAACCCCGAATATGTAATTGTAGCTGGGTTCTATAACACAAAAATCTCTAAAGCATTCCTTTCTTCTCCTGAACGCAGAATTAAAATTGATCGTTACGGTAAACAAACTATGGCAAAAATTTTAGAGGAACCAAGTATAGAGAATTTCTTGTCAAGTTGTTGGATGTTTGCCCAAAAAACTGGTTTTGCATCAGATGGTGTATGTGAACTTGTAAGGATAGCCGTGAAGGCAGGAGCGGTTGGTGCAGCTCAGAACATGATTGGTAAGGCAGTTCACGCTGTAGTTTTGGAGGAAAACGCCCTTTCTGTAGTAGAAGCTTTTAAGCGAGTTTTGCCAGAAAAGCAAGTGTTAATGTGTAAAGTGGATTTCCAAGGTGCCAGATTAGTTGACAATAAAAAAACAATTTAAAAAAGTTGCAGTTGGCGGAACCTTTGACGAGTTGCATAAAGGGCACAGAGCACTGCTTAGTAAAGCTTTTCAAGTTGGTGAATACGTGCTTATAGGCTTGACAAGTGACGAATTTGTTGCTAAAATGCATAAATCCCATAAAATCGCGCCTTATAACGAACGGCTTGTGAGTTTGACTTGTTTTTTGGAAAAATCTGGCTTTAAGAACCGGTTTGAGATTTCTCCCTTATATAACTCATATGGATTAACCCTGAACCAAAGTGGCTTAGACGCTTTGGTTGTCAGTCAAGAAACCGTTAAAACAGGCGAAGCAATTAACAAAAAACGTGCCGAAATGGAACTGCCGCCCTTAAGTATAGTGAAAATCGATTTAGTGCCCGCAGAAAATAAAACACCAATCTCCACTACACGTATCCGCGCAAACGAAATTGACAAAAACGGGCACTTACTAAAACATAAAGTCTAAGTCTATTGGATTTCGCCGATTACGTTAACTGGTTTGGGAAATAGATCTTTTAGGTCTTCTACATGTTCAGAGTCAACACTTGCCAAGACTACTGTTGCTGGCCCTGCTGACTTGTTAAGATCTAAACCTTCTACGTTAAACAGTTTTAGTTGCCTTCCTACGCTGTAAGCCATCATCCGTGCTTCCGCTGCAATACCATACGTGCCAACAGCTGCAATGTCATGCACATAACTTTTTTGAACTAGTTGTCCAACATTACGTAAATCCGCAATTTCACCATGCACTTCAGCAGGTATGACTTCTTTGCCCACCTTTGGTCGTCCAATTGCAACAATTTTATCACCTGGACATGTTCTTGCCAGACGCAGCTCAGGCTCGTTTGCAAAACCGACCACGGTTATGCCTACACCTGTTTGCAGAGTTTTAATGTTGTCTTCCGTGTTTTCCAAAAGGACTTGATTTGGGTCTAAACCAAGGAAACGAGTTTCTTTGCGTATACCTTCAAGGATCTGATTGCCTGTTGGCTCCTTCTCGACTCCTAACGTGACTGAAAGCAATAATGGAAAGGCACCTGTCGCAGTCACATCCATCAATGCGACGCGAGCAAGAAATTTTCCAAGTATTGCGCCTGTTACCTTGACTTCGTCAAGTTCTTTAGGGCCAATTGCACCGCTGCTAGTTGAGCCTGTAACGATAGCATGCCCTGTTGGAGTTTTTATAATTGAGACATCGCCGTGTCGTGTGTAATCCATTTGAGCGGGTTTGACTTGAAAAACAAAAGGCCGTAGTATTGTACCAACATTCTCAACTATATGCAGATATATAGTTAGGGCTTGACGCATGACTTCACTACGTGTCAACTCGTGTTTTTTAGCTAAATTGTCTAAGTCGCCTGCGATTTTGTCCGGTAAACGCACGTTAATAACTTCCATATTGACACCCTGTATTACATAAGTAATACATGTAGATTTTATCCTTATCCTAAAAGCACTTAAGGATTTATCTAATAAGCCTTAGATTAATTAGAAAATAGTAAAGTTAAAACAAAAAAGGAAAGTGTATGGCTACTTTTTATCTAAAAATAAAAATGTGCCATATGTTTATTTGTATTGGAAAATAGTAGATTTTCCAAGTACACCCATAGTGGAATGGTTTAAAAATTACTGGTATGTCAAACTGTGGCGCTGATGTTGTCGGTGTTGGTGTTGGTGTTTGGGTTGGATCTGTTGTTGGTGTTGGTGTTTGGCTTGGATCTATTGTCGGTGCTGGATCGGTAGGCGTTGTTGATGTAGTTGGTGTTGGTGTTTGAGTAGTTGATGGAAAGACTTTTTGTTCTTTTAGATATTGTTGTGTTATTTGTCCACCTTTTGTGGGCGTATAGTTTGGTGCGCCATTATGTAGTCTGAATATGCCTATGTCTCTGAACCAGTGTACTATCCAGTTTATGCCCCATTCGTTGAAGATTTTTAGTTCGTTTTCAAATGCTTGAAGTTCATAAATCGATTCTTGACCCGTTCTTTCTACGTTTGCGCCGCATTCTGTTATGAATATTGGTTTGTTTAGGGTGTTTAGTACGTAGTCTATTTTTTCTGCGGTGAAGGCACGTTTTAGTT
>WRJX01000095.1 GCA_009778385.1 Candidatus Bathycorpusculum sp. | reverse complement strand
GGACTGCCAAATAAAACCAGTTACAACAGCACAATATGCAAATCAGTCATCATCCATAGGTAGTTCTGAAAGTGGGATTGACCTGTTTGCGTCTGGAGCCTTTCCTCAAAATCTTGGCTTAGACTTTGAGACTTCATATTAGACACTAAAGAATAGATACATTTATTCCTAATAAGTTTTGAGCACTCACAGAAGTGCAAACAACAATTAATGATTGTTATTTCAGATACAACAGTAACTGTAAAAAACATGTATAAACACAATCAAAAAGTCAGGTTTATGAAATCAATGGGTTTTGCTTTTTGGATTTATATTCTTTGAACGTAAACAAAAAGGGCGCGTTGTTCGGTAGTCCGATAATTGCCTGTCCTATGTTCAGCCGTGAGATGTCCCAATCTTCTACAACATACGCCTCACGAATTTTCTCTTCAATACCCCTGTTTGGTATGGATGACATAAAAGTTTCCAATTTTCTGTTCTTTCCGTGCAAGCTCTGAATATATTCGCGTGACTTCTTGTCGTTTACTCTAAAACAAATAGAAGTTGAAAAGCTCGACAGTAAGTTCCTTGCGCGTTCACTTCCGTTTTTACTGCCGCTGTACACCTCATAAACCTGCTCAATGTTCTGCACACCAATCAAAAACTTTACGCCAAGACTGCGCCCAAAATTAACGGCGTTGTCAATATGTTGCAGATGTGGTAACAGCTTGAACTCATCGGCAATAAAATACACATTTCCCTCGTTTTTTGTGCGGCATAACGCCTCTTTTATAGCAAGATCAAACAAAAGGCTATAAATGGGGGTAAGCGTCTTCCCTGTGCCTATATCGTACTCGATAAAGATTATTCGCCCTTTCTTTTCTCGAACAAGTTTTCTTATCGATAAGGTACCTTTTTGCTTGAAGTTACCGACAAAAATTTCTCTTATCAATTCTTGTAATTCGGCTAATACGCCCAAGGCTATATTTGAAGTGCCGTCCTCGACGTAATTTTTCATTGCCTTTAGGTCGCCGTGTAGATTAATCATTTTCAATATAATTTCAACATTCGCCGATTCCAAAAATTGCCGAAGGTCGGAGTTATAGAAACGTTCACTATCTTTATCGCGGCAACAATGGAACAATACTGCGCTGAACAAGTCTTTTGCTGCAAGCGAAAAAAATGGCTGTTGTGATTTAACTCTTTTTTCATTGAACAGTGTTTTGGAAACTTCAATAATATTTTCTTCCATGTGGTTGTCGCGTTCAATTTCATTAAAAATGTTCCAATAGTCCTTTTTTCCATCAATCCCGACACTTTTATCGTCGTTGCTAATAACAATGTCAAGTCCATGACGGTAGAATTCTTTGTAATAATCGCCTTTCGCGTCAAAAATAACCATAACGTCATTTTCTGATAAATTAGCTTGAAATTGCTCTATAACCTGATAAATCGCGTTTGTTTTGCCTGTGCCGATTCCGCCTATAAATAGCAGGTGTTTACTTAGCAAATTTTCATCAAAAATTACTTTTTGCCCATTAATATCCTTGAAAACACATATAGCCTGTTCATCATTTTCGCCATTATAACAACGACCTAAACGGTATTGTGTGTTAGCGTCACCTTGCTCTGCCAACATTGTGAGCGAATTTGTGTAGTCAAAAGAAATTTGCTTAACATCACGTTGCCGGTCTACACCCTGTTCTTGAGCCATGCTTTTATTAACATAATCTACAAGAATAGATATAACTTCGTCACGCAGATCTTCATAGTCGCCTTCTACAACACAATTTTCTGCTACATCGAGAAAAATAGGTAAACTGTATTTACCCTGTAACAGTTCGATGATACCTGAATTTTTTTCATAGAAGTCTTGTTTTATATATTTAACAAATTCATGCTTGTAATTACCAACATCATTCTCGCTAAGCATTAGTTTCAGGGATATTTTGTTGTTGATGATTTTAACTTTTGTTTGACTATGCAGATACCAATAAAAACTATTCTTTTCAGGATAAGGGAACATCTTTACCCTTTTTATATCCACTCGGTCTTCACTTATATCAAGTTCATCACCCAAGCGTAAAAGTGTCGCCAAAAAACGAAGCCTAATTCTGCCATCAATCTTAGAAAACTCGTCACACTCATCAATGTTTTTCTTTGAATGATACTCACAAATTATTCGTAAATCTGACCGTAAACTTCTCTTTAAATCCCTTAAAGCATCTCTTAGAGGTACATTTGTAACCCTATCGGGCGACTTTGAGACATCAAGCAACCAAGCGGATGTAATAATATGGTGATACTTACGTATTTCTTCTTTATTATCATCATCAAGTTTATCGCCGAATTTGCTCTCAAATAAAGCACCCATAGTTGTTGCTTTTTCTTTAACTTCTTTATGTGAACTCAAGTTACATTGCATACCAATGTCATGAAGTAGAGCGGCTAACAATAACAAAAATATCTCATCATCACTAAGAATATCGCTCTTTACATTTACATCTAATCTTAGCATTTTTTCAATATTTTCAATAACCCTTAACGAGTGCATAAGCCCGTGATCTGTATAATATGGAATTATTCTATCCCCATCCCAAAGAGTGTTAAGGAAAGATTCACAACTATTTAGAATAGCCTGTCTATCCGTATCAAGTCTCTCCTTGTATAAGGCGCACTCTTTGATGCTCTTAATCATTTCATCAGCCTTTTAACCGCTAAAGTTAGGCTGTTCAACTATAAAATCCTTTTTTGTTGATTATGGTGTATATTATGCACCTATTTTTACATATTTTATTATACTTTATCATTAAAAAATTGGCTTGGAGGAGACGGATATACCTTATACAAATAATCTGGAGCGTTTAATGGTTGAGGTTTCCAAGAGTTGTTAAGGGGGTATTGGAGGCATTGATCCCAAGGGATTGAAGAATATGCTTACGGTGATGCTTGTGTGTTATATGGATTCGGAGCGTTATGAGCAGTTCAAATTTCTGAAAGTGAGATTCTTCTAACTGGAACAAATTTCTTTCCTTAAAATCGGAAGCATCCATAAATCTATATGCAAATATTTTTTTTATGCAGTCTGAAATTATGCCAATCTTTATGAATGCTGAGGGGAGGCAAAGCAAAGGCAGTGCAAACGGGAAGTAAGCGGACTTACAGATGATTTGGGAAACAAAAAATACATAATTTTAATGTATATATGATGGGGGCGAGTAAGTGTGCTTACTTTTTTTGTATTTTAATTGGGCTTATTTTGTGCCTTTTTAATTAGATGATGCGTGTTTTGGGTTTTGTTTTCTGTTTGGTTGTGTTTTCCCATTAGATTATGGTTAATGGGGTTGTTTTTAACGGTTTTTTTACCCTAAATTTTGTAAAACTGTGTATTGTAGGGGTGTAAAAGTGGTTTTGTTTGTTGTTTGGTTGGTTTTTTACGCGTTTTTTGGTTAATGGGGTTGTTTTTGGTGGTTTACCATGTTTTTTGGGTTTTTCCCGTTTTATCGTGTATTTTGTATGTTTTTTGACTTTTTATAGGCATAAATGTTGGTGCGTTTGTTGTTTGGGGGTGTGTTCCCACGGTATTTTGGTTAATGGGGTTGTTTTTGGTGGGTTCCAAACTTTTTCCAGAATTTCCTCTTTTTTCATTTGCTCATTTCAAGCTTCTTTAACCATATGGCTCGTAAATAAGTCTTGTTTATTGCTTATTTGGGTTTATTCGCAGATATTTTATCAAAATAAACTGTTTTTGAGCGTTCCCATTTTACATTCACACACAACAAACATTAAGCAAAACCTCCACAAAGCCTGCCTGCCAATAAACCTCACACCCCAACAACCAGCGCAACCACTCGCCGCTTTTTTTCGCCCCCACATAAACAAACCCGCCAAAAACAAACTATAGCCTTCAAACAAATCCTGCGCATTCACAGAAAAACCACACCAACAGGGTAGATAATGAGCCCTGATTTTTGTCAAAACAAGACACTGGCTGTCTCGTTTTAGCCTAAAACTAGGGCTTTACGGTAAACTAGGGACTGTGTGCAATGGGCATGTGCGACGTGGTTTGGTTAAAACGTGCTCCTTTGGGGCATTATTGCCCTAAACTATGTCACAAATCACCTAACGACATCTTGCGGTTAGGTGTAAGTTACGGTTAGATGAACTACTGTTTATGCGTTCAATATTTGGAAGGAGCCAGGGTTGGTTCAAAACGACACAGTGACTGTGTCGTTTAGCCCAAACCTTGGCTACCGCTTTAAAAAGCTAGACAAACCTATCCTTTGGTAAAAACAATGACTGCAGAATATGTAAAAGTAGATAGAGTGATGTTAGAAGAAATTCTAAGAGAAATAAGCGAGATAAAAAAACTCGCTAAAGAACAACTTACCTTTTGCGCTAATACGGAGAAGCCGGTGAAGGGGAGGCGGGTAGAAGAGTTGAAATAACACCTTCCAATTTTTCTAGGCGTTTTTGTAGTTCCAAATTTTTCTCTTGTAGTTTTGTTTCTTTTTGGTTTTGGGTGTCTTCAAATCTTAGGGCAGTCTCTTTGTCTAGTATCATGCCGCAGATTGTGCATCTTGTGTCTCCAAAAGGATTTTTACTACTACATCGGGGGCACTCAACCAGTTTAGCTAATCCTTCAGCCTTTGAAGGTATCTTTAGTCCATGTAGTTCTAGCATTGCGTCCTCTAAGTCCCTTGCGGAAAAATGCACATAACGTCTTGTCATTTTGCTTCCATATGTCCAGCCTGCAAACTGTTCAAGTCTGCTCTCGGTAAACACTTTAGCCATAGCAGTCAAAGATGTATGACGGTATAGATATGGCCAGACGTTTCGTTTTACTCCTGCCTTTTGGGCTAGGTTTTTTATTATTTTGCAGAAGTGAGTATAGCTTAAGCGTTCGCCTGTGTGGTTGACTGCTAAGGAGCACCAGAGCGGCGCTTGGGGGTCATCTCTATAGGGATGTTCTTCTAACCATTGGAGTAGGGGTTTGCTTGAGGTGACTATGGGCATGCGTTTTATGCCTGTTTTACCGTTGGCGGCGATTAAGCAGTATTGGTCTTTGAAAAGTACACTGCCAACACTCATAGTTAGTAACTCGCTTGGGCGTAGGGCGGCTTCAAAGAGTACATATATGATGGCTCGGTCGCGTTTGTTTGTGACTGCTTTTAGGATGGCAGTTATTTCTTCTTGGGTAAGCAAGTTTTCTGGTGTGACTTTGGGGTTTTTTTCTTTTACTGTTAAGCTTATCCAGCTTACTTCGGGTGGTATTGGGGTGCTTTTGGCGCAACTGCCTTGTTTGGCGTATTGAACTACTTTGCGTAAGAGGAGTTTGTTGTCTGCTTTGGTGGATTCTTTGTTGGGTCTACTGTTTATTTGGGCGGCTATGTGTTCTATGTCGGTTTTTGTCATGGCTTTAATGTCTGCGCCATCTATTATGCGCAGTAATACGGGCAGGTGCGGCACATTTGGACACGCGACCAAGTGACAGCCCCAAAGCGTTTAGGTGATCTAAAAACTGTAGTCCTAGTTGTCCGTTTGGGAGTTGTTGTATGTTGTGTCGGTTTCGTTTTATGCGCTGGGCGTAGTCGTGTATTGGTTTGTTTGTTGACATGTCCCTTATGTGTTCGGGGATTTTTAAAGGCGGAGATTTTGGTTTTGTTTTTTGGGTTTTTTGAGCCGAAATTTGAGGAAGAGAACCAGACACATCTTGTTGGTGCAGGGGGTGGGATTCGAACCTCACCGTTTATGGCGATATTGCCATAAACACTCGCTCCTTTTCGCTAATTTTCTCTGTCAAAATTCTTTAGCCCCTGTGTTACAGCCGTTTTTGTTGCTTTAGCTATTAATTCACCCATTTTTGTGTGACCTCCAGTATAATGTATCGTGTTTTGTTGGTTAGTACCTGAAACGATAATCATGGTGTCTGTTCCAGTTCCTGTGGCTTGAATTTGTGGTGAGGCTGTGCTCATATAGTTAAGGTCTTGAAGTGTGGCCGTTTTTGCTTCAGTGGCAGTCATTATTGACCTAGCCATTGCTCCTGTAGTTAAAACTGCATTTGTGAGAAGCAGTATGTTTATGGTGCCTGTTGATAACTCAAAACCTGCCTTAGTTTCTACCCAATCGCCAGAGTCTACACCCATGCGTAAAGCGTTGTCTTTAGCTCCACAGGTTGCTATGCAGTAAACCTTTAGGTCTTTGTAGGTTTTTTGGCATACTGCAATTTTATCCATATCTACTCCAGTGCTCATAAATGTAATTTGGCTTGGCTTGATTCCTAAAGTTAGAGGTAATTGTTTTTCATACCTTTTGTAATCTTTTATAGTCATCACGAGTTTTTCAATTTCTGGCGGAATATAACTATTGCCTACGTAGTTGACTTTTCTGTATCCGTCTACAGTTGAGAGCACTCTTCTTTTTTCTGAAAAAGCAACAAGCAAAGTGTTAGTTTCAATGTCTTCATACGTGTGATATGCAATTTTTGTTTCCAAATCGTTTAATTCAAGCGGTATTTTTCTTTCTCTAAACACTGTCAACCTGCTTTTCATCTACTTACCTACATACCTTGAACTATAAAAAAACATTTATCAACCGCCCTATTGAAGTGTTGCCTAAAAGCCTGCTGAATTGGCTCCGTTTTTATTGAAAAAAGTTGTATTTATGGGTTCAACTCAAGTTGAATATTTTCTGACGAGATATTACTTCGACAAAGCTTTAAATCATACAAGGCTACAGAAAATCTTAAAAGGCAACCACCAAAAACGTTTACTGCTACATAAATTCAACCTTATTTAACTTGGTTAATAAGTGTGATCCAATAAAGGCAGCCAGCTAGTAAAAAGCAAAAGTAGAGCAGGAGAAAAAACAATTGGAAAAAACCAAAATCGCAATATCCCTCACCCTAATTACAATCATTATCATATCCGCGATTTTTATCTATTCACATCAAAATTTTCAGCAATCACAAGAGGGCATAACTATAACAGATAGCCAAGGCTATCAAACAACATTAAAAACTATTCCTACACGTATAATTTCCATTGCGCCAAGTGTTACTCCTATTCTCTTTGAGATTGGTGTAGGTGATAAGGTAGTTGGTTTAACAGATTATGATAATTCACCTTATGACTTCTCGGCATGGTTTGCCGCTGGTAACATGACTAGCGTTGGTGGATTTTCAACACCAAATTTGGAAGTTGTTCTTTTACTACAACCTGATATCATATTTACAACAGACATTAATGACGCAATGATTCCAAACATGAGAAACCTCGGATTAAACGTTATAGTTGTAGGCCCAAAAAGCATTAATGACATCTACCAAACCATAAAACTAATCGGGAAAGCAACAGGTGCAGAAGATAATGCTAACACATTAGTAAACAAGTTAACTAACCAAATTAACCATGTAACAGCTACAATAAACGCTGCTAATATCGCAGTGAAACCAACTGTGTACTGTGAAATTTGGAGTTCTAATGCAGGTTTAATGACCGTCGGTTCCAGTACATGGCTAAATGACGTCATTAACACGGCAGGCGGAATCAATCTATTTAGTAACGTAACCGAGGAATACCCGACAACCAGCTCGGAGGTTATCATAACAGATAACCCTGACATTATACTGCTGCCAACAGACATGGGCGGAGCACCATCTTATGGGAGTGTTGACAAAGTTAAAGCCAGACCTGGTTGGAACACAATTAACGCAGTTACAAACGACCGCATCTATATCCTTGATTCAGACTTGTTTAATCAACCTGGGATAAGAGTTGCAGACCAAGTTCAAGTTATCGCAACCTGTCTATACCCCGACCTTTTCCCATCAAAATCCTAACCTTTCATGTGATAAACATTGAGCGACACAACCAACAACCTGAACCAGACAGAAAGCACCTATAGCAAACGTGCAAAACGCTGGAAAATAGTCATAGTTGGACTCATAGCCGCTCTTGTTATCACAGTAATTGTTTCTCTAAACATCGGTTACGCATTCATATCCTATTCAGATATTTTAACGTATTTTGGTACCCGAATACCTGGGGTAAACAACTTTATTGACACAGCCTCTTTCTCACGTGAGCAACTAGCTAATCAAACGATAATTCTTGATGTCCGCTTACCTCGCATACTCTCTGCCTTAATTATTGGTGCAGCCCTCTCAGCCTCGGGCACACTCTTTCAAGGGGTCTTTAAGAACCCCATGGCTGATCCCTATGTTTTAGGTGTATCCGCTGGAGCCTCAGTAGGTGCTGGCGTCGCTATACTCTGGGGCGCTGGAATAAGCTTCTTAGGCTTTCCCATAGTACCTATAGCAGCCTTCTTATCTGCTCTTGTAACAATCTTTTTTGTATACAATATTTCAAGACTAGGTACCAGAGTTCCAGAAATGTCACTGCTACTTACAGGTATAGCCGTAAGCATTTTTCTGGCAGCAATATTTCAAGCTATGCAATTTATGACAACAGACCACAAACTTAACCTGCTAGTTAACTGGCAAATCGGCAGCATAACAAATGTCGGTTGGACTAACTGGTGGTCAGTGCTGCCGTTTATACTAGTAAGTATCATACTAACTTACATTTATGCTCGCGATTTAAACATGATTTCTCTTGGTGAAGACACAGCACAACACTTAGGCGTAAACACTGAACGAACAAAAAAAATCTTGTTAGTACTTGGCTCTATCATGACAGCTGCAGCAGTCTCTATCAGCGGTCTGATCGGTTTTGTAGGACTAATGATTCCACATATAACAAGACTCCTCGTCGGTCCAGACCACCGATTACTCATACCTGCATCCGCTATTGTAGGCTCTATCTACCTAATTTTATGCGATAATCTTGCAAGGTCAATCGGTGGCCCAACAGAAATACCTGTAGGAATAATAACCGCCCTCGCCGGCGGGCCATTTCTAGTATTCCTTCTCCGCAGAAGTAAACAAAAATACAGGATGTAGAAGGAAAATGGTCACATTAAACATAAACGGTATAGAATGCCGCTATGGCTCTACAAAAATCCTATCTAACATCAATCTAGAAGTCAAACCCGGATGCTTCATAGGCATATTAGGCCCAAACGGCTCTGGAAAAACAACCCTTCTAAAAAGCATAAGCAGAGTACTAAAACCACATGCTGGCTCCATCTTAATTGATAAAGAAGACATCTATACACTAAAACCTAAACAAGTAGCCCAAAAAATGGCCGTAGTACCACAATACAACAACGTCGGCTTTAACTTCTCAGCAATGGATGTCGTCTTAATGGGACGCAACCCCCATTTGGGCGACTTTCAAATGGAAAACACCAAAGACATAGACATAGCCAAAAAAGCAATGGAACTAACCAACACATGGAACCTTGCAAACAGGCCAATCAATGAGCTAAGCGGCGGCGAGGCACAACGAGTAATCATTGCACGCGCTATAGCACAAGAACCAAAAATCCTCCTCCTCGACGAACCAATGAGCCACCTTGACATAATCAACCAAATAGAACTCATGGATCTAGTCAAAAACCTCTGCACCAAAAACAACTTAGCCGTACTCGCCGTCATACACGACCTAAATATGGCCAGCCGATACTGTGACACAATTCTACTACTCAAAGCCGGTACAATATTTGCACTCGGTCCAGTCGAAAAAGTCATGACCACAGAAAACATCCAAAACGTCTTCGGCGTTGACTCAATAGTCCACAAAAACATAGTAACAAACTCACCCTACATCATCCCACTCTCACCCAAAAAACCATCTGAAGAAAAAAACTGCTCCATACATATAATCTGCGGCGCAGGAACCGGAACACCCATACTTAAAACATTCCGCGACGAAGGCTACAACATTTCAGCTGGAGTTTTAAACACCGCAGACTCTGACTTTGAAACCTGCACCCTACTAAAAATACTCTCTGTATCCGACCCACCATTCTCAGCAATAACCAACAAAGCACATGAAGCTAACCTTGCAATGATCAAAAACGCAAACATAGTTATCCTAACAGCTGTCCCTTTTGGCTTAGGTAATATCAAAAACTTGGAAGCCGCAATAGACGCAACCAAACGTGGCATCCCCACATACGTCATAGACGAAAACCCTCTAGAAGAACGAGATTTCACACACGGAAAAGCAACCAGTCTAATGCAACAACTCAAAGAACACGGTGCCATACTTGTTAAAAACCAAACAGAACTCTTATCAATACTCAAAAAATAACCATTTGACAACCAATTTACTCTAAAGGGACAACAAAAATTTTGACTGAAAACTTAAATATTCATCTCACTCCTACATAGTTTTCAAGACATGTGTTGCCTATTTTTCCTTAGCAAATCAATAACTTCAACATCACTGGTCTGGGTAAAATCATCATAAAACTCTCCTATAGCATAGAAAACCTCAGGCATATACAAACAGAACACGCGATCCGCCTGTTGCTTTAACTCTTCAATAGTTGTTGTTGGTCCAACTGGAATAGCCGCAATCACTGATTTTGCACCCCTATTTTTAACCGAAACCAACGCTGCCTTCATAGTAGACCCTGTAGCTATTCCATCATCAACAACAATTACATCTCTGCCTTCTAGATCTGGGTATGGTTCATTTTGACGGTATACCTGCATCCGACGTTGAATTTCCTGTTTCTGTTTTTCACTTTCATGATAAATGTAATCCTTGGACACGTTCAGGTAGGATATCAAGTTTTCATCCAAAATGGCTGTTCCATCCTCAGTCATGGCTCCTATGGCCAACTCTGGATTTTCTGGTGATCCAATTTTTCTTGGAATAATAATATCCAAAGGCAATTCTAATGTTTCAGCAACCTCAAAGCCAATTACCACTCCACCACGTGGAATAGCTAAAATCAAGCCATCCACAAAAGACTGTGTTTTTAGGGCATCAGCTAATTGTCGTCCTGCGTCAATTCGATTCAAAAAAATTGGCATTTTTTCTCCTCAAAAACCTACAATAGTAATATTGGTTTAGAGCATTAAAAATATTATTCTAATAACCCGTTCGAGATGTTCAAAAACTATTTTTTAATAAGTGCTTCAGAACACTGTGGGCTATACTCCAGAGTGGAACAAGAAAAAATAAAGTAAAACCCTTTAGTAGTTACAAAAACCTTATGGCAACAACAGCTAAAATATAATTAGCTCAAAAAACAACGTTTGGCGTTATCAACACACGCATTTTAATAAACTTGGACGGCTTAAATGAAAAAATGGTTGATACAAGCCTTTGGAGCTTGTGTTTTTATAGTAATTGTTCATCCCAATACATGTTAGTGGTAGTTTTTTCAGTCTTGAATTAAGAAACGCTTAACTGTTGCAACTTATACTGTTTGAAGGGGACGAAATCATGCCAGCCTTTGGACTATTCCGCAAACAAAAAAAGCAAAATCCACCAGAGCAAACAGCTGAAAATATTCAGGAATCCAAACAGGAACAAACAGAAGAAGTAGCCCAAGATGCTTTAGTTGAAGAAAACGCGCCTGAAGAGCCTAAACTTGTACTATCAGAAAACCAACCTACGGTTGAGCCTGTATCGTTTGAGCCAGCAGTTGTTGTTGAGTCATCTGAACCTGACATTCCAGTTCCGGCAGTTGTATGCAAAACATATCTTAAGGCTATGCCACTTCGTGATCCATCGGATATAGAGGACATAAAAATTGAAGTCCAAAACGGTAACATTTTGATTTTGCGTATTACCCCTCTTGCAAGCAAAAGCATTGAATCCGTAAAAAGCGCGGTAAATGAGCTTTATGCTTTCACTGAGTCTATAGGTGGAGATATTGCCCGTTTGGGTGAAGAGCGCGTTGTTATTTGCCCAAAAAATATTAGAATTTGGCGTGAAAAAGCGCCAGTAGAAAATGAGTCGCTGCCTACTACAGCAGCCTAAATGTTTCCAGTACACC
Organism: Candidatus Bathycorpusculum sp.; assembly: GCA_009778385.1. Classification (GTDB taxonomy): domain Archaea; phylum Thermoproteota; class Bathyarchaeia; order Bathyarchaeales; family Bathycorpusculaceae; genus Bathycorpusculum. The sequence continues at coordinate 32,853 of WRJX01000095.1, read as the reverse complement.
TGGAACTATAGCGTTAATGTTTGCTTTGTTTGCAAGGAAGTTTGCAAAACTCATTGTCTTCTGTTTTTCGCCATGAACGATAAAGATGCGCTCTGGTTTTGGCTTTAGATGCGTTAAGTAGTTTACTAGTTGTCGTCTGTCTGAGTGACCTGAAAAACCGTTGATTGTTTCTGTCTGCATCTTTACTTGTAGTGCAGCCATTCTGCCTTCGTTATCCATCATTGTAACTTCATTAACACCTTTTTGAACACGTCTGCCCATGGTTCCTTCAATTTGGTAGCTCACAAAGATGATTGTGTTACGTTCATCGTTTGCCCAGTTTTTGAAGTACTCAATTACTGGTCCACCTTCTAGCATACCTGATGTTGCAAGGACAATGCATGGTTCTCCTTCAATGATGCTTTGACGCACACTTGGGTGCTCCACTATTGTGAAGTAGTCAGATTGGAATGGGTTAACCTCTTGGTGCAGAATACTGTGGCGTACTTCTCTACCTAGATATTCAGGGTAAGCGGTGTGGATGGCTGTTGCTTCGCTAATCATGCCTTCAATGAAAACAGGTGCCTCTTTCATCATGCCTCTTTTCATATAACCGTCAATGATTAGCATGAGTTCTTGTGCTCTGCCCACGGCGGGAACTGGGATTAGGACTTTGCCTTTGCGTTCAAGTGTCTGGTTGATTATTTTTGTTAAATGTTCTTCTGCTTCCACTCGTGAGGGCATGAAATCTTCAGCGCCACCGTAAGTAGATTCAGTGATGACTGTTTCTATACGTGGAAACTCTGTTGTTGCAGCTTCTAAAAGCATAGTTCTACCGAATTTATAATCGCCCGTATAAACAATGTTGTGTAAGCCTTCGCCAATGTGTAAGTGAAGCATTGAAGCGCCTAAGATGTGACCTGAATTGTGTAATGTTAAGCGGATGTCTGGTGCAATGTCTGTGACAACACCAAAACGCAATGGAATAGTGTGAAGGACACATTCACGTACATCTTTTTGATCATAGAAGGGTGTAACACCCTGTTTGCTGGCAACATCCAAATAGTCCATCTGCAGCATAGTCATCAAATTCGAGGTTGGTGCTGAACAGTATAATGGTCCATCATAACCATACTTGTAAAGAAATGGCACAAGACCACAGTGATCAAGATGTGCATGGCTAATAACTACTGCATCGAGGTTGTCGATTTGAAATTCTGGTGAATCAAACCTTGGAAAAGACTCAAAAGGCCTATTAGAGCCTGGATTAATGCCGCAATCCAAAAGAACACTACTTTCACGAGTTTTAACCAAAAACGCTGAACGTCCGACTTCTTGCGCACCACCTAAGACAGTTATGCGGATATCACCCACATCATAGGTTTTTGGTCGGAAAATGCGTTCACCAACAGTACGCAGAATTCTCTCTCGCTCTTTACTTTCTGAATGCAAATAGTGACGCATGTGTGTGACAATTTTTGATTTGATAGGCGGACTCCGTAAAACGTGTGGACGCCATTTTGTTTTCTTTATAATTTCTTGTAATACTGCACCGTTTCTACCTATGACTAAGCCTGGTTTTTTGGTTTCAATAATTATTTCACCTAGGCTTGGGTCAAAATTAATATCGGTGATTTCTGCTTCTGGCGCTATTAATTCTCGTGTGATTTTTTCTGCTTCTGCTTCAGGTAATCGCACTGAAGGATCTGGCCTGACAACAATTCTTTTGCGAATAACACCAACTATTTCAGCAATCACACTACTTTGATCAACCAGCATTTCTGGTTTTTTTGTATAAACTGAGAGCATTGGCCCCTCATATTCAATTCGAGTAACTTCTGCTTCTCTTGGAACATGCTGTAAAATATAATGAGTTATCTCTATCTTATCTTTGTCTTTGTCTTGTGTTCTCGCCAACTTTTTAACTTCCCATGTTTGAAAGAAGCTCACGCTTCTCTTGTTCTGTAAGCTCCTTGTAGCCGTTAGCATCAATTATGGTAATGTTGTAACTGTTGCCGCTTGCAACATCACGTTTCATGGCAGCATTAACTGCTTTTGCAATTGTAGGTAACATTTCTTTGATCGTTAACCCTTCACGATACTTATCTTCCAGTATGCCGTAAGCCACCGGCGAACCTGAACCTGTTGAAACAGATTTTTCTTCCATTAAACTGCCGTAAGGGTCTAAATTGAAAACGTGAGGTCCAGTTTCATCAATGCCACCAACTAGAACTTGAGTTGACAGAGGAATATATCGGTTGTTAAACAAAATGTTTGCAACTAGACGGGCTGCAGAAACAACTGGCATTGGACGATTCATGTTTATTTTATAGAGTTTTGCATTTGCTGTTAATATATCAACTACCTTTTGTGCATCGGCAACTGTTCCTGCAATAGTCATCCCTAAATGATCATCAACTTTGTAAACTTTTTTTCCGAATTTATGGGCGATATAATACCCCATGGTAACTCTGGTGTCTGATGCGAGAATTACTCCATCTGTGCAAACGACACCTATTGTTGTTGTTCCTTTAAGGACTAACTCGTTAGCAACATTATTTTGTGATGACATGTATTTTACCTTCTCCCTAAAATTGATTTATGGTATATATTATCACGTAGGAAGTAGCATCATGATATCTTTCTGACAGCCTAATTAAATATTATGGTAACCCGTAATTAGACTTTAATATGCTTGCCCTTACCAACATATTTAACTAATTGAGAGAGTTTATAAGCAAAATGCAATATTATCGCAGTATTATTGAAATAATGTTCATAAACTGTACATGGAGCTAAATACATACGTCTGATTATGTTTTTAAATCAAAAAAGTTTAAACACCAAAAACCCGATTTTATACTGCCTCAAAACATAATGTGAACAGTCTTGACATTACCTTATCATTACATGCAACTTCCACGTGAAGTAATTGTTGGAAATGGTGTCTTAAACAGAGTTATCGAAGTTACACGACGATTAAACCTCAAAGATGCCGCTTTAATTATTTCTGGCACAAAAAGCTATGAGGTAGCAGGTAAACAAGTCTATAATTTCCTTGAACAGGCAGGAATGAGCCCATATGCGTTGCTTGTTGAAACAATAACCATGAAAGACATAGCCTTAATCGAGGAACAGGTCATAAACATTAAACCCCAGGTCCTTTTTGGTGTTGGTGGTGGAACAATAATTGATGCCACTAAAGCTAGTAGTAACAGACAAAACATTCCATTTATCAGCATTCCCACAACAGTTTCTCATGATGGACTCGCTAGTCCTTTAGCCTCCATTAAGGGCGCAGATAAACCCTACTCAATAATGGCTCAGGCACCTCTTGCAATAATTGCTGATACAGACATAATTTCATTAGCCCCATGGCGTTCAGTTATAAGCGGTTGTGGCGACGTAATTGCAAAGTTTACTGCTGTAAAAGACTGGGAACTTGCTAACATAGAAAAAAACGAGTATTATGGTGAATATGCTTCAAGTTTAGCTTTGATGAGTGCAAAGTTGATTGCTGAAAATGCTTCTTTAATTCAACCTGGAAACGTTGGTGGCTTGCGTGTTCTACTTGAAGCATTGATTAGTTGTGGTGTAGCTATGAGTATTGCTGGAAGCAGTAGACCTTGTAGTGGTTCTGAGCACTTGTTTAGTCATGCTTTAGATGTGGTTAGTTCCAGTCATGCCATGCATGGAGAACAGGTGGGTATTGGTTCAATTTTGACTGCTTTTCTTCACGGAACAGACTGGCAGCGGATCAGAGATGCACTTAAACAGATTGGGGCTCCTACAACTGCTAAAGAGTTAGGCGTAAAAGATGAAGATGTGGTCAAAGCTTTAGAATTAGCTTCAACTATACGTCCTGAACGTTACACTATTCTGCATAAACTATTGCCTAACTATGAGGCATGCCAAACAGTTGCTAAAGCAACAAAAGTTATTGATTAAACCTTTTTTTGAAATGGTTCAATAAGTGCAAATTGATTGCCTTCTGGATCTGTGGCAGCTGCCACCCATCCAACATCGGGTACTTCTTGTTTAGGAGAAATTACTTTTCCGCCGAGGTTCTCAATTTTTGCTAAAAAATCAGTGATTGATTCCACAGAGTAATAGTTGATGGGTTTAATGTCTGGTTGAGGTTTTTTGTACATGCCACCGTTTACACCTGGGTGTTGTAGCATACCTTTTTCATCAGTGGGCACGGTTTGAATTATCCAGTAATCATTTGGTCCAGGGTACTCTATGATTTTCCATCCAAAAACCTGTTCATAAAACTGCCTTAGCTTTTCAACATCCACTGCTGGAATCTCAAAATGAACAATTGTATGATCCATTTTGCTCTCTTCATCTCAACTTGTTTGGGTTCTTATTGATTTACAGAAAAATTTAGTAATAATTCTAGAGTGGATTGGCTGATTTAATCTTTTCTTTCACTACAAACCGCTAAAAGGAAGCCTAAAAGAGTTGAAAGTTACTGATATGGATTAAAAAAGAAAAATGTTAAAACGCTTATCTAGCGTTTAGGCTTTTGTTTCTTCTGCTGGAGCTGCTTCTGGTGTTGGTTCGGTTGGACTTTCTGGTGCAGGTTCAGGTTCTGGTGTTTGAGTTGGGGTATATGTGACTGTTGGTTTTGGCTCTGCTTTGAAGGTTTCAATGAATTGTGTCTGTGCGAGATCTGGTAAGTATTTTTGGATATCCATTGCGATACCGCGTTTTGCGATTTGTATACCTTCAACATAGAAGGTGTCTTCTGGCATGTCAATTGTTAGGTCATTGTTTTGAATTGTGATTTTGAATTTTTCTTGCTCAACTACTGGAACACGTCTGTGTACAAGTGCAAGAATTTTTTCTTCATTACTGTCAAGTTTCTTTTGGGTTACAACTTCGTAAATAAGTGTTCTTCCCGCTAAGGGTGGGTTGAAGTCAAGTAAGACTCTTCCTGCACCTATGGAGCGAACGACCGCCATTTTACCTTGGTATTCAATGCGTGCTCCAATGATTGGGTTTATTTCCTTTGCTAATAATTGACGTAAAGGTACACGTTTAATTTTTTCTGGATCTCTTTGACCGAATCCTTTGTCTGCTGAAATTTCCACTATTGCTTCTTTTTCAGATTCCATGTCTAAGAGCGCATCGTCTAAAGATTTTAGAACCCAGCCTTCGCCTATAACAACAAGTTTAGGCTCGTATGTTTCTCCTTCTTTATGAAGGCGTTCTTTTTTTGATACTTCTTCATATGTTGTGTCAAAAACTTCATTTGTTTCCTTGACTTTTCCAGTATAATTAATTAGTATGAAGTCTCCCTTTTGAAAGGTCATTCTTGAATCATCCTTTAGATATACGGGCAAGTAAGTTTCAAACGCTAATAAAAACTTATCGAGCCCAAATGCAATAGCTTATACAAATAGCGCACTTCTGAACAGCTAAAAACCTTCTTACTGGTTAAACTAAACCCAAAACATAACTTAGCAAGTACCCCTTAATTGTTTTGTTTTAATCTTTTTCTTTAGTGGTCCAACTTTTTGTTTTTTGGTTTTCATACCGTTAATCAAACAATTGCATAAATAATTCCATCGGTCTTATAAAACAAAACAACTTGCTCAACTTAAAATAGCTATTATCGCTATATTAAAAAAAGAACAGTGGGGCACAAAAAAGCATGATTGAAACAGAAAACCTAACCCGCAAATACGGTAACCTAACGGCAGTAGATAACGTTACATTCAAAATAGACAGAGGCGAAGTATTCGGGTTCTTAGGTCCAAACGGAGCTGGAAAAACCACAACCATCCGTATGCTTGCATGCCTCATTTCACCAACCCACGGAACAGCCACCGTTGCAGGATACAACATACAAGAAAACCCTATAAAAGTCCGCCAATCAGTAGGCATACTCACCGAAAACCCCAGCCTATACGAACGCCTAACCGCATATGAAAACATGAACTTCTTCGCACAAGCATACGGCATAGCAGACTCCACAGAACGACATAAAAGAATCCAAGAACTGCTAGAATTCTTTAATCTGTGGGACCGCAGAAACGACAAGGCAGGAACGTTTAGTAAGGGTATGAAACAGAAACTGGCAATAATCCGAGCCACTGTACATAAGCCACCTGTACTATTTTTAGATGAACCCACAGCTGGTTTAGATCCAGAATCTGCAAAAGAAATCCGTGACCTTATGGCACAGTTAAGCAACCGTGAAAAATGCACAATTCTATTAAGCACTCATCATCTTGAAGACGCAGAGAAACTTTGCAATCGCGTACTTATGATGAATAAAGGACGCTGTCTCCTCATTGGCAAGCCCGACGAGCTACGAGAAAGAATCTCTAATCCAATTATCCAAATAGATTTAACACAGATAACAAGCAAAATACTGCAAGCCCTAAAAGCTAATAACAAAGTCAAAGAGGTAAATACAAAACCTCAAGAAGCCTCCCTATTGGTCAGTGTTGAAGATATCCGTGCAGTTACACCTGAAATTGTAAAAACCATCGTTGAAGCTGACGGACAAATTCTTGGAGTAAACACTTTCCGTGCTTCACTTGAAGAAGCTTACCTTAAACTAATAAAAGGAGAAGAAAAGCAATGAACTTCCATAACGCATGGTTAGTCTTCAAAAAAGATTGGCTTGAAATAAAACGAAACTGGCAAGTTCTAATGCCCATAATTATTGTACCCATAATTATCTCTGTAGCATTTCCCTTAATCATTGGAAGCATTGGAAACATGCCAACAACTGATGTGGCTGGCAATCAAGACTTTGATGCATTAATTCCAAACTTGCCTTTGGATGTTCAAAACATGCTTGCCAACCTGTCGCCTAACCTGTCAACAGTATATATCCTGCTGGTTTACTTCTTTACACCATTCTTTCTCATAATTCCAGTGATGGCTTCAAGTGTAATTGGTTCAGATAGTTTCGCCGGTGAAAGAGAACGAAAAACAATCGAGGCCCTCTTGGCTACACCTATTAGCGATAGCGAATTATTGCTTGGCAAAATTTTAGTCAGTTTCATCCCCGCAATGGCAGTAACATTTGTAGCCTATGGTATCTACATGACAATAGTTGATATAATGACCTTTGGCATGTTTGGCGGACTGCTTCTGCTTCCAAACGTAACTTGGCTCATAATGATGTTTGGCGTAACTCCCATAATTGCACTTTGCAGCATAGGTCTAACTGTCATGGTATCATCAAAAGTTAAAGGCTTTAAAGAAGCACAACAGATTAGCGTCGTGCTGCTAGTGCCTGTAATAGGTTTAATGATTGCACAAATGCTTGGAATGCTCTTCCTTGGCCCTCTGATGTTGGTAGCGTTAATCGGTATATTCGCCGCTGTTGATGTTGCAATATACTATCTAAGCGTAAAAATATTCCAAAGAGAAGAAATACTCTCCAAACAATGAGACTACTCCGATAGCAGTTTGGCAATGTTCCAGTATTTATCGCTGACATAATGTAGAGTCTTAATCACTGGACCACTTTTTATTTCCCTAAATACCACAGCATCAAACATGCTCTCACCTAAAGCTAACGCTTTCCCATGTTTTTCGTCAACAACAACTACCAAATCCCCTTTAGAAAACTCGCCTTCAACTCGTCGAATTCCCGGAGCCATAACATTTGCCCCTTTACACACAAAGGGTATTGCACCCATGTCCACAGTTATTTTTGGAGCAGTTTCTATGAATTCTGTGAAGCATAAAAGTGGCAAAAAAACCTCTTCTGCTTTAAACATTACCGGTCTTGTATTGGCTATGTAGATTTGACCAACTTCAGATTCAACTACTTCAATATTTGCTTTATTACCAAACAAAGTGTCCAAATCCATTTTGAACCGTTTTGAGGCTTCACTTAAACTTTGTTTTGCTTCTTTAGATTTTAAGGAATATCGTCTTTGTTTTAATGACATAAATCAACCTACCATATCGTAAAGATTATTGATTGATTAATTAATTTTTTCCAAAATTTCTTTATCATCATTTTGAGTTGGCTTTTTTCTCATGAGACGCCTTGCAAGTTTACCTAAATCAACTTTAAACAAGATTACCGTTATGACTACGGTTAAAGCTATCGACATAACCACCATCATTTCTGGACTAATCCAATCTGAAAAGGTGTTGCTAACTTTGTTACCTAAAAACGCCCCCATCACACCAATAGATAGCTTTCCTAAAAAGTAGGCCGTGAAAAACTTTGTAACACTATACTTCATTAAACCAAGCGTAATAACAATTGGCTCATCTGGAATGGGCGTTGCAGCAGCGAAATAAAGTAACAAAAAAGCCCATTTTTTTATTTTTATCGCATCAGAATCAAGTTTTGCACGTCTTTTCTCATTTAAATGACTACTTATAAAAAAAGTAGTTCCATAATGGATACCTTTTGCTAGAGTCGCACCTAACGCGACAATAACGCCAATGACCAAAAATGAAGCAAAGTCAGTACTACCCAAGCCAACTGCCGCAGTTGAGGCAATAATCATATTTGAAGGGCCAGCAAATGGTATAAGATTAAACCCAAAAGACACTATGAAAACGACTACACACTCAATTATTGCTAGCAACTTCGGTTTTTCACCATTCCTCCTAAAGACAAGGTATATGCGACATTTATAAGAAGTATGCGCCAATCAAATTATTCTCACAAAACTTGAGTTACATTACCTAAATCCAGTTAAAGCCTTTACTGTACATACTTACAAATCTAACTTTGGTAAAAACGACGTTACCCAATTCTATGGGTTAAGTTAAGCATTAAAATGGGTAGTCAAGCGTTTTTATCTCACTCAGCTGTCACTTAGTTCTCTCCAATTCCCATTCAATAACATTACGATACTTTTACTACCTCTATAACTCCAAAAAACATTTAACCTGTGGACAATAAAATCACTCGTACTTTATGTACATCATCAAATGTATAGAAAAGAGTGGCTATCTTTCAAAGAGTAAATGAGATAGGTTTAAATTGTGAGAGTTAAAATATAGGAGAGATAAAGATACTTGAGGATTCCATATGAGCGAAATGACAACTGAAATCCTTGAACAGAACCTCAGCAAAATCGTACTTGTACGATTAAAAGGTGGAAAAAGCCTAAGAGGAAGACTGAAGGGTTTCGATCAACACTTAAACTTGGTTCTAGAAGAAACAGAAGACACTACTGTTGTAGAAAATCAACAAAAACTAGGCCTAATAATTGTCCGCGGAGATAACGTAGTCCTTATTTCGCCTCCACCACGGTGATTTAAATGGGAAAAGGAACGCCATCAATGGGCAAACGCGCTGGTCGTGTTGTCCACATAAAATGTAGACGCTGTGGTAGAAGAGCTTACCATGTACGTAAGAAACGTTGTGGTGCGTGTGGTTACGGTGCAACCACAACCATTCGTCACTATAATTGGCAAAGAAAGACTCTGCAACGCGCAAGAGTCGTCTAAAGCCATCCATTTCTATATTTTTAATTTTTAAAATATACTTTTAGCTGTTTTATTATATTTGGTAAGTGTTTATTCATATTTACCGTCCATCAACTTTGGAACATAATTAGAACTTGACACAAACAAGTTTCTTAAAAAAACCAGCAAATCCCATAAAATAGCAACACAAAATTGTTGCCTATTTACGCTGAGACTACTTAATTGCAGTTATCATTTTTTAAACGTAAGTGAACATAAAATAGCTTGGATGTTTAAAAAACAAATAAAATGGAACTGGCTCATTCTGAACTATAATAGCCTTTGTCAATTTTCACAAAGATTAACGGGCCCTTGCTTCTGGATACCTCGCGAGCTTTACGTAATGCGTTATTTACAATGCTAAAAATGCGCTCTTTGTCGTTAAGGTTTTGTGTATGTTTTTCTCCCAGTTCCCATTTCAGCAGATTTTCCGCTAATATTTCGGTGCCACAGATTTCCCCATTCTTGAGCAATGTGCCAACGACAACTTCGGTTAATTCTTGTTTACGATCAATCTTTTTCCAGTATGGTTCAGCATCGCTTAATGTTTTAGAAACTTTTAATTTGTTTTGATTTTGATCGCCGATTAACAGTTTGATACGTTCTTTCCATTTTTTGAGCCACATAGTAGTCCAAATTGTTAGAAATATTTCAAGTTCAGCTGGGTTTTTATGGAATTGTTTTTCAAGTTTCTCGACAAGTTCATATTTATTTGTTTCTTTCCCGATTAGGTTCCAGTGAAATTTGAGATAATTCGTGAAGTCTTGACATGCTACTTGTAAAACTTTGCGATCAGAGCCCATGACATCTAAGGTTGGGTCTATATCCTTTAATTTCTCCCCTACCATTACCTCTACAAAATTCATACTGATTCCCCTTCTAAGCCCTTCAATTCTGTTAGTTTAAAGCTTTAATTAACCTTTGGGAGCCGTCATATAACTGGGTTAGGCGAATTTACGTAATATATTAAAGCATGAAATACCAAAAAAACTAGTATATAACGTCAGGAAGTTTCGTAAGATCCGACAAAATCATATCTGGTTCTTCTTTAACAAGTTCCTCATGATAGTACAAACCTGAAAGCAAACCCACTGTTTTTACCCCTGCAGCTTTACCTGCTTTAATGTCATTTACCGAATCACCTGCCATTAAACAATCGCAGATTTCAACGTTAAAGTTTTGAATACATTTGAATATGGCTTCAGGTGACGGTTTAGGCTTTGTTGTGTCAAAAGCTGTCATTACACTTGAAAAATATTTACCTATGCCAAAATGATCTAACTCTTTAACAACTGCCTGATTTGGAACATGACGCATCGTTATTAACGCAAGTTTGGCCTTCTGCGAAAGAATTTCAATTGCTTTTGGAACGTTAGGCAAAAGCCTTGTTTTTCCCTCAGTAAACACGTGATATGATTGAAGGTAAACAGTTGTAAACTTGTTTAAATCACCACAAACCAAATCACTAAAACCTAAGCCTTGCTCCATACGCTTGGGAATTTCAAGTATAGACTTCATTTCTGGTAATTCTTGCCCTATTGCTCGAAAACCTATTTGTGCCGCTTCAAAATATGCTTGACGTGGATCAACTATTGTTCCATCCAAGTCTAAGAAGATGCATTTGGGATTGAACTTGTTTTCATGCATAAGCAGCTGTCTCTTATTCGAACGTGTCTCTATTGTTAGTTTAAAAAATGTTTCTGAAATAATAACTCCTTTTTGCCTAAACATTTATGCCTGTATCTACTTTGTTGCTGTCATGAGAATTACGCAATTCAACTCGGAGACATAAAAATGTGTGATTAATGGAATACTCCAATGGGTTATGTTAATTAGTTGCTTCACAGTAGCACTCTACAGTGAGCAAACATGGCAGGCAAAGCCGTAATAATAATGGGATCTGAGCGCGACTTGGAATTTTCTCGCGAAATCGCCAAATATCTCAAACTCCTTGGTGTAATTTACGAATTTCGTGTAGCGTCCGCACACAAAACCCCGATAGCCGTACTGGAAATTCTCAAAGAATTCGAAAATGAAAAAGTTATTTACGTTACCGTTGCAGGACGCTCCAATGCATTAAGTGCCTTCATCGACGTCAACACCGCAAAACCTGTGGTTGCCATTCCACCATACAGCGAAAAATTCGGAGGCACAGACATATACTCTTCACTACGTGTACCTAGTGGCATCGGTTCAGTCGTAACCATCGAACCTGAAGGGGCCGCAATTGCCGTAGCAAAAATTTTAGCACTCGACAATGCCGAACTGCTTTACAATGTTAGGACATATCAGGACGGCAAAAAACAAGAGTTGGAGCGAGCCAACGAATCCATCAAGAAGCTAAAATAATGCTTTTTCTCTATCAAATTTACCAAATACCTTTTTGTGCTATGTTTAGTTTGAAAACGTCTATCTTATAGGGGGCCATCCCATAAAGTGCAAACACATTTTTGTTACTCTCTAAAATGTCCTATCTTTATACAGTAGCAACTTTGTTTTATTAGTTCTTGTCATCCTCTCTTTTTTTAACAGCCAACAGGCGCTTTTTGACTGTGTTTTTGGGTTCAGTGGGATTTGGTAGATGAAAACTGGATGATGGGTTCCACAAGCGAGGCCATCATATTTTTTAATTTACCGATAAAGGCAAAACTACATGGAATATAATTATCTCCTGTTGAAGGCGCTGAGTTTTAAGCTAATCTGTGGAAAAAGTGTACACAAAAATTTTCTGTGGATAGTTGCCTAAACTTGTTTGCAGTGTAAAGTTTTGAGTATTCATTAGCAATCTGTTTACTTCACTCATCGTTAGGGCTGTGTTGTAGTAGGGGTAAGTTTCGCCGTACTCATAGAGAAGCAGGTACTTTGCGCTGTTTACCCTGCAGAGGTCAATTAGTTCATCTGTGTTAAAGCTGGCATAGTGGGTGTCCATATCAGTATTGGGATACTGCCAGATGAGCGGCTGCTGGTTTGGATTAGCGCTGTAAAGGTAGAATCTGATAATATCGCCATTGACCACATTTACAGGACACAGCACCACCACGGATTCATTACCATTCAGCTTTGTTGCCACGTAATCTGTAGTCTGCTTCACCGGTGGGTCCCAAGCATTGCTCGTTTTCACCCAATTGTATGTATCAATATAGCTATAGGCAACTCCAAAAACCGTGAGGGCAATCAAGCCGGCGGCAGCAAATTTGGCAAGGTGACTACGTTTGAGGCTGGACTGTGGATTTTTCCAAGCATTCCGTGTTTTGTCAAAAAGAAAAGTAACTAAACTACCCGCAGAAATGGCTAATACAGGAAAAATAGGCGCAATGTATCTCCACTGCACCTGTCCGATTAAAGTAAAGAAAACATAGGTAGCAAAGAACCAAGTTAGCAGAAACTTGTCTTCCGGTCGTCTTCTCCAAGCTAGCAAACCCAACCCTGTCAAGCCCAAACCGTACACGACAAAAGAGACAGGATGGACAGTACCATAAGGCCAAACCATAGCAATCAGGTAGTAGATGGGAATGGGAACATTGAGACTCTGAGGGAAACGGATATCCATCACATAAAACCATTGATTTAGCATATCGGTGGAATAGGTTTGATAGAGAAGAACCAGCCAAGGAAGTGCTATCAGTACTGCCGTCAAAATCAAAAAAGGAAATTTTAAAAGCCTCTTTTTCAAGTCGCTTTTACCAAAGAAAAAGATGCTTACCAACATTATGATTGCCACGGCCACTATGGGATATTTAGCGAGAAAACCCAAACCAAGCATAACTCCACTTAAAAGAAGATACTTATTTTCATGCTTCTGTAACCAGATAAAGAACAACATCAACGTTACTGAGTAAAAGAAAACAAGGATGCTATCTACCATTGCTAATCGCCCAAGCCAAATTAAGCCAGGCATAGTGCCTATTAGAATAGCTGAAATAAATGCAGTTGGGGCACTATAGCTGTGGCGAGTGAATTCAAAGACAGCCAACACGCTCAGCGCAGCAAATGTTACAGAGACTAACCGTGCCACAAAGACACTGGGTCCAGCGATGGCAAAGTATCCTGCGGTAATTAAGTCATTTAAGGGAGGATAAAACACTGTTGACATGTAACTGGACAGTTGACCGTGCAGAAGCAGAAAACCGCCGTTTAGATGACTGGCTTCATCCCATTGAACCGCTATCGAATCCAAGTTAAGCAACAAAAAACTCACATAAATGACTAAGAAAACCAATAGTAGCATACGCCACTTATTCAGCATGCTTCTGAGGCGTCTCCAGTGCTGCTGCATTTTTTGCTCCACTTGCCTCTCTCGTCTTACTGATTTATCTGCACGCATATTTAACTATCGTTGTCTGCTAAGATTGATTAGCTACCATATTTTTGGTAGTTTAGTGATTTCTGAAGAAATCATTTTTGAAACTAAAGCTGGATGTTTAACCGAGAACAGATTCAACTGTCATGTTTAAAACTACTTCCGAAATATCACTGGCGTACTCTGCTATACGACGTACACTTTCAATAAGCAACCTGATGTTAACAATTTCTTCAGGTTTAATACCGTGCGTTAGAAGAATAGCTTCTTTTTCGAATTTATGCGCTTGATAAAGTTTTTCAATTACACTTTCTGCTAAGTTAAAGTCATGTTTAAACAAGGCTTCTATGGAATTTTCAAACATTGTGTTAGCTAAAACGCTTAATTGGTTTATTTTTTCTAAAAGATTGGTATTTACGGGTTCTTTTAGCAATAGGGTGTTTTCAGCCATTTTTGTGGCATGATCGGCAGTGCGTTCAACTGCTTTTGCGATAAGCCGGTAGCCAATGCATTCTTTTTGGCTGTCTAAGCCGATGTCTTTTACGACTCTTGGGTTTGAAACGGCCAGTTTTAGTAGTCTTACAATGTAGAGTCCAAACCTGTTCACTTCGCGGTCTGTTTCTATTACTGCTTTGGCGCTTTGATACTCTATGCTTTTTAGTGCAGTTAAGGCTTCTTTTTGCATGGATGATGCAATAATTGACATGCGACTGAGCGCGTTATGTACAGTTAACTCTGGATAGTTAAGTAACACTTGAAGTGTTAACTCGTTTGGAGTATCGATTACGATTTCTGTTCCAACAAGATAATTTCTAGCAAAATTTTTCAAATGATTGCGTGTCTTTAAACTTAAAACTTTTTGACCTTGAGCACGAATGTGCATAACGTTGTAGCCATTTAAGTATGCCGAGATTGCTGTTCGCATGATGGCGTCAGGATCATCATTGGGGTTTGTTTTGATGTATGCTTCGTCTTTTTTTTCCTTTTTCTCAAATTTTGTTGGTGATACAGAGAGTGTGCCGTCTTCTTCTTCTCGCAGGACCATGGCACTGCCGCGTTTTAGTTCATTTCTGGTTGCCCAATCTTTTGGAAGTGATAAAATAAACGTGGACCCACCTGTAACTTGAAGTTTTCTTTGCTCTTCGTTTAGTTTTTCAACCGTTTTATTTGTCAATTCTTGATTCCACGCTACTTCTTTGTGTTTTGTTATTATATTAGCTATATCTATATATTCTATTAATTTTATGGAGATTTACTATATAACTTATTGAGCTTGTTTTAGTAAAACCATAAACAAAGGAGTTAAAACATGAACACTAAATATACTATAGTCGCAATAATTGCCATAGCCATACTTGTATGCGCAGTTGTAGCATATACTTACTCAAACGCAACAGAAACAGTTATACTAAACGGTGCAGGCGCAAGTTTTCCCTATCCATTTCTTGACAGAATGATAACTGAATATCAAAGTACCGTTAAACCTAACCTGCAAATAAACTATCAACCAAGCGGCAGTGGTGCAGGAATCACAGCACTAACAGACAAAACAGTTGACTTTGCAGCCTCTGACGCACCATTATCAGCATCTGAAGCACAAAAGGCACCAAACACACTTCACATTCCAGAAACTATCGGTGCAATAACAGTAGCTTATAACATTGGAGGAGTTTCTTCTGGACTTAAATTAACTGGTCAAGTTGTAGCAGACATTTTTGAAGGTAAAATAACCATGTGGAATGACCCTGCTATCACAAGTCTAAATCCCGGCGTTACCTTGCCAGCAGCGACAATAAACACTGTTCATCGTAGTGACAGTTCAGGAACTTCATTCATCTTCACTAGCTATCTAAGTGCGGTAAGCTCATCATGGAAGAACAACATTGGTTCAGGCAAATCAGTAGCTTGGCCTGATGCTAATGCTGTCGGTTCACAGGGCAATACTGGTGTAGCTTCAACTGTTAGCAGCACCGCAAACTCAGTCGGTTACGTTGAACTTGCATACGCCTTACAGACTGATATGACAGTTGCAGCAATTAAGAATCCCTTAGGAAATTATGTTATGCCAACACTTGGTTCTACAACCGCAGCAGCACAAGTGGTAGCTTCATCAGGTCTACCCGCAGGAAATGCAGACTGGTCAAATGTTAACTTGCTTAATGCAAACAATGCAGATGCGTACCCAATTGTCGGCTTTAGTTACATCATGGTCTACAAAGAGCTGACCGTTATTCCTGGAATGACAAAGGAACGTGCAACTGAACTGGTTCAGTTCCTCTGGTATATGATACATGACGGGCAAAAGTTAGCTAACAGTTTAGAATATGCACCACTACCGTCTAATGTTGTGGCACTTAACGCAGCGACTATTCAGTCAATAACCTTCGATGGGCAAACACTTCCAACATCGTAAGGGTGGAAGAAGTGAGACTGTCCAACACCCAACAACTTTTTTCAAAAACAAAAAAATTCAAACTAACAGGAGATAATATCTTTAAAATTCTTGCCGCAGTAGTTGCGGCTTCAGCATTAGTAATTCTACTTATAATAGGTTATACTTTAGCAGAAGGTTCAGTACCTGTTCTGCGAGAGTTTGGTCTAAGTTTCTTTTTTGGGCAACAATGGAATCCTATTGCAGGTAAAGAAGCTTTTAGTATATTGCCATATGTTTTAGGTACTCTTGCAACTTCAGGAATAGCGTTGTTAATTGGAGTACCATTAAGTCTTGGCATAGCTATTTTTCTAGTAGAAATGGCGCCCCGTTCATTACGTCTACCTATAAGTTACCTTGTAGAGTTGCTTGCAGCTGTTCCAAGTGTAATTTATGGACTTTGGGGCCTCTTTGTTTTCCGTTTTTGGATGTTAAACTACATAGAAACCCCTGTATCAACATATCTTGGATGGATTCCTTTCTTTAGTAGTTCACTTAAAGGCTTAAACATTTTTACAGCTGGGGCTATTCTGGCAATTATGATTATTCCTACAATTGCTTCAATTTCAAAAGAAGTACTAAGTGCAGTACCTAATTCTATTCGTGAAGGAGCATACAGCATTGGCGCAACAAAGTGGGAAGTAATTCAACACTGGGTTCTAAGTTATGGACGGTCAGGTATCTTTGGGGCAATAATTCTTGGTTTAGGTCGAGCGGTTGGTGAAACAATGGCAGTTACAATGCTTATTGGTAACGCCATAGGCCCAGCAGCAATGCCCACCTCATTATTTAGCTCCAGTCAAACCTTGGCATCTTTAATTGCTAACGGTTTTATGGAAGCCCCAAGAGGTTCTCTTGCAAGTTCGGCCTACATTGGTGCGGGCTTAACTTTACTGTTTATAAGTTTGTTGATTAACGTTGGAGCACACTTGGTTATGACACGTGTGTTCAAAGTCAAAGGAGGTGCAGTTGAATGATGAACCGTTATGGTTTTCGAAAATTCAAAAACCGACTCTTCTTTATTATATGTGCTCTCTGCGTTGTAGTTGCTGTAATACCGTTAGTTAGCATACTGTTTGAAGTTGTTATCCGAGGTGCACCACAATTAAGCCTAAACTTCCTCACCGCACCTGCTGCTAAAGGTGGTATAGGTCAAGCCATACAAGGAACGCTAATACTAATTGGGCTGACAAGCATCATTGGTATCCCTATTGGTGTTTTATCAGGTGTGTATCTTTCCGAGTTTGGAAACAACCGATATGCCCAAAGCTTACGGACAATCAATAACATCCTAACACAGTTCCCCTCAATTATAGTCGGCATTACGGCATACGGCATAATAGTTCTTGCACTTGGGGCTTTCTCAGCAATTGCAGGTGCTATTGCGTTAGCCTTCATCCTAATACCTATAGTCACAAGAACAACCGAAGAATCCCTAAAACTTGTGCCAAATAACCTACGCGAAGCCTCACTAGCGTTAGGTGCACATAACTGGCGCACAACCCTAAGTGTGGTACTTCCAGCAGCTAAAAACGGTCTTGTAACAGGTGTACTTTTAGCTGTAGCCAGAATCGCTGGCGAAACAGCACCACTGATCATGACGATTCTTGGGAGCCGTTACTTTTTCCAAGGGTTTAACCAACCAATGGCAGCGTTGCCCTTGGAAATATGGCGAGACTCACTTCAGCCTTATCCTGACTTACAGGCTAAAGCTTGGGGTGCTGCTTTGATTCTAATCTTAATGGTGTTAATAATTAACGTTGCTGTCAGATTAGCCAGCAGGAGTAGAATGAAAACATGATGACAACACAAGAACAAAACATTTCCAAGACAATACCAAACCAGTATCCACCCATAATAGATGCTGCAGCCAAAATGCAAGCAATCAACGTTGACGTCTGGTTTGGTCAAAAACAAGTTCTAAAATCAGTGAACTTAACTGTGAAACCCAATACTGTAACTGCCATAATTGGACCATCAGGGTGCGGCAAATCCACATTTTTACGATGTTTCAACCGTATGCACGAACTAGTACCCAACGCTAAAATGGCTGGTCAAATACTGCTAGACGGCGAGAATATTTACAGTCGTCAAATTGATCCAGTGCAAATCAGAAGACGTGTCGGCATGGTTTTCCAGAAACCAAATCCGTTTCCAACAATGAGTATTTACGATAATGTTGCTGCTGGCTTAAAATTAACTGGTGTAAAGAAGGATAAAAACCTTGATGAAATTGTAAGACATAGTCTTGAGCGAGCTACACTTTGGGAGGAAGTTAAAGAGGATCTTAAAAAACCTGGTACTAGCATCTCCGGTGGTCAACAACAACGACTTTGTATTGCACGTGCAATAGCTTTGCAACCTGAAGTGATATTGATGGATGAACCATGTTCAGCTCTTGACCCTATTGCTACAGCAAAAATTGAGAAGCTGGTGACAGAGCTCAAACAGGATTACGCAGTTGTTATAGTTACTCATAACATGCAACAGGCGTCACGTGTTTCTGATTATACTGCCTTTATGTATTTGGGTGAACTTATAGAGGTTGGTGAAACAAGACAAATTTTTGAAAATCCCAAGAATAAATTAACAGAGAAATACATCACAGGAGAATTCGGTTAAAAAAGAGGAGCGAAAAGAAATTGAACAGACTTATTGATATAGTATTAGAAGACCAATCAGTATTGCTAATTAAAATGGGTGAATTAACCTATCAAACTCTTTCCATTTCAATCAAAGCATATATTGACGGTTTAACCGTTCAAGATCAAG
The DNA here is from genome assembly GCA_009778385.1 of Candidatus Bathycorpusculum sp. GTDB lineage: Archaea > Thermoproteota > Bathyarchaeia > Bathyarchaeales > Bathycorpusculaceae > Bathycorpusculum. Next base: position 13,906 of record WRJX01000095.1, on the reverse strand, counting down.
TCCGAGACATGTCTGACCGGCTTATGCTTATGGCTGACAAAGTTGAAGATCGCGCATTCGAACTTATTACTCGCTTCCAACCAGTCGCTTCAGATTTGCGTGCCATCAAATCCTACATGAAAATTGGCTATGATTTTGCACGTTATGGTCGATATGCCCTTGACATTTCATATATCAACGACCGACTAAACGGAGTAAAAGAATGTAGCTCGGACATAAGATTATTCATTGAAGAAATGAGTGAAAAGGTTCTTCGAATGGTAAAAATCAGTATTGACGCCCTACGTAAACATGATATTGACTTAGCTAGAACTATATCAGAAACGGAACGGGAAGTAGACCAAATGTATCTAAGCCATCTGAAAAAGTTACTTGATGAAGAGCAAATCAGCAACAAATGCGTAATTTCTAGTGCACTAATGACGCGATATCTTGAGCGTATAGCTGACCACGCAGTGTATGTTTGTGAATCAATCCTTTACATCGTAACTGGTGAAAAAACCAGACTACGATAGTTTCTTTTTAGTTTGGCTAAAAATGGATCTCAAATAACTGATTCCATTTTCTGGATTTTTTCAAAACTAATATGACAGTTTAACGATTCACTGTTTTTTCAGTATCGCCAACTTGCTGTCTTTGATCTTTTGATTATGGTAAATAGGGCTTCAAATTTTTGTCTTTTGTCTTATCGATATTTCATTGTAAGCGAAGTAATAATTACCCTGTTGTTTCTCAAAAAATTGACTATAAGGGTTCTACCGTTAGACATTGTATGTTAACTAATGTTTATTTGGTCAGATTTTGGTTCTTTAACGCTACTGTTCAGACTGATTATTTGCCGTAAAAGTGCCAATTTTTTTCATTCTCACCTGTCGTAATCTTGAATTTAAAACATGATAAATGTAGATTCATTGGGAAACATTCAAAAGTCTCATAACGACCAACTAAATAATTATATGATACCAATCTCAAATGTTGATTGGCAATTTCTGCATACAGTTTATTCTTTCAATGAACGGGATACTGATGTACTTTCGCTCATTGAAAAAGAAGATTTGGTATTGTTTACTTTTGATGGTTTGAAGCGACGATGTGGTATACACCCTGAAACTTTATCACGTATTCTTTTACGTCTTGAAGATGAGGGTATAATCAAAAAAAGCTCTAAAGGCTACATTGTAACACCTAAAATCACTAAACTTAAACTCAATAGTGTATCCAAAGAAGAACATACTTCAACGCTTTTGCAAACATTTTTACCTTCAGACTTGATGACCCAGCAGGTCATAGATGACTTGAAAGGCCGCTGGTTTGGTTTACTGCGTTGGTTTGGCATGTCAGAAAATAGCAGAGGTGTAATTCTCAAGTGGGTAACTGATGATGGTGGAATTCAAATTGCTGCAGACATACAAGGTACAGCTTTAAACATTGAAGCTAAATTCATAACAAACAACAATCTAAACTTAGCCTTGAAAGCTGCTTACCAGTTAATGAACAACATTAGTAAACTCTATCAGTCATCTAAGGCTGCAAAGCATACAACCGCATACTTTGGCAACAACTCAAACTACTTACCACCTGCATAATCTCCAAAACTGAATATTTGCTAGCCGATCATGGCTCTACTATTACTGAAAAATTAAGTTAGCATTAAAGAGTACCTCATTAGCGATAGCAACCCTTGAAATGTAGCTATTGCAATAAACCGTCTGGCGATAGTGTTATTTCAGAAAAAATGATACTGACATTGCTATTTGTAAACTAGTATCAAAATGGTTCTACAAGTTTACCAATCCATTTGTGGATATTTTACATTAAATAGACAGTAGAAACCTGTGAGGCAGATTCTATTGATGTTTTTAAGCTAAAAATTGGGTTGGATTTACTCGCCCTTGAAAAAAAGCAGATAATGGTTTACGGTGTAATTCCAAGCGCCACCCATGCCTGCGGTGGTGTAAGAGAAAAGATGCCAACCCTGTTGCTCATAATTCATAATTGTTGGACCTACGTTACTATGATGTCCAACCTGTATGTTAATCCATTCTTTCATTTTATGTTCACTTCACAGATAGCTGCTTATTGTTGATGATATAAATGTTAGGTTCTCTGCCGCTGGGCAAGTTATATTTTTGCTCTTGTGGGTTGTTGCATTACCTTTAATAGAAATCCAGACATTTTTTCATTTATGCATCCCTTAATTGATGATATTGGTAGTTTTCCATTACCTAAAGGCATTAGCAGGGAAACATTCGCGCAAGCTTACCTGAAGACCAGAGAAGCTATCATAAACAAACAAGACCCCACCATTGACGAATTTATACAGAAAAATTTTTGTCAAGTGGTTGTGGATTCCTTTCGGAAAAAATTGGCGTGTGGTTTAGATGTTGTCAATTTTCCACAGCAGTTTGACGGTTTAAGACAAATCGGGGATGCTGTCCATGAAGCGATGGTGAATGGATCGTTTGTTGTAGAGTCCGATACGGCAGTGTTGCCTGAAGTCTATGTACTTAATCAGTATGCTAAAGAATTAACTGAAGAATTTGGCAAAAAAATCCTGTTACGTGTCTGCATTTTTGGCCCTCTTGAGCAGTACCTGCATGAGGTTGGTGCTGTAGCTTACCCCGACGTGTTAGATGGATTTGCAGAAACAATAAATCGTTTTGCCAAAAACGCCATCCTAAACAATAAATATATTGAAACACGGGTAATTTCGATTGATGAACCCAGTTTTGGTCATACAAACTTGACTGCTACGCCAGAACTAGTCATAGAAACGTTACAGAAAGCCTATAATTTTCATGGTCCAACACGGCAGATACACTTGCACTTTACCAGTGGAATTCGTAATCTGCTTAACGTAAAGGGGATAGATGTGTTGTCTTTTGAGTACGCTGCATCTCCAAGAAACATTAATGATGTATCAAAAAGTATGCTTGAAGAGGCAGACAAGCAGATCCGCGTAGGTGTTGCTCGCACGGATATTGATGCGATTTGGGCTGAAGTTTATGATAAAGGCTTTGAAAAACCAACTGATGAGCAACTTGTTGAACCAGTTGAAATTATTCGTAAACGTTACCTTTATGCTAAAGAAAAATACGGTGAACTCTTGACCTTTACAGGCCCCGATTGTGGGTTAGGCAGTTGGCCCAGCCAAGACGCGGCTGCTTTGGTTTTAAAACGAACGGTTGAAGCAGTAAAAACAGCTTAACAGTTATTTTTTTATCTTTTTACCTTTTACTTTATGCCATTAATTAAGTTGTGCTGTTTAAGGTTAGAAAAAATGTGAACTGGATGGTTTAGTTCCAGTCGTTTCTGATGAAAAGCCGTAGTGATGGTCTGTTGCTATGACCATTTACTGGTAGGCTGTTAAAAAGCTGTATTGTTACAGTTGGGCTTCGTCGTAGTGGTGGTGCTGGTAGGTGTTCTGGTGGTTCAAGTTCTAATGTTCTGCTCAATCCTCTCTGCCTCTATGTGTTGTTGGGGTGATTGTTCCTTTGAGGAGTTTTTCTCGGCGTATAATGGTTAGATTAACTTCTTTGTCAATTACATCTTCTGATAGTAATCGTGGCAAGTCGTAGAAATCAGTGACTGGTTTGCCGTTGAATTTTATAAGCACGTCACCCATGGTTAATCCGGCTTTACGGGCTGGTGAGTCTGTTTCAACGTTAAATATCATAACGCCTGTTTCCTGCTCTAATCCTGCTTGCTCGGCGATTTCTGCTGGGATAGTTACTGTGTTGGCGATTATTCCAAGATATGCGCGTTGTTGTGTTTTACCCGTTATTAGGCGGTCCGCGATGGTTTTGACCTTGTTAATTGGAATTGCTATACCTCTTTGCCAAACATATGCAGTGTTTATACCGATGACTTTGCCGTCAACATCAATGAGTGGTCCTCCACTGAAACCCGGATTAAGCTGCGCGTCAGTGGCTATGACGTTTTCTAGTTGTGTTGCACGCCAGCCACGAATGGTACTGTTTGTATTGGTTACAATTCCAGTGGTCGCAGTAGGTTGCTGCCGATTAAATGGATTAGCCAATGCAAAGACATATTGACCTACACTGAGTTTTTCTGAATCACCCATCTCAATTGGTGTCCATTCACCATCTGCTTTGAGAAGCGCAATATCACTGTACGGATCTGTGCCGACGATTTTAGCGATAAAACTTTTTTCGCCCTGACCAACCTTTACACTGCTACATCCAGACAAAACATGGTTACAAGTTACAATATAGCCGTCTTTTGAAACAACAACGCCTGTGCCTCTAGACATTTGTGCTCTAACGCTGACAACCGCTTTAGCTGTTTTATTTATCAGCATACTGGTTGCATCAGAGATTGTTTTTAAAACCTCAAGTGGGTTTACCATTGTATTCATTTATACTATTCCCTTTCTCTTGATTCAAAGTGAATAGACAAAATCACATTTGTTGACTAAGGACTACACAAAGTTAGTCACAACGTTCATTTTCAGATGCTGCTAAGCGAGTTAATAACACTAGAGTGACATCCTTTTGAAAATAAATTCAATCAACACAACATCCTCTTAGAATTTAGCAATAAACCGATAACACGCTTTAGATATGTCTTGAAACAGCAAATCTTGCACTGTCATTCACTTAAACCTGCAAATAAACCCATTTTGAACACCCTATGTTTCCTATAGAAGCACTTGTTATAGGTACCATGCAGTCACAACTCATGATGGCTTTTAGTGGTAGCATAGTACCGTAATATCAGAAATCCTCTTTTTTGTAGGGCTAATCTGATAATTGTCAACATGTTTTTCCGTAAAGTCATTTTACGAATACTAAAATTTCTAAAACCGTTACTACATAGTTTTATCATTTTTTACTCTTTAATAGAGTTGTCTGCATATTTCTAAAGTTCCAAAGTATCCTGTTGTAGTTTTCTTCTGGATTTTTAGCTAATTAAGCCCAGATTGCCTTTTGGTTAAGCTGTTTAAAAGTTGTCACATTTTTGGTTGGTATCCTTTGATTTAGCTAGTTTTTTAAACATAAGATTAAAAATGTGCATTTAAACAATAACTAAGAAATTGTAGTTGACTATCTACAAACGGTTTGGTTATTGAAACCTGCCAAGCAGAACGCGCCAATAGGAAGAAGAATTAAAGATGAAAATAGGAAACATCGACATTTCAAGTCAATTTGTTCTTGCCCCAATGGCGGCAGTCAATTGTACTGCTTTTCGAATGCTATGTAAAGAAAACAAAGCAGGTTTGGTCTACACCCAAATGTTTGATGCGGCGCTTGTCAAAAATAAAAGTAGGCGTGAAGTCAAAGACCTTCTTAACATAACTGAGCATGAAAGACCTGTAAGTGTACAGTTAATTGGTGACAATGAAGAATCTATCCTAAAAAGCATAAAACTGGTTGAAGAATTTGCTGACCTTATCGATTTTAACGTTGGTTGTAGCGAAAAAGAAATTTTAGCGCAAGGATACGGTGCTTTTCTTCTATCTAATCCTTCTTTGCTGGAAAAAATTGTAAGAAAAATGGTTCAAGCAACATCTAAACCCGTCACAGTAAAAATGCGTATAGGTATAGATGCTCAAAAAATAATCGCTGTTAATGTTGCTAAAAGTTTGGAAAATGCTGGAGCGGCAGCAATTTGCATTCACGGAAGGACTGCTCAACAAAAGCTTGCAAAAAAAGTTAACTGGACTATAATGAAACAGGTTAAGGAAAAACTTACTATACCCATTATGGCTAACGGTGATGTTACAAACTACCTGCAAGGTTTTGATCTTTTAAGCAGAACTGGTTGCGACTTTGTCATGATTGGCAGGGGTGCGATGCATTGTCCTTGGATTTTTGACCCTGAAAAAGCACAAATCGTTAACGCCGAAATAAAAAAACAAATTCTACGCTTCATCGAACTATATCGCACGTATGAAAATCGCGGTTCATCCCAAGAAGTACGGGAACACGTTTTTTGGATGCTTAAAAATTACGTTACCAAACAAAACACAAGAGCTGTCTTGAATTTGAGATACATTGAAGATATCGAGGATTTTGTTATAAAACTTGATTCATGAGTGCATGTTCTAAAAAGACTTATTTGGAAATAGTCTGATAATATGGAAATTTACAGTTTATCCATTTTTGGTTGATTTCATCAATTTTTTTGTCGATGTGGGCCGTGTGACCAGATAGTTTGGTTTTAGTAAAGTTGTGGTCTCTGACGTTGCCGGCTTTGAATTTACTTTCGTCTATGACGATTAGTTATTGACTGTAGAGACCCCAGTTTTATGCAGAGTTTTACGAAGTTTTTAAACACATTTTTAGTGCTTTGTTGCCCTCATGTTTACTTAGTATACTCCAAGTAAAGTTGTGTAGTCCACAATGTATCCCAAGACGCCCGCTAAATAGGACAGTACCCACAGAATCACCAGTAGTTTCACTATTTGTCTGCTTCTGGCTGGAAAAGTAGCTGAATTGGGACGCCAAAGTGCAATAAACCAAACACCTAATGCGAGAGCTGGAATCGAGAGCACACCGTGTGCAACAAATTCTGCGATTTTGAAGGGTGAACTGAAGTAGACTCCCATTGAACTGCTATCTGAGGGCGACCACATCATGATTACCGAAGAAAAACCAATCAAAGTGGCGATAACTACAGCAGTCATCAAAAGCCCATGTGCAAAATATTTGCCAGTTTTTCTAAAACCCACGCTTACCAAAACTAGGCTCAACCACAAACTTTGCATAATAATGTTGACTTCTGCATCACTTAAACCCATGTTCATCCAAATCGAAGGTATGATTGTAGCAGTGAATACCACGACTCCCACAATTATGATGGCTGGAATTGCTCTTTTTGCCAGTAGAGGGTAGCGTAAACTAAGGTTTGTCAGTTTCTCCCTTTGCCAAATAATCAGAGTTGAAACCGAGATCACAATTACAAGCACTAAACCCGAGATAACCAAAGCAAAAACTGATTGATCTAAACCAAGAATCTGCCTGTTCCATATGTTAGTGGCAGTAGCCTTGATGGTAACTGTTACGTTATCGGTGTACCAGCCATCTACGTTTGTATGGTTTTTGGCAACCTCTACAGAGCCAATGAAGAAACCGGTGGCTTTATCCCATTCTTTGATTTGCCTTATTGAATCGTTTCCATACGTTACGGCTCGAGTTGCACCTAACACTGTTTTTTGCTCTTCACGCTGAATAGTTACATTGTCAGGTTTAGAATAGTCAAAAAACGTGTCACCAGGACTAAGATTGGCTGGAATAATGACCCATCCCTCGGTATTTCCTTCAGTAAAGTTAAATTTCCAGATTGCGCTGCCCACTGTTCCGTTGGCATATCTAACGGTGACATTTACAGGAAACGCCTCTCTATCAACCGACAAAACCTCCATTCGCATCCACCGTACATCATGGGTCGGTGGCATGCTGCCTGTGCCCGTTACAGTAATGTCATATTCCATCCAGTCACCTTCTTTGACACCTACAGTTTGCTCTACATAGGCAGATGTGGATAACGCAAAAACTGAAAGGCATACTATTAGACTTACCAGGACTAAAACTGATGCTTTTTTCATCTTCATCATAATGAACTGGGATAAAGCAAGTTTAAAACGTTTTCGTAAACAAACCTTGACTAACTCAAATGTTTATCTGGAGTTGGTGCTACGGGATAGCTTGACGGGGTCGTTTAGAGGGTCGAACACAATTTACATTTTTTTGCTAATTTTTGATATGTTTTATGCTGTTTTTCGCTATGTTTGTTATCCGTTTTTTGGTTGTTGTTTGGCGATTATTGGGGCATGTTTTATTGTTGATGTTTTCTTTTTGTTATGTCTAGGAACATGAGTTTTTGTTTTTCTTGTTCTGCGGTTTTGGTGAACCATTTTGCGGCTTGTGCATAATCCTGTCCTGCCCCCTCTCACCTATATTCCCGCCGGCATTAGGTGCTGCGTCACGCGTGATTGTCGAGGGTCAGCTTTAGACATTGTTTGTGACACGTTTGGTTATGAAATCATATTCAAGCAATAGTGTCGGTGTCATTAACTGTTAACAATGGCGTATAGTTTATTAATATTGATGTATTGATGTGTTGTATAAGTGGGTGTGAAGTGAACCGTTTGGGGTTGCTGTATAGAGCCTATTTTCTTGTCAAGCGACATATTGACGAACTTGCACTTGAACACCCAAGCCGACAAAGACCAAGAAAAAATAACAACTTTTTAGCCAAACTTAGAAAAAAACTCTCCTCCTAACGTTTGGCAAACCAACCGATCAACCCATAAAAGTGGTCAAATTCCAAGATCCCAGTCACAAGGTGACAAAAATGAATGAAACTCAAAACAACAAAAAAACAAAACATAGAGTTTCCTCTTTATTTAAATGGAAATCAACTTCAGCTCTGCCCACATATCTGTTCCAAATCCAAACCATAGGAGGCACATATTAATGGCAATTACCAGAGTCCAAACCCCCAAACGAAATTACGCCGCCAACAGTAGCACACTAAACGTAACGCTAAACAATGCTCCTGCCAACGGCAATGTTTTGGTGGCTGTAATTGGCACCTTTGCAAGTACGCCCCCATCAGTAAGCTCCATAGCACAAGCCAGCGGCGGTGTCACATGGACACGCCAAAACTACAGTAGTGACTCTGCTCTCTATGGGCGAAGAGTTGAAATTTGGACGGGAATTGTCGCAGGCACAGTTTCACCAACCCTAACCATTACCCTCTCCGCAAACGCAGACCCCGTTATTGCCAATGTTGCTGAATACAGCGGCCTAACCACCTCCAACATACTTGACACAATGGCATCGAGCATTGGAGCCTATACAACTACTCTGACAACTGGAACCACCCCCACCACAAGCCAAGCAGATGAGCTATGGATAGGTGGAATAATTAACGTAATCAACCCAACTAGTGGAGCAGGTATCACCTCACCAACAAACAGCTTCACGTTGCACGATGGCTCAGGTTACGTGGGTGGTTTGACGGTAGCTTTGGCTTATTTGGATCGAATAGTTTCCGCAACTGGAGCCGCATACACAGGTGCTACGGGTGCCAGCGGGGCCACCTATTCAGCATATGCCGGTTGCATAGTCACTCTCAAAGGTGGCACCGGAGGAGGCGGAGGGGGACCCGATCTGCATGTAACAGGTAGCCTGACTGTTGATGGAACCACAACACTCAAAGACCAGACAATTTTGCCCTGTGTCCAGCCAATCCTTACCAGACAGCAGCTCATTGATTGTCTGTGGCGGTTTGACGGTGCAAACTGGGCACCTTATCCACTGCCCTATCCAAAACCTCTGCCCGATAGTCGAATAACATTTATTGATACCGTGGATTCAGCGAAAACACTCAATTTAATGGAGATAATTGTTGATGCCGGTGTTGAGGGTAAGGATCCTCTTTTAGCGACTGATGTGGGTTTAATAGTTAAGAAAGACATTTCTTGTGGTGGTTTTGTAAGTTCCAATCAAGGTGAACTCTGGCTAGGACATGGACGGAACGACAGGTATGATGTTCCAAAAATAATCTTATCACATGCAAACGCGGCATATTATGGATCTGCATATGACACCCTATACTTACGGAAAGCAAACACAAATGGCGTTAATGATCCAGCCCATTTAGATCTGCAAAATTTGACGGCTCACGGCAATATTACTGCATCGAATTTAACTGCAACCGGTATTACTGCTGTGACTTTTACGGCGACTGGTAGTGTTAATCCTGATGTATCCCCAACTTGGAACGGCTCGTCATGGGTAAACGGCAAAGCACTCGGATCAACATCAAAATTCTGGAATTACATCGATTGCGCTTATTACTTTGCAAAAAACACCTCCTTTATAGCCTTTGATTCAGTAGATGATCTGAGCCTTGCTAAGAATTACAAAACCAAACAGGCAGGCGACAGAGAAGTAATTGATTTCGAATCTCTGCCCCACCTCAAACCCGACGATCCAGAGCATACCGATAGTGTTGATATGACAAAAACTGCAGGTTTCATGCTAGGATGCATAAAAGCCCTCGTACAACGCGTTGAAGCCTTAGAAAAACAACTTGAAAAAAAGAAATAATTTAACCAAACAAAACAAGCAGGTCTCTGCTTATCTTTCCCCTTTTTAACTCTTCTTTTGTTTTATTTTTGGGTGTCTAGTTGTTGAACACTTTGTTCGTACCCTTAGCATTAAATCAGATTACTCCTAATGGCGTGTTGTGATAGACATGTTTGATCAAAAATTAAACAAATCTTTGAAACTAACTGCTAACCGTTACGTTTGTCTATGGCGCTACCGTAAAATAAATACTTCTGCAAGAACATATACATAAAGTGTGGTGGTTGGAATGAAAAAATTATTTAGCGTATTTCTGTTTACACTATTAGTTAGTGGCTTGTTTTTTGCTAGTATCATCTGTATGGATGAGGTGGAGGCTACTTCTAAGCCGTCTGTTCCAGATTTTACTGTGCGATACAATGAATACCCCTACGACATACCAGACACTCAGTATGTGGATACCTACACAGGAGAAACCATAACAATACCAGGCTATCACCTGGTAAACCGAACGATCGAAATTGTAATCAAAAATCCCCGCGGCTCATCTGATTTATGTTATAATGTTAGATACAAAGGACACTATGGAACCTCAGATGATGCCTGGCAAGAAATATTTCTTCGCTCAGAAATCGATTGTGGTTTAAAGGGTGGATTTCCCGCGCAACCAGGTTCTGAATATACAATCCTATCTTTTCCAAATGGCGAACTGCCCCGCTACATAGGTGAGGGAATGAGAGGTGATGGGCGAATATCTGGGATAGATGTTCCTGCTGGTGCCAAGATGGATTTCCAAGTAGAAGCAATGGCTGTTGGTATTAAGCACGTTTATAGTCCTATTACTTATGACGTTCTCCTTGCGGCTGAGCGAAGTGGTTGGAGTGGTACAAAAACTCTGACTATACCGGCATACAACAATGAAGCCCCCAACCAAACTAATCCAACTCCAACTCCAACCCATGTATCAGATCAAACTGATTCACAAACAGAGACAGCAATAGCTGGGTTTAGTTTGCTTGAGTTTAGTTTGGTGATTATTCTATGCACTACGTTGCCGGTGTTGATTATTGCGCTTATCTATACAAGAAGGAGAGTGTTAATTAAGGAATGATGCAATCATGTTTGGTGTTCCATTCACTCGGAAACGGGCAAATAGCGGCATAGTAACATCGGCCATTTGTTTACAGCATGAAACTATGCAGGTTTTACGTCGAAAACGACCAAACCAATGATGTTACTGGAAATTATTCCGCTCAACACCATGTGTTTGTGCTTTAGTTTGAACCAATAGCTTTGGCGGAATCAATTCAGCATACGCCGCCCAATTATCCGCAAAGAAAACCTTTCTCTAACTGCCGAGCTGGCCAAGCATTTTCTTTAGCGATTGGACGTTTCGGTTTTTGCATTCCCAATCCACGAGCCCGCCGGTAGTTCGACAGTATGCCTTCCAGACATAGGCCTTGTTTTTTTTGAGTGTAAAAAGTGTCACATTTCATCAAGTTCAATAATAACTTCACCTTGCGGGGTGGATTTTTGGTATGTTTTAAGAGCAAAGTTCCTCACCCAATACAGAATGGTGGAGGGTTCAACTTTTAGCATACGTCCAATGGCATTCATTGATAGACCACCTGCGTAGATATTTAGTCGAGACGCCTAATTGTCCGATGAGTAAAGCTGGATAACTGCTAATGTTCTTTTGCAGGCGTTTTTCTGATTGCATTTTCTTTTTATTTACATGATCCATGTATAAGGTTGTAAATCCTATCAAGTCAGATTCAAAATTAAACAGGTGCGTAATGTCGCGTTGTTGATTCTGAAAATTCTACGCTTGTTCCTGTATGTACTGGTTATTTTTCTTTTCATTACACTTAAATTTGGTTGTAAGAGTGGGTTTGCCTAAAATTTTTAGAAATGCGACCTTTTTGAGGTCAAACTCTGACGACGTAGAGGTCATGAAGTTATTCAATTAAAGGGGGTAGTCTTTAAAAGCTTCTGTGGCTCGTTTGTATCTTTCTTCGTCGGCATCTGTTGCTTCGCGCTCAATTTCTTTTTGGAGAGCTTCCCATTGTTTTTTGTTAAGCGCAGGAGTTGGTTTTGGTAACATATATTTCACCTTTTTAGACTATGAGTGGGGATAATATTAAATGTTTACGATGGTGGTTGAACTGTTTTTTTCTGTAGTTGTTTTGTTGTTGTTTGTTTTTTAATGGGTGAGTTGAAGGTGCATTTTTTGCTTAGATAATTTTCTACAAACATAGCAACAAATACACTATGTTTATACGTTAAGCATCAGGAATCTGTAAAATCGTCAATACAACACAACCTTAAATGTTCCCAATTGTGATGTTGGTTAACGTCTCCAATTTTTAGTTTCCTAATGTGTATCTTTAAGTAGTTTGCCAAACAGTAGTAAAAGGTGAATGAAATGGTTAATTACTTGGCTGATTTCCTTGGGAAATTACAACCCTATTGCGGGAGTTTGATTAGGGTTAAGGCTATAAAAAGTATTGAGCCAAAAGCCAAAGAGTATTTGAACAAATTATCCAAACAAAATTTGATAGAGCGAATTACTTGGGGTTGGTATTGGGTTCCAACAGATGAAATTGTAGTAGATGTTTGGGATTTTTTGGAAAAAGATCAGAACTTTAAAGTTATCTCAGCTCAGACAGCGGCTTCTTTTTGGAATAACGATTTTGTCCACAGAGATATCTATACGTTAATGGTCAAAGATAGATCTTATGGGAGCGCTTTGCAAGAGTTCGCCAAAAAAAGAGGCTGGCAGATTGAACTTGAGTACTTAAAAGATTCATCAAAAGTCAAATACCGTAAGGTTGGAAATTTGCTTGTGGAAACTATTGAGGATAATGTGGTTGGGTGTTTGCAGAGGTGGGCTTTTGTGGATGCGTTTGCCACTTTGTATGAGCATAGAGACAAGATTGATTGGGATAGATTGTATCAGAATGCTTATTGGAAACGTATCTCAAAAACTAATGTTCGGGCTAAGCAGGTTTTAGAGTATGGTTTTTGTCAGTTTGAAGAGTTAGGTAGTGGTGTCAAGTTTCCATGTCGAGAGACGCAGGTGCGGGATGATTTTGTGCGACGAGAAGTTGATGAAGCAGTAGAGCGGGTTGTTGAATTTGGTTAAACATACTGAGTTGATGAATTTACGAGAAGTAGAAATTGGTCGGATAATTAGATGCTTGTCAGATCAGACGGGAGGGTTTGAGGATCCGCAATTGGTTTTGATTGGGGGTTATGCTCTTAGGGCGTTTACTACTTTTTCGAGGTATACACGGGATTGTGACTTTGTTCTCCAAAGAAATGGAGAAAGTTGGAATCTGGATAGGTTACAAAATTTGTTGTCTGGGTTGATGTGTGTGGATACTTGTGAGAAGCGTGAGTCTTATGGTTTTATGCGGTGTGTAAAGGAGCTTTCTGTGGGTGGTGCAAAGATTTCTATTGATTTTATGGAGGGTCAGGTGCGGGGCAGGTCTGATGAACAAGTGTTTTTTGTTTCTGATGAATTTTTGAGTAAAATTTCAAAAATAGAGATGGCTATTGCTGGGGAGGTTTTTGAGGTGTATGTTCCGGATTATACCGATTATTTACTTCTTAAACTGATGTCTGCGCGACCAAGTGATGTGCGGGATATTGCCACTTTAGTGTGGAAGCGAGGTATACCGGAAAATCTTAGGATCCAAGCGAAGAAAATGTTAGCTTATCCTGAAGTAATAGACAAAAACTTGCCCTTAATTATCTCTGATGTTGCTGATAAACGATTTTTGGATTCTTGGAAAGGAACCTTTGTCACAACAGAGTTCACTGAACTAATTAAAGAAAATGTT
>WRJX01000094.1 GCA_009778385.1 Candidatus Bathycorpusculum sp. | reverse complement strand
ATGTTGGCAAACTTAACTTTGGAATTAACGTGTACGCCCCAGACGGTACGTGGCAGCATTATTTAGTCACTGTTATGCGTGAGGGTGTTTTGTCTGTAGATCCTGTGTATGCTGTGCATTACTATTTGGAGAATACTGAGAATAGTGTGTATGGTGATAAGTTGGTGTTTAAGCCAGATGTGGATGATGATGGCGTGGTTACTGAGTATCCAGTTGTGATTGCTGGGTATACAATTGTTGATTCTACGCCTAAGGTTGTTGATTTGGATAATGTAGAAGATGTTGTATTTTATTATACGGCTAATACGGATATTGAGTATACGGTGCATTATTACAAGTTTGGTACTACTACTAAGGTTGCTGAGGATAAGGTTGTTGGTGGTAAGACTATGAATAGTATTGTTACTGAAAACGCTGTTAATGTTGCTGGTTATGTGGCTGTTAATTCATTTTTGACTAAAACTTTGGTTGCTGAGGGTAATGAGTTTGTTTTCTATTATGTGGAGGAGCCGGTTTCTTTAGATGTTGAGTATGTAGTTCATTATTATTTGCAGGGTACTGTGCTTAGTGTTGCTCTTGATAAGGTTGTTTATGGTAAGGAGGAGGGTGCTGTGGTTACTGAGGTGGCTCCTTTGATTACTGGGTTTACAGCTGTTGCACCTACATCTATTACTATTACTCTTAATGCTGAAAATAACGTGATTACTTTCTACTACACTGAAAACCGGCCAATTGAACCGTCTCCGTCCCCTTCTGTTAGTCCATCTCCATCGCCCTCTGTTAGCCCATCTCCATCTCCATCTACCAGCCCATCTCCGTCCCCTTCTACCAGCCCATCTCCATCTGTTAGCCCATCTCCATCTCCATCTACCAGCCCATCTCCGTCCCCTTCTACCAGCCCATCTCCATCTCCATCTGCTAGTCCATCTCCGTCTGGTTCGGTTCCTTCGAATTCTGTGTCACCCAGTTCTTCTCCGCCTGTTAATGGAGATGATGAGACATTTTGGACTATGAGAAATACAGGGTTAGTTGTGGCTGTAGCTGTAGTTGTGTTGGTGTTGTTGGGGGTTGTGTCTTACCTCTTTTTTGGTAGGCGAAAATAAACTTCAATAGGGCGTATTTGTAGGCTGAAAAAGTCTACCGTTTTTCTTTTTTCTTTTTTTCTTTCATGAAAGTGTCTATTAATTATTTGTCATTTACAGAGCATCCTTGATCAGTAGACCCAAAGCCGCCTCGAACGGAACCAATAAATCAATAGTTTTAATCACCTTTGTCTCCGCTTAGGCTTCAATGATTCCTCCAAAAAATATCTCACCATGGCAAGCAAATGATAATAACCTCAAGCATTTTTTTAGTCAACGTAACAATGGTAACTCTATGACCTCTATGAGTTTTTATTTGCAGATAAAACGCCTTAAGCTTTGTATGACATGCTGGAAATTTTTGTTGGGAATGATGTTGAGGTGCCAGTTGATACGCTTATGTTGCAGACGGGTGCGGATTGTTTTGGGTGGTTTGTTTTTTTGCTTGTTTGTCCATATTTTTGGCGTGAAAGTGTTGTTCAGGGATTATCCCACATGTTATCTATATAGTATTAATACGCATAATGGCATAATACACGTAAATGTTACTTGTAATAACATGTAATTGATTTGTGGTAATGTTTATATTGTTGATGGCACAGTAAACTAACCGTGGAAAAACGTGACTAAAGCAGCCCAAAACAAAGCCTTAAAAATGGGCCCCTTAGAACTCTTATTTGGTGGCTCAGCAGCAAAAATCTTAGACTTCCTCTCCACATTTCAAGACCTTGACTACAGCAAACAAGACATAGCCCAAAACAGCGGCGTAAGCTTCCGACACACGCTGCGAGAAATAGAACGACTAGAAAAACTAGGCTTCATAGCCCGAACAAGAAATGTCGGCCACAGCCACATGTACCGATACAACAAAGACTACAAAGCAGCCAAATCCCTCGAAAAATTCGCCTCAGACCTAACATTTGAAGAAGACAAAAAAATAATAGCAAACAAACAACAACAGCCAAACGACTCAATAACAATAGTCACCAGTTAACAACAAAAAAGAGAGGCATAAACATGAAGCTTGAAGAAATAAAAAATAACCCCGAACTCATGAATCAGTTACGCTGGGACTTAAACCCACAAAACGCAGGCTTCCCATCTGATCAAACCGCCACAGCTACATCACAGGAGGAGCTTGACCGCCTAAACGTGGAGATGGTGGATAAGGTTGGTGCTTATTTCTATGTGGATGTGTGGAATTGCACTGTTCGGCTTGCGCTTATGATACGGGACGTTTTCGGCAACGGCAAATCAAAATGGATAGAAAAATTTGACAGCCCCCTACTTGAAGAATCCCTCTATGAGTGTGGCGGCGCGGTTAACATAAGCGGCATGTACCCCATCAACAGCGACCTTGAAGAAGAAATAAAGAAAAAACTCAACATACAATAACCACACTCATTTTTCTGGTTGTCGTGGGTTTACATGTTTTTTCTTTTTTCCTGTGCAATGGATGAGCAGGTATAGCGTTTGGAGCTGTTTTTTGGAAAAGTGTTTATTGAATTACATACGATTCAAGAACAATGTAAAGTAAAACCCTCTAAAAAAGAAAAAAAGAAGACGGAGATAATTTTTCTTTACTTACAGCGTCAAAAACACTACTAGTTAATTATTAACTATACCCTTTTCCATTGCTGTTGTTGCCGTTGCTGTACCGGTGCCGTTGTCGCCTATAGGATCAAAATTGTTGTTATTGCCAGCTTTATTTACATCCAAACGGCTCCACTTAGCAAACAGTACCACATCTACCGCAGGCATTGTAAACGGGTCACCGACTTTGCAAGTCACCCCATTATACAGCCAGCCTATAAAGGTGTAACCGTCTTTTATGGAATCACTGGAAAGCACTACAGACATCTAAAGTAGCCCTAAAGAAATTAACAGCCAGATTATCAAAAAATAGGCCACACCCGCTTATTTAGAGTCCAATTAGTTATTGTGCCCTGATTATCTATAGTACCCTGATTGTCTATTGTGCCATCATCATTGTATATAGTGCCCACGTTGTATATTGTACCCCAGTTGTTTATTGTACCCGTGTTGTCTATTGTACCCCAGTTGTTTATTGCGCCCATGATGTATGTTCTTGTGAACCAGTCTATTGGGAACTCGATGATTATTGGGAACTCTGTGTCTATTGGGTCCATGCTTTTGAGTGTTTTCCAGTTGTTTATTATACCCTGATTGTCTATGTCGCCCGTGTTGTCTATTGTGCCTGTGTTGTCTATTGTGCCAAAGTTGTTGATCGTACAAGCGTCATTGTTGTTGATTATACCGTCTTCATTGTTGTTTATTGTACCCATGTTGTTTATTGTGCCCATGATGTATGTTCTTGTGAACCAGCCTATTGGAAACCCTATGTCTATTGGGAACCCTTTTTTGAGTGTTTTCCAGTTGTTTATTGCACCCTGATTGTCTATTATACCGTCTTCATTGTTGGTTATTGTGCCCCCGTTGTCTATTGTACCCCAGTTACATATTGTACCCCAGTTGTATATTGTACCCTGATTGTCTATTATGCCGTCTTCATTGTTGTTTATTGTGCTCCAGTTTTCTATTGTGCCCTCTAAATAGTTGTTTATTGTACCCCAGTTTTCTATTGCGTCCCCAAAGTTGTATATTATGCCGTTGTTGTTTATTGTGCCCCAGTTTTCTATTGTGTACCTATAGGTGGCTATTACGCCGTTGTTGTTTATTGTGCCCACGTTGCATATTATGTACCCAATTATTCCACTCCGGACGTTGTTGTTTATTGTGCCGTCTTCGTTGTTATTTATTGTACCCCAGTTTTCTATCATACCCCAGTTGTTGCTTATTGCGCTCCCATTGTTGTTTATTGTACCCCCGTTATCTATTGTGCCGCCATCGTTGTATATTGTGCCTCCTTGGTTGTCTATTGTGCCCGTGTTGTCTATTGTACCATCGATGTTTCTGATTACGCCATTGTTGTTTATTGTGCCCTTGTTGTCTATTGTGTTCCAGTTGCATATTGTGCCCTGATTGTTTATTGTGCCCCAGCTGACTATTGTGATCATATCGCCGCCTAGTATTGGATTTGGGAAGCTAGCTGCGCCCCAGTGGGTGGTGATTGTGCCTCTGTTGTTTATTGTGCCGTCTTCGTTGTTGTTTATTGTGTCCCAGACGTATAGTGTACCTGTGTTGTTTATTGTGCCCCCGTTGTCTATTGTGCCCCCGTTGTCTATTGTATCCCAGTTGTTGATTGCGCCATTGTTGTTTATTGTGCCACTGTTGTATATTCCGTCGCTGTTGTTTATTGTGCCCCCGTTGTATATTGTGGCCCCCATGTTGCGTATTTCTCCTTGGTTGTCTATTGTGCCCCAGTTGTAGATTGTTTCCTCGAGGTAGAGGAGGATTGCGCCTTGATTTGTTAACGTAACGTCAGGGCCGATTTCAATTTGACTATTAATCATTATTCCGATGACGCGGTCTGAGGGGATTAGGATGTCAGTTGCACCAGCCCGTAATGCCGCTTCCAATTCATCCATACTAGTTACGACTATCAGTGGTGTGTCTGCTGCTGTGGGTGCAGTCATAGATATAATGGGTAGTAGCATGAGCATCATGGATAGTGCTATGATTGTTGCTGTAAACTTTTTAAATACTATTTTTTTCATAATATATCTAAACCTTACACTCAATAAACTCGAAGCCCACATTTATTTTTTCAGGATAGACAACCTTGAAACTTCACCTATGGCACAAATTGACATGTTAAACTTGCAAGTAACATGACAACCCAACTTAATGTTGTCATGAAAGCGTTGATAGATGAAAATACCACTTTAAGAAAAGAAAATACTGAGCTTAGGCTAAACAAGAGATGAAAAACAAACAATAAAACCTGTTTGTAAAAAGAAACAACTTTTTTTATTTTTTTGGAATTGGGTGTAAAATTGGGCATATTTGTATATATAAGAAAAGTGTTTCACAGATCAACATCAAATATGGAAGTAAGCTATTATGTCTGGTTTGTGTAAAAAGTTTGTATTAACACTAATTCTTGCTGCAGCTGTTTCAAGTTTGTTGTTGGTTGAGTTCTGTGTGGCTCCTGAAACTATGCCTTCTATACCAACATTTACCATAGAAGAAATTTCCAGTTCTTATGATGTTCCCCCAACTTCCACCATAGATCCTTACACAGGAGAAACAAAAACATACCCAGGATACACCGTAGAAAACAAAAACATCATTAAAATTAAAAACCAGCCCTTCACACAACCAAACAACGGCTCCACGGTCCACCTATATTATCAATACCGCTACAAAGGCCACTACTCAAATGACAATTGACACTTGCTTTCCTCTAATCCAAAAGAGTATTTTGAACAAACAGATTCAGAATACACTATGATACCTTATTACGATGGACTACCTCGGTATGGTCAGGTTGATGTTGAGGTAAGGGCGCTTATAGGTTTTGTTGATTACGTTCCTAATTATATGCCGCCGTTGTTTGCAGCTCACTATGAGTTTAGTGGTGTTGAGGGTGATTGGAGTAACACTGTAATGGTAACGTTTAACCCACTAACTTTTACTACTTTACCGCCATCAAACACTTCACCAACCAACGCCCCAAACCAATTAACCCCCTATCCCACAAATCAATTAACACCCAACCCTACAACCCCACCGACTCCTGATTCACAGCCAACCCCATGGCCATCTAACCTACTCATCATCATAGCCACCACATGCCTCATCACAATTCCTATTGTCGTTACAAAACAGGCGTTATCCCGAAAGTCGAGATAGCAAACCGTCTGCCGGCGGCAGAATGCCGCCCCTACTTTATAAAGATACAATAATCGAAGTTTTCATAGGGGTGTGACAAAGCGGCGCCCGACTTTTTATAAAAAATATTGCTTCTGCTGTATGTACTCACTCTTGGCAGGGGTGTTTTTTTTGTTTGTGCTCAAATTTGGGCTATGGCTCTAAAAACAAGAAGGGCTCACACATATCAAAAAGTTAAATATTCCTGCCTAACATACACATCAACATAGCCATAGCTCGCTTTGGCAGAGAGAGTGCAACTAGATGAATCTCATTAATCGTGTATGGGCAGGTATTACAGGCAGCATAGCACTTATAGCCGCCATTATTACGATATATGTCTTCATAACTGGAAACGTCTCATTAGATGAAGTTTACACAAGCAGCAGTAGCTCACAGACAAACCCAACAGCTACCGTGACTGCGATGTCAACAGCAACACCCAACCCAACACAGCAATCGACATCTGCTACTCCAAGCCCCAACTCCAGCAGTAGCAACGGCGGCAACGGCGATGGCGATAGTAGTACATCGACATCAACCTCTACTTCTGCACCTACTCCAACACCCACATCAACTCCTACTCCCACGACTGAATTGTCTTTCGGAGAGCCAGTTTCAGGTTCAATAACGCCCGCAATTAGATTAAATAGGTATAGTGTTGTATTACCGCAAGCAGGCAGATTAACGATAAATGTAGCTAAGGGCGGCCCCATTGCTCCCAGCTATTTGCAAATGCGTTTGATGAACTCTAATGATGAGCAACTTGAAGTTGTTCGGGATGTTTTTCATGGCGGGGTTAAGGCATCTGACACGAAGGTAGATTTGGAAGCAGGTACATATTATATTCAACTCGAGGAATATGTCTTCCTTTACAATACTGGCAGTCCTTCTCTTAGCAATGGAGCGTATACTTTGACTGTGAAATTTGTTCCTTTTTAAGGCTTGAGACTGTGTAAATCGCCTTTCAAAGGCTTGATTGGCATATGGGTGTTCATTCGGTTTTCTTGTTTTTATTTTTTACACCTCCATTTGAAAGTGTGGTGTTTCTGGTGGAGAAAGTTTATATACCGTATCATGTTTAGTGGTACATGTTATGTTACCGTTAGGCTTCATGACTAACGCCCACATGGTTCAAGCCTAAAACCCTAAAAACCTATTTTGGAGTGTGCTACTTGTTTTGCCTCATCGTAAATCACCACAAGCTTATGCCCTAAATCTACTACGTAGGGCGGCTCTTTTTGATCAGCCAACTAAAGAGCAACTAAACCGTATGGCCCCTGACGAATTTACCGATGCCCTGCTAAACGCTTTTCCATGTGTAAATGCGGATTCTATACTGCAAAATTTGCCCACAGCCACCTTAGTAGATGGTTTAGTTCTAAAAAACAGGCAGGGCCAAGGTGCCCTACAGCCAGTTGGTCATCCTCCTAAACCGTTAAAGGTAAATGAGTGGCAAGAGCAAATGCGTCTAAACGCCTACCAAAAGCAAGGAGCTCTCTAACAGAGGCAACTTGACGTTACTGTTAAACTCGGGGAGAAAATTTATAATGGAACACAGACTTAGCTCAACAACTAAGTGGACCATCTGTATGTTTTTCTTTAACTCAATCAAGCTGTAATTTTTAATTTGTAAGAGGGGAAGTGAAAAATTTATGTCTATAACCTGGGAGGAGGCTCTTGGTCTTTCATTTGTGAAAACTAAATGTGAGGTTTTAGAGGAAAAAGCGGTTAGTAAAAAACAGTCTGAAATGATAGATAGGCAACAGAAAGTAATAGAGCTGCTTAAGCAGGGTGTAATTATTGCAGATATAGCTAAGCAATTAGGTGTAAACCAAGCAACCATTTATCATGATATTTATGAGTGGTCAAAGACAGAGCTTGCATCTTTTATTCAAGGTGAATGGATAGAACTGCATGTTAGAATGAAGTATAGGCGGGTAGAGGAGGCTTATAGGGTTACATCTAATCTTTTGGCTAAGTTTCATGAGAAGCAGGCTAATGTGGCGGTTAATTTTAGTAATGTTAATCAGGGGGATATTTCAGCGCAGGTTAATGAGCTTATACGTATAGGGGATGAGAGGCAATTACGCAGGAAATCCCATCAGACCACGTTAAGCCTGTAAATGTGTTAGGTTATACGGCTACGTGTGGGCAGCAGGAAATTATTGGTTTAGTGCTTAAACCTGAGTGTAAACGGTTAATTATTAGCTGTATGACCCGATACGGTAAGACACGGTTTGTAGCAATTGGTCTGCTTACACTTATTTACAATACTATGGTAGAGTTTCAGTCTAAGCCTAAGCGGATTTTAATTATTGCTCCAACGCGGGAGCAGACCAGTATTTTGCGAGGTTACATTAGTGAGTTAATTGCTAACAATTCAAAACTAGCTAAACTTTTAGATGAGCCTAACCGTTCAAGCCCTCAACGACTGCGAACGGAGATGAGTAAACAGCGTTTAACATTTAAGAACGGTTGGGAGCTTATCACGTTAACTGCGTTTGCGGGTGAAAACGAGGCGGATCCAGCGCCTAACCTTATGGGGCATGGCGGTGACATCATTGTTATAGATGAGGCCTGTTTAATACGTCAAACAGTTTACACGTCACGTATTTCAAGGATGTTAGGTGATGACGCTGCTAACAGTAAGCTTATCATAATTATGAACCCTTGGAATAAACTAAATTTTGCTTACACCGCATGGCAAGACCCGGCGTTTACTAAAATAAAAATTGACTGGCGCCAAGCCCTATCGGAGGGGCGAACTACTCAGGCTTATTTAGATGAGCAAAAGGCTCTTTTAACACCTTATGAATGGACAGTACTTTACGAGTCTGAATTTGCAGAGGAATCTAAGGACACACTTATTCGACATGACTGGATAGAACGCGCTATAAAGCGTGGCCAAGACCACAACAGTATACAATTGTCAGGTACGCCACGGTTAGTTCATGGGTTAGATGTGGCTGAGCAGGGAGCGGACAAAACCATAATAACCGATGCCCTCACAGACGGAGTCTGCTATCAAATTGTAAGGCAGCAATGGATTCGTTCCCGTGAAACTATGCCCTGCGCAAATGAAGTCTCCCAGAAAATCGCCAAAAAAGATGTAATACAAGTTGACTCAATTGGCGTAGGCGCCGGAGTTCACAGCCGACTGGTAGAGCTGGGTTATAAAGCGGTATCTATTCGAGTATCAGAGGCGGCGACGGCGGATAAGGAGCGTTTTCTTAATCAAAAAAGCCAAAGATACTGGCTGCTACGAGGCCTCTTTGAGCAGGACAAAATAAGCATACCAAATGAGCCAACTTTGAAAAGTCAACTTAGCCAAATGCGCTATGAAATCACCTCAGCAGGCAAAATAAAAATTATAGACCCCCAAGGTAAAAGCCCCGACTACGCTGACAGCCTAATGCTAACCCTACAACTAAAGAGTTATGATCTGCCGTTCATGTTTGCCTTCTAAACAAAACAATCCGGATTCATTTAGCAGAAAAATGTAAGGGTGAGGTAAGCTTGAGTGATGAGGAAATATTTGTTCTATACAAGAAAACTAACCGACGGGATTATGCTGAGTTTTTTGATAACAACTGCTTAGACAATTATGAGGGTATTGTAGTGAAAGGCAGGGAAATAGTGTTCCAAAAATAGAAAAATGAAGGGTTTAGCAAAAATGAGTGTAGTAATTAGGCGTTTGTTTGCCTCCCTTAACCCGTTTAGTGGCAGAGGGAATTCTGGTTTTGTACAATTAGTGCAAACGGTTTCTGATGAGGATAAACTAAGTGCTCATTTTGATAAATTCAACGGTTTGCCTGATGAGCTCAAATATTATAAGACGGTTCCTATGTTGCGGCGTTGTATTGACATTTTAGCGGGTTATGTGGCCTCTGCTGGCGGCTTTGACACAGTGCTTGAGCCTGCGTTTTCTTTGGAGGAGCAACAAAAAGACGTTTACCTTCAAAAATATTCACACGTAAAAGCGTATGTAGATGAGATTAACAAGAAAGTTAACCTTGACCACATCCTCTTTGTAGCCTGCGTAAAAATGTGCCTCTACGGCAAAGCAGGATTCAAAAAAGTTTTAGACTCTACGGGGGTGCCCTGTAGACTTCATGTATTACCTGTGGCAAACAGCGACCATCAGGAGTTGCAGCCTGTGTTAAATGAGCTTTCAAAAGAGCTGGAAGGTTTCAAGATTCAAAGCTCTGATGGGGCTATTGAGTATAAGGTTAGTGATGTTCTTTATTTTGTTAATACGGATTTGTCTGGTAACTGGCAGGGTATAAGTGATTTAGATGAGCTTGTGCCTGTTTGTATTATTTATCAAATCATGCAGCAAAGTACGCCTTACATGCTTAAACGTATGCGCAACCCCTACGTTGTCGCCTCTGTAGATACGTCTGGGAGAATGTTTAGTGAAGAGAATGTGGAAAAGGAAAAAGATGCCCTGCAAAAGCAGCTAAAAGCCTTAGCTGAGGGTATAGACTCAGGCTCTAACGTTGTAACAAATAACAAAGTTGCCCTAGAAATGGTGCAGCTAAAAATCGATTTAAAAGCGTTTATGGACTACGATGATAAGCAAGAAGCTAAAATCATCAGCTATTTTGGCATACCCCGATTCTTAGTTAATGAACCTAATGTAAACCGTGCCACAGCAGAAACCGAGTTCACAGCCTTTGTTGAAGGCACAGTAGCAGTTAAACAACGCTACATTAAACGAGTTTTAGAATCTGAAACATGGTATGACATGCTGGTCCGAAAATGCCTCGGCCTATCAGATGAGATGGTGTTGCCGGTGAAAATTAAGCATGTGTGGCGTGACATAGACATGGGCAACGTAAAAGAAAAAGTCGACGCCGCAGTCGCATTATACGGTAACGGCTTAGGCATTCTAGGTGAACACCCAGATTTAGCAATGAAAACAGCCGGACTATACACCTCCGAAATAGCTAAATGCATACAGCTCAAACATCAGAAAGCAACTAAAGACCAAACGACCCCAACTCAGCTGAGCCGAAACCAAAACGAATAAAACTTCTGCACATTTCACACAGAAATTTACTCATAAGGTACTAAAAAAGCCTCACCCAACACAACACGGTTCAGACCAAAACGGCACAAAAAACATGTCTTCTTACTCAAACCCCTATCGCACCAAATCACGTACACAACAACTAAAATACAACTCAAACTTCAATTAAAAACACCAAAAACAATAAAGACTAAGATATAATAACAAACATGACTGAAATGTCCGAAAAACAAAATGAACCCACTACAACACAAATAGACGAGAATAATACAACACCAGAAGTAACAATACCTCAAGAGAATCTACCAAAAACCCAAACACCAGCCATACCAGAACAAGAAACATTTAAATCAACAGAGGACAACGTACCACCACCCATCCCGCCATCACATTCAACATCACATGGTCATCAACAAAAACCCAAAAATGTCAAAACTGCCCTGATAGCGTTACTTACAATATGTTTGTTAACTGGAAGTTTAATAGGCTATGCAGCCACGTATTCAATGTTTAATGATAAAATTTACGATTTACAAAATCAACTTTTTGACGTACAAAATCAAATGTATACTTTGCAGTTAAATAACAGTAATTCAAATAATGCAGCAGAAATCTTTTCTGTGTTGTACTCAAAAGTTAGAGAATCTATAGTTGACATTCAATGTTTTGTGCCTTACTACAACGAGTATGGCTATAAGATTGGCGACGGCTCACGAACAGGTAGTGGATTTGTAACCAATGTTAGAGGACAGCAGGTAATTGTTACAAATAATCATGTAATTAACGCTTGTATTAACATAACAGTGACATTTGCTGATGGATCCAGTTATGTAGCTACTGTATTAGGTGCTGACATGTATTCAGACCTTGCTATTCTAAAAGTAAAAAATATGCCAAGTGGCATACCATCGTTAACAATTGCCAACTCATCAAATATAACCATTGGTGACGCCGTATTCGCAGTAGGCTCTCCATGTGGATTATCAGGAACCCTAACAACAGGAACTATAAGTGCCACAGGAAGAACCGTGGACGCTACAATAAACAACCAAAAAATATACAACCTTGACATCACTGTTCCAGACGTTATTCAACATACTGCTGAAATTAATCCTGGCAATTCAGGAGGACCACTAATTAATCTACAAGGTCAAGTCATCGGCATAAACACATGGATTATGCTGTTGTATTTCGGAGGCTCGGCTGACGGCTTAGGCTTTGCAGTGCCCTCAGACACTATTCTACGCGAAATAGACGCATTAATGACCAAAGGCAAATACACTCAACACCCCTCCTTAAATGCTACAGGAAAAGATATGACCCTACAAATAGCAAAATCTATGAACATAGATATAACATACGGCTGGCTAGTAGAAACAGTCCCAGAAAACAGCAACCTCCAAAGCAAAGACATCATAATAAAAGCAGGCGACACACAAATAAACAATAGAGACGACTTGCTAACATATCTTGTGCGCAACACATTACCGGGACAAAATGTTGAATTTACAATTATCCGTGATAGGCAACAACAAACAATTACCGTAGAAATCTACACTTTAAGTTAACTGATAAATTTTTGTTTTTACGTTATTTCGTGTTAATACCTAATTTGCAAGTTTTTGGCAATAGTATGTATTATTTTTCTGGTTTGGATCGCGTGTTTTGTTGGCTATTTTGAAGTTTAAAGAGTTGTTGTAATCCATTTACTGTCTGGACACTAACTTGACTTATTTTTCTGTGCTAATTACAAACATTTTCCCTAAGATACTAAACCGCATTCGCACAGTTGTAGATCTAGAAGGCGTATAGTGTGTCTTTTCTGCAGTTGTTGTTTATCATGGAACTGTAAAGCTACAACGTGAATTACGACAATCGATAATCAACTAAAAGTAATCAAACGTGATTTATTATGATGTCTAAAACAATTGTAATTTCTCCAGTAGTGGAGACTCTAAATTCGCCTAAGTGTGAGATTATATGTGGCGATACACTCTTTGAGCTTGCAAAGTTACCCTCCGATACGTTCTATGGTGTTATAACGGATCCGCCTTACTCGTCAGGTGGTCCAAAAATCATAGACCGCATTAAACCCACAGCAGACAAATATCTCTCAAACAAAACCAACAATCCCCTACCCGATTTTGAGGGCGATGCCCGAGACCAACGCAGCTGGACTTTGTGGATGACCGCTTGGATGCGTGAGGCCCGCAGAGTCTGCCGCGAGGGGGCAGTTATTTGTATTTTTACCGACTGGCGCCAACTCCCCGCTGCAACAGATGCCATGCAATGGTCAGACTGGATATGGCGAGGCATAGTAGTATGGGACAAAAATGAGGGTGTACGACCTCAACTGGGGCGTTTTCGCAGCCAAGCAGAATACGTGGTATGGGGCAGCAAAGGAAAACTACCTCTAAAAAGAGGCGTAGGCGTACTTCCAGGGGTATTCAAGTTTACCACTAAGACTGCTAATAAGAAACATCAAACTGAAAAACCCCTAGACCTAATGCGCCGTCTCTGCCACATAATAACCCCCGGCGGACCCATTTTAGACCCATTTGTAGGCTCAGGCTCCACTCTTCTAGCAGCACGCCTAGAAGGCTACCCCAGCTTAGGAATAGAATTAACCCCTGTATACTCCAAAGTCGCACACCAGCGCATAACCCAAGAGTACAACCAGATTCTACAACAACAAACAACAACAGCAGTAACCTCCAAAAAGGAGAACTAAACAAATGACCACTTTGACGGCTTCTTTATGCTATGTTGCAGGCCTACAAACCATAAATGTAGTAGAAAGAAAAGCAATTTTTTACTTAATTAACACCAATAAAAACGGAAACGGCTGGGCCGTATCCAATTTAGGCCTCGAGGTGTCCCTACCAACTGTTGTAGGCAAACCCTTAGGCCTAGGCAAAAACCATACACCAGGCCATTTTGACACAAAAAACAGCATAAACATAGGCAGCTTTGTAGCCCACGAAAACAAAGGCAACTACGCATTAGGCACAGCAAAAATAGATGATGAAAAAACCCTAAAAATGCTACAAGAAAGCAAACTAGGACCAGTCTCCGTATGGATCCAAGCCCATGCTGCACACTGTAGTAGCTGTTTTAAAGAAATTGAGCAATTAACCCAAGACTACAGCTGCCCCTATTGTAGAGAAGGTCATACCGTTGTGGACTCCTTTGTTTTTAATCGAGTTGACTTTGTTAATGTCCCGGCATATCCACAGGCTGGCTTTCTAAATTTTGTTGCCTCCAAACAACCTGAAAATCAAAGTAACACCTCATCAAGCGTTGATTTGCCCTTACTGGCAACAGCGTATGAGTGTTCACAAATCCAACAAAAAATAAAAAATAAACCCGTAGAGGGAGAAGATGAAAAAATTATGGATGAGAATCAAAAACAATTTGAAAAATTATCAGCCGACGTAGCAGCTCAAATATCAGCTGTTAGGGCTGAAAACCAAAAACGCTATGAAGAATTAGCGGCACGCTTGACGGTTATGGAAACAGGTGAGCAGACAGACCTTGTCTCGCAAGCTCTAACGCTACGCAAACAAGCAGGCATAACAACCGATGAAAACCTATACAAAGAAGTAATCATGAAAGCCAGTAAAGACACACTGCGCATCCTCATAGATGACGCAAAACGAAGTTTAGCTGCCCGACAAACCCAAGCAAACCCCCAACAAACAAATCTAAACCCATCGGGGGAAGAACAAAAACCCACATTAAATGCTGCCATGCAGAAAACTATAGCAGACATGGGCCTAACCTTTGAGGAGACTAAAGCGTAATGTCACTGGGAGATATCCTAAAAGTTGGCTGCAAAGTAGTTGAAGGCGCAACAGCCAAAGCAGGCATAACCATTAAACCCGGACAACTGGTCTGCAACGACGGCACCGGCTTTGTACCTGCAACCACCACCTTAGTTGCCACAGCTAAAGCGTATGTTGCCCTTGATGAAGTTACCGCCGTTGCTGAAAACCGCAACTTCCGAGTCCTCATACGAGGTGTTGTTGTAGTAGAGAAAGCCTTAGCTACTGTTGCACCAAAAGGCCGCAAACTCACCGTTGGAACAAACGGCATATGCGCATTAGCCACAGCCACAGACATAGTAGTTGCTGAAGCCGCCGAAGATGCAATCGCCGCAACAACTCAAATAATAATTCGTATGTAACGTTGAGGTGAAAAAAAGTATGTCTTTTAATTACAAGTTGCCAACGATTGCTTTGAGGGCGTCTAAAAATTTTAGCACCGATGCAAGTCTTTTTTACACCCCTGAGTCAGCCACTAAACCCTCACCCCTAAAAGCAGGCATAATACAAATTGACGATACCGAAAAAATCCGTTTATCCACCATGACTAAATACGTTATAGACCATGCACGACCCCTCTATAACCTAACTAACGCCGTTGAAATTTTGCCTACTAATAGAATTAAATTTGGCATTAAAATTGCAAAAGGCGTTTATGCTCAAGAAGAAGTTAAAGAACTTGAAGAAGCTAAACTTGTCAAAGGCGAATTTGAGCCGGTGTTGTTTAGTTTGCCTAAAAATGTGGTTCACATAGGCAACAGTGATGAGGCAGCAATGCAAGACGATAGCGATGAGTTAAAGGTTTACAGTCTTAAGGATGCGCCGGGTGCAATTGCAAACAGCAAAAACCGCCTAATAGCCAAAACCCTACTCTCAGGCAGCCAAAGCGACGATGCAGCCCAAGACTGGTCAGACAAAAACAGCAACCCGTACTTAGACATAAACACCGCCATAGATGCCATTGAAGATGAGGAATGCGGACAAGTAAACATCATGGTAGCAAACCGTAAAGTATGGACCGCCTTCTTTAGCAACCTCTCCGTAAAAGGCCACCTAATCGGCGTAAACGCACCCACATACCCAACCACATTCCCAATACCAGGACTACAAGGCGTCACAGGCATCTTAGACAACCACATAAAAGAAGACACCGCAGTCTTAGCCTGCAGAAGCAAATACGCCATACTAGCCCAAGGACCCGTAACTGCAGAGCAATACCGAGACGTCCCCCGAGGCTTTGACGGCGCCATAATCCGAGACTACATGCAAACCAAAATAGGCCTAACCAACGCAGGATACCTACTACAAAAAGTCCTAACCAACTAAATAAAAAAACACACCCTGTTTCTCTTTTCCGGGTTTCTTTTTTTTCTTTCTTATTTAATCAAAAATAATGTGAGAGATAAAGTTATGTCGTCTAATGTTCCTGAATTAATTGCTACAGTACCAGAGGGTACACCACCATCATCTGCTTCAGTACAAATAAGTAACCCGCTCAATAAAGTTGGTCAAAGTTTTAAGGGCAATGGCTACACGGTAACCTCTGTTAAGTTGCGGCTTTCACGTAGTGGTGACGATGGTGATGGTTTTTTTGCTGCATGTATTTATGAGGCAACCGGTGAGTTTGGCGTATCAGATTTACCCATTGGAGCACCTTTAGCGGTTTCTGAAACAAAAGCATACACCGACATTAACACAAACGCAGCATGGTACGAGTTTACTTTTCCCAGTGGGTTCAAAACTGTTGAAAACAAAACGTATTTTATAGCTTTCCCACACGATGGCTTAGGAGTAGATAGTGCTAATTTTATAGTCGTTTATTATGTTACTAATGCTTCTCTTTTTAACGGCGGCAGGTACGTAATTTTTAATAACAATTTTTGGTCTGCACCACAAAGTAATCGTAACATGATTTTTGAATTGTACGGTGTTAAACCAGTTTTTACAGTTACCTATGACGCTAATGGCGCCACGGGTGGAGAGGTGCCCGTTGATAGTGTAGGTTATCAGGAGAGTGATTTGGTTGTTGTTTTAGGTGTTGGGAGTCTTGTAAAAACTAATTATGATTTTTTAGGTTGGGCTCTTAACCCGTCTGCTGTTGTGCCTGATTATGTAGAGAATGGCACGTTTAATATTGGCTCTGATGATGTTGTGTTGTTTGCGGTGTGGGAAATTAAGCCGGTTTTCACCGTTATTTATCATGCTAACGGCGCTACAAGTGGAACACCACCGATTGATTCAGATTCACCCTACTACAGAGACATGCAGGCTGTTGTGTTAGCAAATACCGGCAACTTGGCCTTGGAACATCATGACTTTGGCGGGTGGATGCCAGACATTAACACACCCGAAATTGTACGTCAACCCGGATACCAATTTAACGTTGTTGAAAACACTAATTTTCGTGCTAAATGGGTTGAGCATGAAAAATTTACCGTTGCATACGACAGCAATGGTGCTACTGGTGGCGAGGTTCCTGTAGATTCAAACTCATACTATGAAGGCGACTCTGTTACTGTACTAGGGCAAAATAGTTTAACTAAACAGGGTCACCTTTTTGTGGGTTGGGCTCGTGAGAAGACGGCTCCTTTGCTTGTTTATTTGCCAAATTCCACTTTCAACATAGATACCTTAAATGTAGTGTTGTATGCGGTTTGGCTGTCTAATCCTGTTCCTCCGGTAACTTATGCGGTAACTTACGTTGGTAATGGTGCCACGTGTGGGTCTGCTCCTGTGGATTCAAATAGCCCCTATGTCTCGGGTAGTACCGTTACCGTATTAGATCAAGGTACTCTAGAGCGTATAGGTCACATCTTTAAAGGCTGGGCACTTGTCTTTAATGCTCCAACGCCACAGTATCTGCAAGGCAACACTTTTACCATAACTCAAAATACCATCCTCTATGCTGTATGGGAAGAGAACCTCATACCTCCAACAACATACATTGTTGCTTACATGTCTAATTGGCCTTTGGGTGTAGCAGGTTTAGGTTCTGCGCCTGTAGACCCTAACAGTTATCAACAATATGACATTGTCACTGTGAAAGGTAATACGAGTAACCTGACAAAAACAGGTTACGTGTTTAAGGGTTGGGCTACCACTCAAAATGCTGCTGTTCCAACTTTTTTGGTTAGTAATGGCGGCTTTATCTCACCCTCTTCCTTTGTAATGGGCGACACTAACGTGACTTTATATGCGGTATGGTATGAGGAGGACGGGGAACCTGAGCCTGATACTTACACAGTTACATACCACGGTAATGGAGCAACAAGTGGTAATGTTCCAGTTGATAATAAGCAATATCTCACGGGTGAGACTGTCACAGTTCAAGGCAACACAGGTAACTTAGCAAAATCTAATTATACTTTTGCTGGTTGGGCTTACACCTCAGCTGCAACTGTGCCTGTTTTTTCAGTTAATGGTCAAGTGTACCCACCTGTATTCAACATGGGCATTGTAAATGTGGATTTATACGTAGTGTGGACTCCTATACCTCTGCCAAACTTTACAGTTACTTACAATCGCAATGGTGCCACTTCAGGTGCAACTCCTATGGACCCGGGCAGTCCTTACGTGTCAGAAAGCACCGTAACAGTTCTTAGCCAAGGCGCTTTAGATAGGACAAACCACACTTTTCTAGGCTGGGCTACTACTCAAAATGCAACTATGGCCACATACCAACCAAACAACACTTTCACCATAACAGCTAATGTAGTATTTTTTGCAGTTTGGCAAGAACACACCCAATACACCGTCACATATGATGGTAATGGAAACACAAGTGGTTCTGCTCCAGTAGACCAAAACAGCCCCTACTACACTGGCAGTCTTGTGGTTGTGAAGGGGCAGTTTTTCCTTAGGCGTTATGGTTACAAGTTCCTTGGCTGGTCTACAACAACCCTTGGTGGTGTGGTATATGTGAAAGGGGACAATTTCACTATTACAGGGGATACTGTATTGTTTGCGGTATGGCAGACCCTACCTCGTTACACTGTTACCTACCGGTCTAACGGCGCCACAGATGGTTTAACGCCTGTGGATCCTAATGATTATCTTGCCGGAGAAACTGTTACAGTCCAAAACAACACTGGCAATCTCACCCGAGAGGGGTATAGGTTGTTGGGTTGGGCTTATGATTCGTCTGCGGTTGTGCCGGGGTTTGCTATTGTTCAAGGTGAGATGGTGCCCGTGGTCTTTAGTATGCCTGAGTGTAACGTGGTGTTCTATGCGGTCTGGGAGAAGGCGGATATGTACACTGTTACGTATGATGGTAATGGTGCGACGGATGGAGAGGTGCCGCAAAACAGTCATTTATACGCTGTAAATAGTGTGGTATCGGTGCGTGGAAATACTAACGGCCTTGGGAGGGATGGTTATAACTTCAAAGGCTGGGCTAGCATATCCAACGCAACCGGTCCAGATTACATTGTAGATGAGGACAATAATAAGGTTACCCCTGCAACATTCATCATTACGTCTAATGTTACCTTGTATGCAGTGTGGGAAATTAAGCCTGTTTTCACCATAACCTACCATGCCAACTACCCAGACAACATGATTGGCACGGGTAGTGTACCTGTGGATTCTAACAATTACTACCTAAACACCACTGTAACAGTACAAGCTAACACGGGCGGCTTAGACGTTGAAGGCTGCACGTTCCTCGGCTGGTTATACGGCACCACCATGTTCACCGTAACAAACAACACAACAGTACAACCCCCCACCTTAACCATCACAGGCGTAAACATAGACTTACACGCCATATGGAGCCAAGACAGCCCAACAGAAAAACCACCCTGCCCACATTACGGCAACACCGACAAAGTCCGCTTACTATGCAGACTTGAAACCCCTGAGGGCTTAAGAATTCCTGATGAGGCCTTGGATGATTTTTTGTGCATAGCCACAGAATGGGCCAACGGCGAATTAGATAAAGCTGAGGTTTCAGATCAGATCCGAAAAACATCAAACAACGTACAACACGTTTGCAACCTATATGCTGCAGGCAGATATTTGCAACGTCGAACACCTGAAGAAAAAACCCACCCCTACATAGAAGAAGCACAAATGTTAATGGACAATTACCTTGAGGTCGTATATGGCCTAACCAAAGATGACGAGAACCTGCAGGATTCTGTGGTTATTGTGGGTCGTTGTGAACGGAACTGGTAACTACTATGACTGCTTTACAATTAATCAAACTGCTACAAGATGGGCTTGTTGCTCCAGATGATACCGTGCTTAAAGTAATGGAATGGTACCAACCCGTCAACATGATAAAAGAGCTACTACAGAACAATTCCGTAGACTTTATTGTATCAGTACGCCATTTCAGCAGTAACACAAGCAGAGAGTATTGTGGACGACCCATTTCAGATAATGTACTATTTGAAGTAGGGGTGTGGACACATGAAAGCCCCGACTACCAACAACCCATCCGCACCCACCAAAGAAATGAGTTGGTTAAGCAGATTAAACAGATTTTCAAACAAAACCCTCACATTGGCACAGAAAAAAACACCAAAAACATGGATCACATCGTTGGTCAAGTGTGGGTGTTATGTACCACAGTTATGGTTGCTCAATTAGTTGAATCATAAAAATTTATGGAGAAAAAACAAGAAATGAGTGTTTCAAATGTGTTGAATTGTAGAAGTCCCGTGTCTTTTACTATAGGCGCTTTTACCTACAGTAACATAGCCGCGTTTGGCTGGCGACAGGAAGCAATTGAAGGAGGCGATGTGGTAACTCCTCGAACAGTAGCCGGTTCGCATGTTCCTGTTGGGTATACGCATCACCCTAAATGTCTAATCCTAACCATATCCATAGATAGCGATGGCGTAATTCAAAACCTAAACACTGCGGGACTTTGGAATTTAAATGGAGAAAATGGTGCTCCTTCGGCTCTAAGTTTTGTTGACAAGCATGCAGACGGACGTACCCGAACTGTATCCTTTGTAGCTGCTAACAGTCGAGTGCAAAACGTGGAGCTAAAATATAATCAGCCAGATAAGCCCTTAACAGAAGTAAAAATCATAACATATGGCACAATCACCTATAGTAACTGGTCATAACAATAGTAGTAGTAGGTGATTAGACAGTGCAGTTTTTTCAGCTTCTCAAATGTTTATGTGAGAGGGGTAGAGGGGAGAAAGCTGAGCATTTAGTTCAAACTGTAGCGGAATGTTTCATGGGTGTATTATCAGACGAAGAATTGTTACTCATGGATGTAGGAGATATTGCGTGTGTTCTTAAGACGGTTAAACGTTTTCAAAACTCAATGGTTACAGTGGGTATACCGCCTTTTAAGGCGTATATTGCAGAGTTGCAGTCGCAGGGTAATACTGTTGTGGTGGGAGAGAAATATCAGCACCTACGGTAACTCTGCGAGGATCTTTAAGTAAGCTTCAGGGTTTGATTTTGCAGGCCCGGCAGATTACCCAGGGACGTGATAGGGAAGGCTTTGACCCCACAGCTTACGAATACGTATACCGCTATGTAACAGCGGAAGACGATAAAGTCTGCCCAGACTGCATATCAACAGATGGATCTACCTTTCCGGGCGCATATATTCTACAAGAGTTTCCTTACGCCGAACACTTAGGCAACGGAGTATGGCTTGTAAACCGCCACCTAAAATGCAGATGCCTGTTAATCTGTGATCAAATGGTTGAAACGTGTGCTGAAAAGTTATCCTTTGAAATCTC
This sequence comes from Candidatus Bathycorpusculum sp., assembly GCA_009778385.1. GTDB lineage: Archaea > Thermoproteota > Bathyarchaeia > Bathyarchaeales > Bathycorpusculaceae > Bathycorpusculum. Next base: position 18,632 of record WRJX01000094.1, on the reverse strand, counting down.
CCTATCATAAAAATCTACAATCAGATTGGCAGAGGCTACCCCATTTAAAACGTTTATGAGTGCGTAAATATGGGGTAGCCAACGAATTCTTGTGTGAGAGAACTCGTCCTATGAAATAACGTGGTTGTCTTTTAAAAAGTTGAGGTAAAAAATTATGTCTAATTCAGGCGTTATACCCATCTATGTAAACGTGGACGATTCAGAACTTGAAAACGCTTTAGCTATGCTAAATGATGCCGTGGGTATGACAAATGAGGTAAATATGGAAGCTAATAATGTTCAAAAGCAAGCAGAAGAGCTACTGGCTAATACAGGTACGCAGATCAAAGGGGTAGAAGCCGCTGGTCACCGTATCATACGCATGATACCCGGACTACGTGAAGCTGACCGACTGCAAAAAAGCATAGGCCAACTCTCAACCGGAAACATCATGGGCGCCTTAACAATTACCCTACTAGCTTACAACATAATAATGCAAGTCAAACGCCTATACGATGAACAAAAAAGACAACAAGAACAATACACACGCGAGGTCATGCAATCCCGAGGCTACACAACACAACAAGAATACCAGCAATGGGAAAAACAACAAAACGCAGGAGCCGCCGCCTCACGCACCAGAAACACCCCACGCTAAAACATAACCATTTCTACGGTGTTGTTTTTTAGCCTTGTTGTTTCTTAGCTTGGCATTTAAGTCTTATTTATCCTAAAGGAGCAAGAAAATTTGACTGAAATTAAAGTAATTGCAAAAAATTCTCTAAATCTAAGTCCTTCTATAAAACGCTTAGAGGTATTCTCTGATGGTTCTGTGGGGACGTTTGAAATGTTTTTTGATGACGCAGGCGCTGTTAGCCAACCCGCGCAGTGTGCTAACGGTGATTTTATTAGTGAAATAAGTGTAGACGGCCATGAGGTTATGCGTGGGTATATTGATGACGTAAAAAAGGAAAACGCTAACCCCCGGGCCGCCTCAAAAGATAGATATGCCTCAATTACCGGCCGAAATGTTGCAAGAGACCTATCGCGTTTATTTTTAACGTATAATTTCACAAACACCCGTTTAGGTGACTTATTTAGTAACGCCTTAGAATTAATGAACAGCCAAATAATAGTGCCTAACAGCTACAAAGGCACAGGGCCCCTTATTAGTATTGAAGTTAAAGACATGTATTTAATTGAGCTTTTTGAAGAGGTGGCTCAAAAAGCGGGTTATGGTTACACAGTAAACTGGTACACTAATCCCCCTAACCTAATTTTCTGGCCCCTAAACAACACGCCCCACACCAATGTTACCCTAAAAACACCCGCACCCACAGACCCTACAGGGAACATTTTACTAATTCACCCAAACGCGGACTTGAGCTCAAGTGTTTGCAATGTAATAAAAATGAAAGCTGGCTCTGTTAATGATCACTGGACAGAAAATACGGCTGCACAATGGTCGGTAGCAAATGGTTCTCTTACAAATGACACCTCAGTTAGACGCATAGGAGACGTATCTTTAAGAGTAGACTATACTACGGGTGGTTTAAAGCCTGAGTTACACCTAAAATTTCCAGCGTTTTACTATCAATATTTGGATTATAGTAACATCTTAGTTGACACTTGCTCAGTATTTCTAATGCACAGTGAGCGAAGTTCGTTACTTAACGGTTCTGTAACCGTGGCCTGCAGCGTATACCTAAAAGATAGTAACGACTCTGTAATGCGTTGGCGACTTAGAAACAATCTATCATCGGATAAGTGGGTCAAAAAAACATTTGTCATGGGCGTAAATGCTCCAGTATCCTCAACTGAAGCGCAATTCTCAGAATCCGAAGAATGGTACATTGTTAACGGTTCAGGTTTTAACTGGAAAATTGTAGATTTTTGGTTCACACAGGAACCCGAAAGCGGGCATCAACCTAATGCTAGCTTGTGGGTTGACGGGTTAGAGTTTCCAGCAATTGATGTTTTTGCTATGGCTTACGACCAAGATAGCATTGACAGGTATGGTATGTCTATGATGCCTCTTTACCGTCCAGACTTACCTAACAACATGATATCGTTGCAGCAGGCGGCTGATGAAGAGCTGGCGTTACGTAAAGACTCATTTGAAAGACTTCATATCACCTGTACTTTTCAGCCTAACATCTTGTACGCTGGACTTACCGTGGATGTTTTGGCTGCTGAGTATGATATTGTTGAGGGTGTTAACGGGGCGGTTAGGTATCGTGTTGAAAACATTCGCCATATAGTAGAGCCAGGTGTTGCTCTATGTAGAGGTCATGATGCTATCACTGTTTTGGAACTTGTAAAACATAACAATGGGCAACGTGTGAATGCTACACGCACAAGACAAGCCAGTAACCACCAGAACGCTGTCAACGTCTCTCACGAGGGACGTCTAAGACGGTTAGAAGAGTACAGTCAAGCAGTTGGCGGCTCTTCTAGCGGTGGGGGTGGTGGTAGCAGTTTTGATGGTGGTATTCTAACTTTGCCGCTTGAAATTAAGAACCTCTTTCCTTTCATAGATGAATCCAAAGATCAGATGTATAATTGGCTCTGGGGTTACTATCGTCCTGATCCACAGAATTATCTTCGCTTTGCCAACACCGAAGAGGGCAAGCAACACTGGATCGACTTGTACGGGGTTATGGTAAGTAATGGTGTTGATGAAGGCCCCGGTCTTGGCTTAACCGGCCACTTTGTATGCGCTAAAGACATCGTCTGCCGAGGCATGCTAAGCAGCTATGAGGGTGTGGTGGCCCTGCAGGGTAACAAGAACGCAGGCTGGGCACCAACCATTAATCCGCTGATTTGGCTCTCAAAAGGCGGCATATACGGAAACTGTAATACGCTCGAAATCCGAAAGGTGGACGGTACCACGGGGTCGGGGTTTGTATGGGGCTGGGGCAACATCGAGTCCAACAGCGTCACCAGTCATGGATCAGTAAACACCAGTCACTTACGTAGCATGAATGGCACTGATTTCATAGCCCTGTACAGTAACATAGAGCCCTACACTAATGGTTTGATAGATTTGGGTTCTTTTGGTCGGGCTTTTCATGAGATTTTTGTGCAGTATGCTGAGGCTGGTTACGTTACTGCGCAATCCGTCTACACTGACTCCATTGGCAGTGCCAGTAACACTGACCTAATCATACACCCTTACGCTGGACGCACCCTAATAATAGATGGTAACGTAAAAGTTACTGGAACCTTCACCGGGCCCGCTGCAAACCCGTTTAACCAAAACTTAAACACGTTTAACGCCGTCACCTTTAACGATATTACTAATACTGGTAGTGAAACGGTTTGGGGTGATATAATCTGTCATGGGTGGCTTGCAGTTACTCATATAGCTGCAGATAATCATCCTTTTAATAGCATAGCAATCTACGATCATATGATACCTGCAAGAATGAACAACGGTAATTCTTTAAATCCGGGTTTGGGTTTAGCATCAAATCCTTGGGAGTGGTGTTATGCTAATATTTTTATGCATAAACTTGACGATCAATCTTTTTGTGAACGTAGCCAAAGTGGTACAGTAGTAAATCATCAAATTCAAACTGAAGATGATGCTCTTGAAGCTCTGACCCATGAAATTACAAAAACAGTACGCCACATAACCTATAGCACAGAAAACCCTGATGAAATAATCTGTACATGTGGCAAATCAACACTACACCCCTGCCCTGAACACCGAGACACTTGGCGAGACAAATACACTAAAAATATTACAAGGCAAAATGAAGCATCGGGATTTTTACTAATAGAGCACGCTGTAAGTATTGATCGGTTGAAGATGGCTCTTTTAGAAGAAACCGAAAAAAACGCGGCATTAGAACAAAGACTTTCTTTGTTAGAACAAAAATTAACCAAGCAAACCGAGGTGATTCGTAATGACTGAAAAAACCCAGACTGTGCCACAAGTACCGGCTAATTTATCGCCACAGGTGCAACAAGCTCTCGCATTGCTAAACGTGCGTTTCCAAGACCTAACCATACAGGTGAACGCTGTAGTTGGAGCGTTAATGGCTGAAAACGCCGAACTACAGAAAAACTTGGGAAAATCGAACTTGCCAGCGGTGCAAAAAACGCCTCGGAGTAGATGACACAGTTACGTTACCGACCACCCACACACCACAAAAACAAGTGTTATTGTGAGGATACTTTAAACTAACGTGGTTTGCTAATACTAAATTCCCATTTTGGTATATCCACTACGTATCCAACAATATAACCAACCCATTATCTTTTGATACTTATCGACATCTTTACCTGTCAAGTAGGGTTTTTGTGGTATTTGCTTTTCTTGATCTAATAGTCTATTTTGTGCAGCGCGTAGTCGGTCTATTAGCTCGCTTGTTATGAGATGTATTTCAGTTCGTGCGTCTTGTCGTTCTTTTGCTTCTTGTGATAGATTGGATGGTAAGCTTTGTATTCTTTTTAGTGTTTCTACATATGTCTGTTCTGATAGTTGTTGTTGTAGTCGTTGTTGTGGTTGTTGTGTTAGCTGTCTTAGTGCTGCTATTTGATTTTCTAGGGTGCCATTTATTTGTTGTATTTGCTGTATTTGTATGTCTATTTGAGCTATTTGTCGTTGTAGTTCATATAAGCGGGTTATTTGCTCTTCTTCTGGTAGCTTTATGTTAGGAACTACATAAAAGTCAAGTACACGTGATATGTTGTCAGACAATATTTGTCCATTGTCATTTACCAAAGGGGTATGGTCGGCATCATTAAGATGGGTATACAAAATTTTCTTTATCTTTCCTGGACATATATGTATATGTGGGAAAACATTAGCTGATGGAACAAAGTAATGAACCCCATCACGCATAACTCTATGCGGTTTAAATGCATCCTCTGTTATAAGGTCCCGTGGCACAGCCGCTGCTGCCTGTGAGCTATGTCCACGGTTAATATGTGTCCGATTCGGGTTGTCCTGTGTCTTAGAGGCACTTTTTGCAGCATTCTCGTCATGATGACGTTTCACCACGTCCTTAGCCTCCTGTGCTTTTCGTAACTGTGACTCAGAATTCAATGCCGCTGCGGCTCCGGGTGTTTCTGGTCCACTGGTACCTTTCTTTGCCTCACATGCCGCTCTCTTCATATTAAGTCTCGTTTGCACATCATGCGTAACCAAATCTTTTTTCTTTGGCCGTGGTTCATCCGCAGATCTCTCTGCTCCTGGTGTTCCTGTGGTTGCCGACGCCGCTACCGCCGCTGGTGCTGTTGCTGCCGCTGCTCCTTGTTGTGGTACTGCTGGTGCTGCCACAGGTCTTGCCGTCCAACGGCCTCGTCTAAGTTGTGTCTCACCATCAAAACCATCGTCAAACACCTCATTTCGTTGGAAGCACCCACTCAGCATACGTTGCTTAATGCCTGGGTCCATAAGCGAAAACGGCTGTTCCGTCGCAACGGGAACGCTATCCCAGCCGTCTACTGGCTCCAAGTAATAATCATTCAGGTCGCCCACCACTACCTTCCAGTCTATTAATTGCGCTACATCAGAACATGTACGTATACTGTTTTCACTATTTATAGAAGAGATATCTTGTCGTACGTCACCATTACACCCATCTGCTTTTTTTTCGAGGGTTTCATCGGTGTTTACATTTACCCCATTTATTGTGCCTGTTGGACGTACTAACCCCGCTTTTTGCTGTACCACATGTCCTATTTCGTGGGGTAGGTGTTGTTCCTGTCCGGGACCAATATGCACCGTGTTGCCTCGTGCGTAGGCATATGCGCCGAGTTTTGCGGGTTCTTCGGAATTATAGTGTACCAGTACGTCTGCTAGTGAGTAGCCTGAGCGTTTCTCAAAGCGTTCTCGTATGTCAGAGGGTAACGCGCTTCCACCGGTAGATGTAGAAGCATTTGGGGCTGTGGGTGTTGTTTGACGCTGTAAAACTTCATATACGTTATAGCTTGCGGAACTTGAAAATTCTGTGTCTAAAAAGCTGCCTTGTGTTTTACGTTTACGGTTTGACTCACAGCTCCACTGCGAAGATTGTGAGGCGGCTTTCTTTTTAGGTTCATCATATGCAAACATAGCCTATACACAAACATTACATTGTTAATTGAGATTTATATCTCTTGATGAAACTTGTGGCTGATATTATTTTTGTAGGTTGTCAAGATAGGTGGTCTGTTGTGGGTTGTGATGGTTTACGTTGTTGTTACTGTAGCGGTTGTTTTGTGTAAGGTTTTTTTATTTGCTGCTTTACTGTATTAAAATTAGTGAGAATTAATTATGGGTGAAATGTTGATGGCTATTGATGGCAAACAAAAGGCTGAATTAGCTTTTATGTTAACTAAACATGTTCTGGTGCCTGTAACAGTTAAACTTGTGAAAGGTTCTTTTTTAAATAAAAAAACAATAAATATACAAATAACTGCAAATGCGGTTTTTACATTTTATAATTCTATTGCAGTGGAAGATTATCATAGGTATTTTGTGACAAAAATTACTCACACCAAAACTGAAAAGAATATTATTAAACTCGGTTCTTTGGATGCACATTATTCTTTGAATCCTAATGTGGTAACTTTATTTCCATTAGGAATCGCTAGTTATGGTGAGGAGTTGTTTGAAGAAGAAAAAGAGTTATCAGTTCTTTATAATAGAATTAACCAGATAAGATTATTTATTTCTCCATCACAAACAGAAATGCCATTTGATAAATTATTTTTATTTATTACTGAATTTGATGAGTTGTTAGGAGAGACTGATAAAAGTTTACGTGATGAGGGGAAAATACCTCTTAGGTCAATAGTGAAACATGTTATACTTAAAAGTGATGACGTTGATTTTATCCAAAAAATTTCTAAATTACATAAAAATGATGGGTTCACAGTACGATTGATGGAAAAAGGTGTTATTGTAACTTATTCAGATACAAAAGACGTGTTAGCTGTGTTAAAGGTGTTGTTGTGAATGTTTCTTTCATGTTCTTTTTTTAAACCACAATCTATTGAGGTTTATACAATTCTTTCAAAACAAGCGGTGTATTCGTATCGTGGCGATTTTAAATTGTATGTTGATAAGATAGAAAAGCAGCGGCCTGTTAATGAGTCAGAAGATTTTGGGCGATTTATACATATTTATTATGATGAACAAATTATTTTAAAGAAAATGAATTCAGGCACATTGCAAATGGAGACACATTTGGAACAATATACAGAAGGCCCTAAAATATTGTATTATTTTAGTCGGGAGCCGTTAAATGGAGTTATTGGTGTTTTTGCGAATGGTAGTGTTGCATCTAAAATTTCTAGAATTGTTTCAGATGTAGCAAAAAATATGGGTAAAAATCCCAGTTCGTCAGTTAAGCCTGTTCAGTTGCTTTTGAAAGATAAAGAGACTGCGATTAATAATATTGATGAGTTTGGTGAAACTGTTGAGGTTAGAATTGGGGATATAAAAGATCCTTTATATTATGGATGCTTGGTTAAGAGGGTCATCTGTTGACCATTCAGTTGAGTATGAGAAATTTATTCGTGATCCTTCTGTTGGTGGTATAATTGAATCTATGGCGGTTAATTATAAACATCGAACATATTATTTGTTTTCAGATGGTAGATTATTTACTCGGCAAGCAACTGATGATATGAAACAAGAGACTTATTCAATTTATGAGATTATGGAAAAATTGTATGGTGTCGGTGCAGTGCAATTTTAACGGTTTCTTTTTCATTTTAACTGCCGTGTCTCTCTTTTATTCTGTGGTGACTGATGTTTTACGCTGTTGTTGCTGGGTTGTTTTGCAGTTAAGCTTTTACTTTTATTTCGGTGGTGCAGGTGCGGTATTGATGTACCACCCTAACTTTTTCTATGATTGCTAAGTATGGGGTGTTGGTAACTGTCAAGTAGGGTGCCGACAGTTTGTGTATTCTTCGACTGCATTGTGATACTTCCCCTTTTTTGGGTCTCCATGTTTTTGACTGCAAACTCTATCTCGAATACTTGTGTTCGCATGTCGCGTAGATTCTCTTTTATTGTGTGATTGTTGACGGTTTTGATAAGTTGGGTTAGGGAGTTGTAGGTTTTTCGGCAGTTCAATATGACGTCTTTTTGGTTTTTTGCTTGTTTCAGCATTTTTTATCACCAATTAAAATTCAAAAACAAACACGATATAACCATATTTCCACATTAACTCCATATTAATACCAAATTAACGCCGCTCTAAAAGTTCTATTATGGCGGATTTAACTATTCGATTGTGATGTACTCTACTCAACCTGAAACGTTTCAACAATGGCAAAACCAAATGATGCATATCTTTAGATGAGCACTCTCCACAAAAGTCTATTCCTTAATTTTGAAAAGTTAGGTTAGAACAAATCTGGTTAGGAAAAAATGGAAAAACTGACAATAATTTCAAAGAGATACATACGATTTTAGTCAGTTGGCTATATTTCTAAGGGTCTCCCTTATTCTTGTATGTTTGTGTCTAAGCAATTTGATTTTTTTGGTGTAGCGCCACCGAAGTCCGAAAAGTATGATGGCAGTCGAAAAGAACAGTACCATTGCTGCAGCGTGGACAATAAAGTATCGAGAACCAATTTCCAGAAAGGTCACAAGCAGGGTAATCTGTGAAAAACCAATACACAGTTCAGCACAACCTATTGCGAACCACACATTGGAAACCCTCTTATAATGTTTAATTCGAGAGTCCAAATCACTGTATATCTGAAAGTCCCCGTCTACGGCTTTCTTTCTAAAATATACCCATGTGCGGTATGTGTCAACTTTTTCCACACCCTTTTCTTCCATGACCTGAATATGGCGCTTGCTTTATGGATGGTTAACACTGTGTTCTAAGAGTTCAATACGATAAATATATTCACCTGGTACGCAATTCTCAAAGGTGTAGTGACACCAGCTATAAGCTGTCATAGCAAACCCTTTAGCGACCATTTCGTTTAGCCATTTTTCCTCTTTTTCATAATCCAAAAATGCCTTCCAAACTTTTGTTGTCATTACTATTATGTACTCTCCAATTTATTTTTACCATTAACTATAGTTCTTCCAAGCGCACACGTTCCTGTCGAAGAGCTTTGCGGCATAGGTGTGTAATATTGTACTCTTTTTTTGCGAGAGCCGTTATCACCAGTTACGGGGCAAATCCATTATTTTTCTAGTAGAGTGTTAATTGCGCCATACAGTGTTTTTGTTCCAAGAAGTGGTTTGCCGTTTGGTCAATTTGTCGATGTTTTGCATTACTGTGTAGTCATGCGTGAGTTTATTCATTGAGGGCAGGATGTAATAAGCTGCTTCTGTGGGTGCACCTTGTGAAGTACTTTCAATCATGATACAGCCCTGTTTTTTATTACGTCACATGTTATGTCGTTAAATTTAATAATGAATCGCTATACAGATATATAAATACACCATACAGAAAACAGAGCAACACAACATCATCATAAATCCGCATACTTTCACAACTATCACTTATTTGTTTTACACATCTAAATCAAACTTTTGTGAAACTAACTATTTGTGAGGTTTTTTAGTTGTTGTCATAATTACAATGACTGGTTTAGCTTAAGACTTAACTTGATCTGTACCATTTACTTTTTGAAAAAACCATAAGTCCATAACCCGCATACGGTTAGTCCTGCAAGTGTTGTTAATTTTTGTCTAATCGTTATCTTTTGGTTAATTTTCGTTCAGAAGCGTGTTTATCTATCGATCTATGGTTTTTTTGTTTTTATCATTGTAACATTTTGGTTAAGCTTTTACTGTGACTTCTCTGCTGCAGGTGTGGCATTGATGTACCACCCGAATTTTCTCCAGGACTGCCAAGTGCGGGGTGTTGGTGACTATTAGTTGGGGTAGTGTTAGTTTGTGCATTTTTCGGCTGCATTGTGGACACTTCACTTTTAGGCCTCCAGGTGCTTGACCACAAACGCTATCTCATAAACCTGTGCTCGCATGTCGCGCAAATCCTCTTTAACATCATAATTCATGACGGTTTTAATTAATTTGGTTAGGGCGTTGTAGGTTTGGTGACAATTTGTGATGACGACCTTTCGGTTTTTTGCTTGCTTGCTCATCATTGCTATGCCGCCATTGGGGTTAAAGTTATTTTTTGGTGAGTTTCGTTGAAGCAGTTTGTGCAGTTGTTTTTGGTTGTTTGTGGTCTGCCGTAGTATATTGTGGTGTTGCAGCGTGGGCATTGGGCTTTAACGTATTTTTTCATAGTTTAAGCCTCTTCTGTGTTTGTTTTTTGTATTTTTTTATGAAGTCGAGGTAGTTTTGTAGTTTGTTTATGTGGGCGGTTAGGGTTTGGTTTGCGAGGTCTAAGTCGGCTGGGTGGTATTGTGCTATTTCTTCGTAGATCGTGTTTTGGTTGGGTGTGGTGATTAGGCGTTGTACGTATTTTTGTTGGGTTTGGGGTAGGCGTAGGTTTAAGTTGTAGCGAGGTCATGGTTTTGGGTAGTGTGATGGTCTGGGTTGTGGTGGTGGTTGTTGTTGGGTTTGTGTCTGCTGCGGTTTGGTAGCTGTAATCAGTTAGGGTTTTTGTTGGGTTAACTCTAATTTGAGTTGTCATTGTATTTCACACATAGTTTATAGTTATTAACTATAATATAAGGGTGTTATCATAGTTATTAACTATAATATGAAAAACATACAAAACAACAATAACAACCAAAACAAAAAAAGAAATTAGACCGTATCCTTGCGTGTAGACCGAGTACCAAACTTTTTAGCCCTACGCCTATCCCGTACCTCAGCCATCTTAATCCTCATACGCTTACGGTACAACGGCTGAAAAGCAGCCTCATCCTCAGCCGTCCACACCTCACGCTTAACGTCCTCAGCATCACTCATCATAACCACAATACTGCAACATATAGTTAATAACTATAGTATAAATGTTTTTAAACTACAATTTTCACATTTGGATAGTTTTTGTTGTTAAGAGCTACAAAAATTTTATAAGATTAACGTAAGATATTCTTACAGTTGATTACTATGAGTGAAGCTGAAGTAACCATAATGAGCGAAAAAGGACAAGTCGTCATCCCCCACACGTTACGAAAAGAACTTAAACTAACACCAAAAACTAAACTCCTAGTTTACAGAAAAGACGATCTGCTCATACTAAAAAAACTAGAAATCCCAGACTTAGAAAAAGAGTGGGATGAAGTATTTGCCATGATAGCTAAAAAAAATCTAAACATATCTGAAGAAGAAATTCAACAAGAAATAGATGCTGTCAGAGCAGAAAAAAGACGACGATGAACGGTTAACATGTTTCGTGTTGTATTTGATACTAACGTTTTAGTTAGCGCCATGCTTTCTGAGGGTAAGTCACATATACTTTTAAAGAAAGCTATTTCGAAAAAGTTTACCCTAATTGTTTCGGATTTGATTTTAGAAGAATTTGAGGATGTTATCCAAAGACCAAAGTTTAGGTTTACTATTGATGAGTTTGGTATGATGTTTCATGTTTTGATGCAAACAGTTGAATTGGTGGATGTGGTCTCAAATTTTAATGTGGTTGAGAGGGATTTTAAAGATAATATGGTTCTTGAGACGGCTTATGATGGGAAAGCTGATTTTATTGTTTCGGGTGATGACCATTTATTGTCTCTAAAGAGTTTTAGAGGCATAAACATTGTTAGCGTTAAAGAAATGCTGGACTATCTTGAAGTTTAACCATTTCATGAATCACCGACACACCCACGCCCTACTTAAACAATAACTAATACACCCACAAAGACAAGGCCTATAGAGGTGAATAGCTCATTTTGGTCACCAATCGTGTATTGTCAGCATTTTCTTATAAACCAACTATTATTTTTTATATTTCACGTCACTTTATTTTTTAGGATTTTTTATGTTTCTTCTCCTTTAATAAATTGGGGTGGTAAATTGTAGGTGATTGGTTGTTCTTTGTTTTTTGAGGGTATTATGCTTTTTAGTATGTTGGTAAGTAGTACAGTTTTTTCTTGTTGTATAAGTAACCAAGCAAAATGTTCAAGCATTTCTTTGTATTTTTCTTCGTCGCCTAATTGTAGTATTTGTAGATAGATAGTTCTTTCGTTTAAAAACAACATTTTTGGGTATCCGTTTTTGTTTAGCATGAAGTTAAAAATTTCTCGGCCTACACGTCCATTTCCATCTCTAAAGGGGTGTATGCTTTCAAATTTATGATGAAATAATGCAGCTTCCTCAAATGGATGATTTCCATTTTTAACATTTTCATAATAAGTATCAATTAGTCCTAATAATGCTAATTCAACATGTTCATGCTGCATTACTGGCTTTTCATGTCCACCAATGCGCACGTTTACTTTTCTGAATTGTCCCAAAGTTTCATAATCTATATTGTTCATTATAAGTTCATGAAGTTTTTTTATAAAGTTAAGATTTATTTTTCCTTTATAGGTGCCGCGGTATTTTTTTACGTTTTTAAAATTTTGCACTTCATTTATTTCTCGTAATTGTTTATCTTGTGGTAAAACGTTTTTTTGAAGTAAATTTTTAGTTTGTTCTTCTGTTAAAGTGTTGCCTTCTATGGCTGTTGTGCCATGTACATATTTGATTTCAAAGTTTTGTTCATAGACTTCATTTTCATCAACTGATAAGATTTCAGCATACCTTTTATACAAGACATGTGTGTTTTCAAGTTTTTCTACAGTATTTTGTGCTAAATAGTTTATTTTGCAGGTTTCAAGAATTAGTCTAGTTTCTATTTCAACTGCTTCTGTCTCTATTTCGTTAGCATATTTTTCTTTGAATTGTTCTATTTCTTTATCAGTTGGTTTAATTGCGCTTATGTATCTTCGAATTTTTCTTCTTTTACCATTGACTGCTATGTCTCGTACCAGATAGTATTTCTGTTTGTTAGTTGCTGTGGTGTGTTGTTCTATTCGGTAGGGCTTTTTTGTTTTTGAAGCAGTCATAGTAAGCCTCTAAATTAATATTAGGTGGCACAATTTATTACTTTCTCGCTCAAACCGGCCACCTGTGACACATTTTAACAACACCAAAAATTTATGTGACAACAACCATATTATTCCATAATTTATTTCTTTTCTTTTTTGTCTATACAGATATTTTATGCCACAGCGATAGGGTATGTGTGAACTGGGTTATGGTTCGCTGTTGTATAGTTTTCTTCTTATGAGTGTAAGTTTTTTACTCTCAATATTTGTTTAAGTGTACTTAACCCTTTTTTGTTGCAACTTTGGGTGATTGGTGTTGTTTGGGTTTATTGTTGGTGTTAGTTTGTGTTTTACTTGCTTTTTGGGTTGTTTTTGTTGTTTGTGTTTGTGTGGGTTTTTATTTTGAGGTGTTTGGTTTGTGTGTTTTTGCGAGTTTAACATGTGTAAAAGCTAAGTATAATGGTTTACGATATAGTGGGGTATAGGTGATATTATGTCTGATGTTGATGTTAGAAAACCTGAAAGTCGAGATGAGTTTATAAAAATTTTAAATGCGGTTGTTAAGAAGGCAGTTGATTTTGAAGGCAAATCTGCAAAGTTGACTGATATTGGGGTAGCTAAAGAATTGGGTATTCAGTTAGATACTCTTTATGCCTGGTTTAAAGAGTTTGATGTTGATTTCAAAGAATTTACTGATAAAATGCCCGCAGCTGTTATCAACAATTTTGGTGGCGGGTTTTATGGGTGTTGTAGGGAGCCTGTGTATTTGATTGGTGAATCCCTTGTTGGTGATGGTAATGAAGTGGCGCATGTGGATTTGCTTATTGGTGATAAATGTGGTCCTATTGGACAGTCATTTGCTTTTGGTATGACATGTCTTTCTTTTGGTCATACACCTCTTTTAGCTGTTATTCGTCCTAATTTGCCGCCTAAACCTCATACACTTATTGTACCTAAAGTTACTGTTAAAAATATGAAAGATGCGGGTAAAATTTTTGGTCCTGCTCAAGCAGCAGTAGCTAAAGCAGTTGCTGATGCTGTAGAAGAAGGCATCATTCCAGCCTCAAAACTTGAAGAGTGGGTAATCATTGTAAGTGTCTTTATTCACCCTCAAGCAGTTAATTACCGTAAAATTTACCAATACAATTACAGCGCAACAAACATGGCTCTTCAAAGAGCACTTATGAAATATCCCTCTATAGATAAAATTCTTTATGATAAAGATCGTGCAAAGCACCCAATTATGGGTTTCAAAGTCCCACGCCTATGGAGACCACCATACCTTCAAATTGCATTAGATGCACCCTCAATTGAAGACGCCAAAAAAGTTATTGAACAACTACCAGAAAGTGATAGAATTATACTTGAAATTGGAACACCCCTAATCAAGCAGTATGGTACAAAAGTTATAAACGAAATTCGCACCATAGCCCCCGACACCTTCATCATAGCGGATCTTAAAACTCTTGAGGCAGGCAAAGTTGAAGTAGACACCGCATACGATAATACATCAGACGCCGTTATAGCCTCAGGCCTTGCACCCATAGAAACTCTGGACGCAACCATCCACGAAACCAAACGACTAGGCATTTCTACAATTATTGATATGCTAAATGTAGAAGAAAACAGTATCATACCCAAACTAAAAGAACTCAAAGAACTCCCCGACATCATCACACTCCACCAAAACATAGAACAAGAAAACAAACAACCCAACAACAACTGTAGCAAGGTGTTAGAGTGTATAAAACTTATCCGTCAAGCCTTCCCCAACAAAAAAATGCTTATTGCAGTCACAGGCGATATTACCCCTGAAACAGCAAAAGAAGCACTCAACCAAGGCGCAGACATAATCATAGTAAGCAGATACATAACCCAAAGCCAAGACATCAAACGCTCCACACAAGACTTTCTAGAACTAACCCCCACCATGCGCGAAGACATCGACCTCTACAGAGTACACACCGAATAAACAAAACACAAAACAAACAACACACCCGCCTTCTTTCTTTTCAATTAACTCTCCAATGAGATAAGTCCTGCGTTCTATATCTTCGCAAACGTGTATTTTGGCAAACTATTTTTGGCTTAAAGTTTGGTATGTTGTGGGGGTATGAATGCTATGCGGTATGGTTTAGCGTCTATTTCCAGTTTACGTCGTTGTGTCTTGTTGTTGTTTAGTGTTGGGGTTGTTTTTGTGTCCGAGTTGGTATCGGCTTTATTATCTGAGGATGTTATTTTCTTAATGAGCAAATGTTGGATACGCCTGGGCAGATTTTCTATTCGGCAGATGGCTCTTTTTATAATGTTTGGTTTGTTGGGTTGGGTTGTTTTTGGGTGGGTTTCTCATATTATCGGGAGAGATTGGATTATGTTTTTTCATATTTTTGCCAGTTTTAGCTCGTCTCGCTAATGGATCTTCATGTATTTTAGCCGAGTTTTACCATTTCACTGTCTTATGGAACATTATACCAACAGTTCTCTCCACAAGCGAAAACTCTTGTTTATATGTCAAGAATGCCCATAACAAGGCAATAATATGGAGCACACTTTATGCCAAGGGCAACAACAAAAGTAGATTTAATAAAAACTGCTAACGAACGATTTGATAAAATGTGGGAACTAGTAGATTCTATGACCCAACAGCAACAGGTAGCAACGTTCAATTTTGATGGAGAACCACTTGGTAAAGAGGCACATTGGACTAGGGATAAAAACATTCGGGATGTTCTTGTTCACTTATATGAGTGGCAACAACTTTTACTATACTGGACGGCAAGTAACACAAAGGGCGAGGAAAGGCCGTTTTTGCCAGCTCCGTATAACTGGAAAACTTATGGTGCTATGAATATCGGCTTTTGGGAAAAACATCAAAACACTCCATACAATAAGTCAAAAGAAATGATAAAATACAGCCACAATAAAGTTATATCATTAATCGAAAAATTCACCGATACAGAACTTTTCGAAAAAAAACATTACAAATGGACAGGAACATCAAGCCTAGGACAATACTGCATTTCAACCACCACAAGCCACTACGATTGGGCAATAAACAAAATAAAAAAACACACCAAAACATGCAAAAATTAATTCCCACAACTTAAAAAGTTCACTAGATGACTACTATTAGATAAGGCACTACTAACGTGCATTCTTCGACCACATTTAGGATATTTCTTTTTTATAGAGATGAATAGCTATAACCTAATCGTGTGTGGGTGTAGGGCGTTTAGTCTTCACATTACAACCCCCATAAAAATTACAGCCCCATTTACACCAACTACATGATTTAATAAGATAGCCCAAAAAGGATTTTAGTGTTAATATTAGGGCAAATAATACTGTTAATGCGTATATTTTAGATGAGGCAACGGTAAAGCAATGAATACCAACAAGATAACTAATGCTGTGGGTCGTATGAGGATATTATTGGAGATTGTTTTTAGTGAGCGGGCCGATGGTAGGGTGGATACTGTTTGGTTTATTTGCCAAAATATAATCTTGAAACAAAAGATGAGAACATTTGTGTCTGCGGCAAATCCGCTAAACAACCTGTCCAGAACACAAAACAGAATACTTAGACAAGTACTGTAAACATACAAATAAACGGAGATAAAGCAGTTAGCTTCTTAGTTCTTGAACACACTGCTACCATGAACCGTATTAAACTTGATCTTGAGCAAGCTAACGAAAAAAATACAGTATTAGAACAAAGACTCGCTTTGTTAGAACAAAAAATAGAAGATAAAACTGCTGCATAACACAACAGCAGTACTTGTTACTTGATTACAACTATGATGTATTCGCCGTTCATAGCATACATTACTGGGTATTGGCTATCAATGTCAATTATTTTGTAGTTTAAATAGATGCAGCCTTCGTCATAAAGAACAACACATAGGTGTCCCATATTGGCATCGCTGTCTTGCCATGATTGCATTGGTATCGGAATATTGCTTGTTACTTCAGGGTTTAGATATTCAAAATCTGATCTTATGTAGACTTGTACTATTGGCATGTCTGTTAGGGTTAGTTGTGGGACGCTGATTTTTTTCCAGTGCCATTCTTGACGATATGGCTCGTACATGTCATTGGAGTGTGATATGTCGAGAGTGATTATTAGGTCGCCGTCTTGTTCCACATCGAATGTGCCTTCTATGACGTATCTTGTTGTGCTTCCGTCTTTACCTGCAGGCCCTTGCGATCCGGTAGCCCCTGTTGCACCTGTATCCCCTGTTGCGCCAGCTGCTCCAGTTGCACCTTGAGGCCCTACTGCCCCAGTGTCCCCTTTAGGCCCAGGTTCACCAGGATCACCCTTTGCACCTTGCAATCCCGCTGCACCTGTAGCACCTGTTACTCCCTGGTCACCTTTAGGTCCCGTAGCACCAACGGATCCTTGAGGCCCAACATCACCTGTATCACCTTTAACCCCTTGCGGACCTATCTCCCCCTGCGACCCAGTAATCAGTTGAGTTGCTGCAAACGCAGAGATTGCACTTGCAACAATTATCGCAGTTATTATTCCTATTACAAAAATAGTTCTTGAAACTGATTTAGCACTCATTTTATTTCCCTTCTCTGTAATAAAACATCCATTAATAAAAATAAATCGAGACAACACGTAATAACTGAAAAAAACACGCCAACACCACAACTGTCACCACAGGTGCAACAGACCCTCGCCATGTTAAACATCCGCTTCCAAAACCTAACCAACCAAATAACCAAGTAGTTACCACCCTAACAAATGAAAACCAAATCCTACAAAAACAAATACTCCAAGTAAGTGACCCTGGGGAAACCCCAACCTAAGGAAGTGTCAGAAAATAACATTTACAGTTATTATGGATTGTTTTATTGTACCTATTTAGCCTCACAAAAAATATGATTGGAAAGTGACGCATTTTGCATTTGTAACACTGTCCGCCATGATTAAATTCTGCCTTTACACAAGATTAGCTTCCACACTTTGAGAGCACCTCTAAACTTCACATACCACGATTATCTCACACTACAACTCCTTTTTGTAAGACCCTCATATATGCCTCTAACTCTTCAGGAGATCTAACTGTTCCAGAGATAGTAACTCCACCAACTTGAGCATTAACTGTAATTCCGTTTTCATTTCGCTTAAATATCTTAGAAATAACCTCTTGCATAGCCAAACAAATCACGTCAGTAACCTCCTTATTTGAAAGTATTGAAATAACCACAGGAGCTATCGCACTAAAAGCAGGAAACACTCTCGATGAAGGCGTATTCTTACAATCCACAACCTCTATTTCCTCAACCGTCCCCACATACTCTTTTTTAAGACCACCATAAAAATCACAAGAATCTTCACTACAATCACCACGAACTTTTATTCTCAACATAGTAACATCAGTTTGAAATGTAACATAGATCTATAAAAATCAATCGTAACTGTTCAGTTAAGGAAATTTTTGAAATAGAGTGGCTACTGTGCCTAATGAATTGTCTGCTACAGTCTTTGCATTTATAGCGTTGCCTATCTTTACAAAACCAGGCTTATAGACACATCTACTTCCACACTTTGCATACGACGTGATAAGACTAACTTTTACAACACGTATCCAACTATAAAATATGTTATTATTTAGTTAACACTCTTAATTTTTGATCGCCAAATATAGCAGTATAACTTTTCGTTAACTATATAACTAGCGGTGTGTATTTGTGTTGTGGTGTTTGTATTGCCTAATCCTGTGTCGAAT
>WRJX01000093.1 GCA_009778385.1 Candidatus Bathycorpusculum sp. | reverse complement strand
GTCAATGAGGGTAAGCAGCTTGATGATGTGGTCAATGAGGGTAAGCAGCTTGATGATGTGGTCAATGAGGGTAAGCAGCTTGATGATGTAGTCATTCTGAATCAGTTTGATGATGTAATCAATGAAGGTCGTCAGCTTTGTGATGTGGTCGTTGAGGTTCAGCTTGATGATGAAATCAGGGTTGGTCGTCAGCTTTGTGATGTGGTCGTTGAGGTTCAGCTTGATGATGTGTTCAAGGTTGGTCGTCAGCTTTGTGATGTATTCATTGAGGGTGAGCAGTTTGATGATGTCGTTGTTGGTCGTCAGCTTTGTGATGTGGTCGTTGAGGTTCAGCTTGATGATGTGTTCAAGGTTGGTCGTCAGCTTTGTGATGAAATCATTGAGAATCAGTTTGATGATGTAATCAATGAAGGTCGTCAGCTTTGTGATGTGGTCGTTGAGGGTGAGCAGCTTCCTGATGAAATCATTTGGATTCAGCTTGATGATGTTTACCTTGAGGGAGTTCTGCCTCCCACTGAACCACATCCGCCATACCCCTAAGTAGTGGCTACGTAGATTGTGAGAGGCGCTTTGTCGCCTTCTTTCTTTTTTTGTTTTTTTATTTATTTGAAATTACGTATATCGTAAGTATAAAAATTCAGGTCGTGAAAGTAAAGATATGAAGAGTAATGAAGTTGAAGAAAAAGTTAAGCATATTCTAACAAATCCAAGATTTTCGGCAATTAAAACGGTTCTTGAAAAAGATCACGCCATAGACTGTCTATTACTGCTCTACATGGACAAAGGAAAATGGAAAAATACTAAAGAATTCATGGGACAAAATAAGCTTACATTAAGTGATAGTACTTTCAGAGCTCGAATGATTGAACTCGAAAGTTTGGGTTTAGCCAAAAGTGGACGCATAGATCCTCTAAAGAAGTATTACCTTAAAACTGAATTAGGCGAAAAAGCAGCAAAGCTTCTACTCGAATTCTTTGATGAATTAGAAGCTTAACCTCCTTTTCTATGAAAAACCTCGTTACTAAACCATTAAAACGGCTATAAACTGGATGTTCTTATAGTCTCCAGCTTAGTATGTTGATACACCTAAGCTAAGAATTCTTTATCAACAAAATGCTCTCAGCTTACACTTGTGATTACAGTTGGTCATCGGTGAGTTCAAGTATTCTCCGTTTTGCCAAGTATTCTTAGCTAACGTAGTTTTCTAAGAGTTATGTTAGATAGAAACTTTATTTCCTCCACGGATAATTTTTCCGCTGCCCGGTTTGGCGACAATCTCGCTTTCATCCATGATTAGAGCACCATTGACAAAGGTTTTTACGGGTTTTCCGACTACTTCCCAACCGTTGTAGAGTGAAAACTTGGCTTTAGATTTGAATTCTGCAGCTACAACTGTCCAACGTTGGTTATAGTCTATAATTGTTAGATCTGCGTCTTTGCCTTCTTCGATTTTGCCTTTGCTAACTAAGCCATAGATTTCTGCGGGCTTTTCCGCAAACAACTCAACAAGTCGTTGGAAAGTCAACCAGTTCTTTCTGACTAGTGTTAACATCAGCGGTAGAGCGGTTTCCAGCCCAGGTACACCGACTTTTACTTCCCAGACACTGCTTGCCGATTTTTCTTCAATCGTGTGCGGCGCGTGATCTGAACCAATCGTGTCAATGTCACCTTGGCTTATACCTTTTAGCAACGCTTCTTGATGGGTTTTGTCTCGTAGAGGTGGCATCATAATTGCCATCATGCCATAAAGCGCAACATCCGATGATGATAACATTAGGTGGTTGGGGGTAACTTCACAGGTGACTTTTTTACCCGTCTTTTTTGCTTCTTTGATTGTTTCTAATCCTTGCTGGCTTGTAACATGACAAAAATGAAGATTCGTCTTTGAGTCTTCACTGGCTTTAAGTACCCGTTTCATGGCTTGTACTTCTGTCTGTTCTGTATGAGCGGAAAGAAAATCCTTGGCGCTGTTGTGTTTTGTTTGTTTGAGCTGCTGCTCGTTAAACATAATTTGGTTTTTGTCTTCGGCGTGAACAGCAACAACCGTGCCAACTTCACCTGCGGTTTTAAATCCGTTTTTTAAAGCTTGGTCATCATCAATGTTTAAACCACCAACTTGGTTACCCATAAATAGTTTAAACCCGATTGCGCCTTCACGACTGATTTGTGGTAACTCTGTCAAGTTTCTGGGAAATTCTGAGTATAGGCCTACATTAACTAGTGTTCGTCTCTCAGCTATGTCTAAACGGTTTTTTAGGGCTTCGACATTGTTGGTTACTGGTTGATTGTTTGGCATATCCAGTACAGTGGTAAAGCCTCCTGCGGCGGCGGCGGCTGTGCCTGAAATGAAATCTTCTTTGTATGCTTTTTTTTCGTCTCTGAGGTGCACATGTTCATCTATTAAACCTGGTAAAACCAGCATGCCATGTAGGTTGATTTTTTGGTCTGCGTTTGGCATTTGGGGTTGTCTGCCTATTTTGATGAATTTGCCTTCTTCAATGGCTATGCTGCATTCGAGAATTTCGCCTTTAATGTATGTTTTAGTGTTGTTTAAGACTAAATCAGCAATCAAGGAAACCGCCTGCTATAATAGTGTATGATGCAAGTGGATAAATAATTAAAGGTTTAGTGCCCAAAATGGGGTTGGAAAATTGTTATTTCTCTTGTTCAAGTTCTATGCGGCATTCATCGCAGATGTTTTGGCCGTTGAATTCTTTGAGGTTTTCAGAGTAGGCTTCACAGCGGTCGCAATAGCCTGACTGTGGGACCTCTTCAAGTTCTTCAGCGATGTTTGAGCCTTCGATGCGTGTGTGTTCTTGCATTATTTCAATAAGTTCTGGCATAACGCCAAGTAAGTCTTTGTCTGAAACTATGCCAACTAAGTTGCCTTTATAGAAGACTCCTAAGCGTCTTATGTTTAAGCGGTTCATTCTTCTTGCTGCGTCACTTATGGTGGCGTCAGGTTCAATGGTTATAAGTGGTGTAGTCATGATTTCTTTTGCTTTAATCTCGTCTGGTTTGTTATTTTTTGCAATAACCCTGACTACAAGGTCGCGTTCAGTAATAATTCCAATGGATTTTTTTTCTTTGTTGGTGATGATTACTGCTCCTAATCCTTCTTTGTCCATTGCGGTGGCGATGTTGTTTGTTGTTTCATTCTCATCAGCAGTTACTACTGGGTTGCTCATTACGTCTTTGACTAGCATTTTTGTTCTTAATCCAAATTCTGACATTGCATATCCACTCTACAACGAGATAACTTGCCTTATACGTTCAAAATGAGAAAAGTGCCATTTAAGAGTTGCCTACACAATGATTGCAAAAGTTATTGTTGATTTTCTGCAAGTTTTATATTATGCTTTAATCTTTTTAAAACAGAAGATGACTTTGATGCTAAGAACAAACCGTGAAAAACTTGTCAAAATTTCTGTTATGGGTGAAGTAACAAGCCCGACAACGAAAAACGTTTACAATATTTCAGCTACTGGGGTTCCTTGTATACTTCCAGGTGTAGGTGGGGTAACTTATAATCTTCGTGTTGGTGATCTCGCATGTGGTTGGGAAGCAGATCATGTGGAACCATGCGTTAGCACTAATAATAAAGAAAATGATGCGCGCTCAGGTAGTGCAGCAAACACTGCCTATAACCTCTTTTCTTGTGTTGGAAATCAAGCGGTTGTTGCTAGTGGAGATGCTAAAGGTGAAATAGGTACCGTAACGGGCAAACATGGTGGTATAGAGCATGTGTTGATTGATTTTAAACCTGAAGTCCTTGATAGACTTCTGATTGGTGACTGTATTCAAATAAAAGCTTTCGGCACAGGTTTAAAATTGCTTGATTTTCCTGAAATTAAACTAGTAAATATGGATCCCTGTTTGCTTGATGCAATAAATCCACAGGTTACTGGTGGGAAACTTGAAGTTCCCGTTACGCATCTTATTCCTGCTTGTATTATGGGTTCTGGTTTGGGTGCTAATCAGGTTAACAGTGGTGACTATGATATTCAATTGTTTGATGATTTGATGGTTAAGCAGTTTGGGCTTGAAGATTTGCGGCTTGGTGATCTTGTTGCTATTATAGATGCGGATCATTCGTATGGTAGGATCTATAGACAGGGTGCAGTTTCTGTTGGTGTGGTTGTTCATACTAATTGTGTGACTGCTGGACATGGTCCAGGTGTGACATCGTTGATGTCTTCTACAAGTGGTAAAATTGTTCCTCAGATAAATCAGAAAGCAAACCTTGCTTCTCTGTTAAAATTACGGGCAGATATATAAGATAGTTAATTCAATATTTGAAGCAAAAGTGTTAAGAGGTCAAAATAATGCCAGTTAAACGAAAAAGTCGAGGAAGAGCAAAAGGTAGCAAGGGAAGTAGCAGTCTTGTTCAATGCGTAAACTGTGGGGCAATGGTGCCGCGTGACAAAGCAAAACGGTCGACACGTAGAGTATCTTTTGTTGAGCCTCAGTTGGCAAAGGAACTTAGACAAAAGGGTACGTTCTTAGCATCTTGGGTTGATACTAAATATTACTGTATTTCATGTGCAGTGCACCGTGGCATTGTTAAAGTGAGAGCTGAAAACGAGCGCCACTCAAAAGGTTATAAAAGAAGATAAGCTTCTGAGCTTTTCTTATATTTTTTTTTACTTCTTTAATGTTTTAAACACGTGATAAGCTCTCTGTATTACTGTAACGTTTGTAAGCACCGCTAGGACTATTATGCCAAAGTTTAAGGCTGGCAGATAAAATACTGCAGCAATCGTGAAAATGCCTAAGATTAGCATGCGTTCTGCGCGTTCAGCAAATCCAACGGACTCCATTTTTATCCCAATGCCTTCTGCTCGTGCGCGCGTGTAACTTACAAGCACTGAACCTGCCAACGCGGCAAGTCCCAATACAGGATTACATAAGCCACTGATGATTATTCCAGCGTAAATTGCTGCGTCTGCGTATCTGTCAAGTACAGAATCAAAGAATGCTCCAAAAGTAGAAGCTTGATTAAATGTTCTAGCTACTATGCCGTCCATTGTGTCGCAGAATCCTGATGCTAACATAAACACCACTGCTAAAACCAAAAACAGGATCTGTTGCGCTGGTACTATGGCATATGCAACTGCAGAAGCCAAAGATAGGATGAAACCCACAATGCTGATTTTGTTTGGCGTAAACCCCAATTTGTATGCAATGTTTGCTTCAGCACCTAGCATTTCTTGGATTCTTTTTTTAAGTTTAGTTAACAATTTTTAGGATCCTTCGGGGTTGTTGATGTTTATTGCCAAATTATTGGTTGCTGTAATAAAGCCTTTTCCGGAAGATGTTTCTTTGTCCTATTTTTGGTGTAGAAATTCAGATTTGATTTCGGTTACTTTCAGTGAACTTATAAGGAAGTTAATGAATTAATAAAATGGTAATGTTCTGCCATGCATCAAAGCGCAAAGCAGCAGCGTTACACAAAGCAACATATAAGGTGTAAAACAATATGACTGAAAACGCAGATGTAATCTTCGTCGGAAATAAACCTCCAATGAGCTATGTTTTAGCTATCATAACAAGCCTCTCTTCAGGCAACCTTAGAGAAATCACTTTGAAAGCACGAGGTCAAGCAATCACTACAGCTGTTGACGTAGCTGAAATTGCAAGAAACCGTTTTGTTAAAGATCTCAAAGTGAGCAAAATTGCCATCGGTACAGCCGAGATGCCGCCACGTGAGGGAGAGAACAAGTCTAGAATGGTTTCTACGATGGAGATAACCTTAAGCAAAAAAGCATAAGGGCACAAATCGTTAAAACCAAGAATAACCAATCAAATCTTTCTTTTATTTTTTGACAAATCTATTCTCTTGTAAAATTTTGCTTTTCTGCTTGGGACGCAAATTTTAAATGTGTATTTCAAGCAAGTTTTTACGAGATGATTAGTTAAGTGCAGCCTATAGTTGCTTTTTTTGTTGTCACAGTTTTATGTTAACTCTTCATTAACTTAAACTTGGTCTGCATAATGTTTGATTGTGTGTATGGCTGAATCGTAAGGTTAAAATGCTAAAGGGTCTGTATGAGAATTATTCGCGTGAGATGTATGTTAGATATCAAGCTTATCCGTGAAAGTCCTGATCTGGTAAGAGCAAATTTGGAAAAGCGGGGTAACCCTGAGAATCTGTTGATGCTTGACGAACTTATTGCTCTTGATAAGCAGTGGCGGCTAAATCTTGTAAGCCTTAACGATTTACGTCATGCCCGTAAAGTGATCACAGTTGAAATTGCTAAACTTAAAAAGGCTGGTCAAGATGCTCAAGTTCAAGTTGAAAAAGCCAAAGGAATTGACGTCCAAATAACCTCTATTGAGAAGCAGGTTGCTCAGGAAGAAGAGACAGAGCGTGATTTGCTTTTACGCTTACCCAATTTGCTTGATCCAACTGTGCCTTTAGGCAAAGATGAACATGATAACGTGCAAGTGAAAACTTGGGGAACAATCCCTACGTTTAACTTTCAAATAAAAAACCACATAGACCTAGCCAATGACCTTGACCTAATTGATATGGAACGTGCCGGCAAAATTAGTGGTGCTCGTTTCTTCTTTTTAAAAAATCAGTTGGCGCTACTGGATTTAGCTTTGCTGAGTTTTGCTACGCATGAGCTGAGCAAGAAGGGATATGTTGCTGTTGAACCGCCCTATATGATGAAGAAAGACGCTTACGAAGGGGTAACTGCTCTTGCAGACTTTGTCGATGTTCTCTACAAAATTGAAGGTGAAGACCTCTATGTAATAGCTACCAGTGAGCATCCAATGGCTGCCATGTACATGAATGAGGTTATAAAGGAGCAGGATATGCCGCTTAAACTTGCAGGCTTAAGTACATGTTTCCGTAAAGAAGCTGGCGCACATGGCAAAGATACACGGGGTATTTTTCGTACGCACCAGTTTAACAAGGTGGAACAATTCATTTTCTGTAAACCCGAAGACTCAGTTAGGCTTCATGAGGAATTGTTGGCAAACGCTGAAGATCTGCTACAGAAGCTCGAGTTGCCTTATCGTGTTGTTAATGTCTGCACTGGAGATATTGGTGGTGTTGCTGCTAAAAAGTATGATATTGAGGCTTGGATGCCAGCACAAAATGGTTACCGTGAGGTTGTTAGCTGTAGTAACTGTACTGATTATCAAGCAAGGCGTTTAGGTATTCGTTATCGTGAAAAAGAGGGTGCGCCGCCAAAAGGTTTCTTGCATACGCTTAATTCTACGGCGATTGCTACTGGAAGAACCATTGTTGCTCTACTTGAGAATAATCAAAATGAAGATGGTTCAATAAATGTGCCTAAAGTGCTTAGGAAATATATGGGTGATTTCGAAAAAATAGACAAACATCGCTAAACCCTTTTATATTGCTTTGAGAATGTTGAGGCAAGTTTGGAGGATTACTTTGTCTTCAAAGTCTTCGAAAGCAAAACACATACGCGATAAATGGCGAGGCAAATCATGGTACAACGTAGTAGCGCCATCATTCTTCGGTAACGTTGATTTAGGTGCCGTACCAGCAGAGACAACAGATCAACTAATTGGTAGAGTTGTTGAAGCTACACTGTACGATATTACAGGTGACTTCTCTCATCACTATTTGAAAATGTTCTTCCAAATAAGCGTAATGGATGGTAAAACAGCCAAGACCTTATTCAAGGGGCATGAATATTCACGTGATTACCTACGTAGCTTAGTTAGAAGAAGAACAACCAAAGTGGACGGTTTATTTAATTTAACAACTAAAGACGGTTTCAAACTAAGAATTGCCGTTTCTGCCCTGACACTTTCACGCATAAAAACTTCACAAGAAAAAATCATCCGTAACATCATGATAAAAATTATCAAAGAAAAAGCAGCCGCACTTACAATGGATCAATTCGTTCAAGAAATGGTTCTAGGTAAAATCGCTTCTGACATCTATAATGAATCAAAGCAAGTTGCGCCGTTACGTCATGTTGGTATACGTAAATCAAAACTCATCGGTGCACCAGCAAACGCTTCCGAGATTGTGTTAGCTGCTAGCCCAACAACTGTTGAAGAAGTTATGCCAGAGGATGAGGAAATAGCTGAAACAGCTGATATTGAAGCTGAAGAAGCTGCAGACGAAGAAGAATAAACCGTTTCTTCTCTATTTTCATTTTAATTATTTTTTGTTTTCCAAAATAGTCTTAAACGGCACTACGCTAAGCATTATGTTGTTTTAGGGGTTACAATTTATGGTGAACTATGCAGGAGTACATGAAAAGGGTTCAATAAATGTTAATGATGTAATTGAAAGCATCAAACATCGGGAAGATTTCAGTAGAACTGGTGTTATTGGTTTATTTATCGGTGTAGTGCGGGGAGAAACTCTTGAAGGTGGGGAAAAAGTGGAAAAGCTCACCTTGGAGGCGTATGAAGAAAAAGCTGATGAGGTTTTAGGTAAAATTTGTGACGACTTAACCCTCAAGCCGGGGATTGTTGATGTGCAAATTCATCATTTAACAGGTGAATTCAAGGTTGGTGACGATTTAGTTTATGTTGCGGTCGCTGGTTCTCATCGTGAGCAAGTGTTTCCTGTGCTACGTGAAGCAGTTGAACGTTACAAAAGTGAAACGCCAATCTTTAAAAAAGAACACATCATTAACGAAAAGGGCAAATCTGAGTATTGGGTTTCAGAAAAACATCATCGTTAAACTATAAGTGATAGTTATGATTACCGCTTTAGCAGGTGGGGTGGGTGCAGCTCGATTTTTAACAGGCTTAACCCAGTTAATTAAACAGGAAGATCTAACGGTTATTGTAAATACTGGTGATGATATTGACCTTTTTGGGTTGCATATCTCTCCTGATATTGATATTGTAACTTACACGCTTGCTAGTATTATCAACGATGAAAAAGGTTGGGGAATCAAAGATGACACGTTTAACTGTTTAAACATGCTTAAACTGTTTAGTGAAGTGGACTGGTTTAACCTTGGTGACCGAGACTTTGCTACAAGCATTTTGCGTACAAATATGCTAAAAAACGGTGCTACGCTGTCGCAGATATCTGCTAAGGTAAGCCGTGACTTGGGGCTTAAACTAAAGATTCTGCCAATGACCGATGACAAGTTCGCCACTTATGTGCAAATACCTGGTGACTCTATTCATTTTGAGGAGTACATGGTTAAACGTGCAGCTAAAGATCCTGTACTTGATGTCAAGTTTGTTGGTGCAGAGACGGCTAAACCTGCCGAGGGTGTGATTGATGCTATAATGGATTCAGATCGTGTGATTATTTGTCCTAGTAACCCCATTGTGAGTATCGGCACTATTTTGTCCATTCAAGGTGTAAGAGATGCTCTGCGAAAAACCCGTGCCAAAAAGGTTGCTGTTAGTCCGATTGTCGCGGGAGCGCCCATTAAGGGTCCAGCCGATAAACTGTTAAATGGTTTAGGTGTTGAGGTTTCAGCTTTTGGTGTTGCAAAATTGTATGTTGATTTTTTGGATGGTTTTGTGATTGATTCTATGGATGCCGCTGAGAAGAGTCGAATTGAGGGATTAGGCGTTAAAGTGGCTGTTGTTAACACGTTGATGAAAGATTTAGCGTCTAAGGTAGCATTAGCTAAAATAGTGCTTGATTTATGAACATGTTAACCGTTAATCGATTAAGATAATGGTTATATTTCAATATATGATACTGTTTCTATCGAGTTTAGGGTGCTTGCCGTGGAAAAAAGAAGTTATGATTGGTTTGAACATAGACGAAGAACAAGAGGCTTAGAACTTGCACATGAACAAATTACTAAAGCCTTTGACACAGTAACTTGGTTACACAAGGCCACAAAGAGTTATTCAGAAAAAAATATTAACGATACAAAAAAATACATTGAAAATTTGTATTTAGCTGAGGAAGAAGTGGATAAATTAAGAACTGACACTTTCCTTGAATTGTCTAAAGGTGCCGCTTTGGTTTCAGATTACCGCGAAGATCTATTACACGTTGTAAAACGCCTTGACACTTTAGCTGATCACACCAAAGATGCTGCAAGATGTCTCGAGATGCTTGTGGAAGCAGAAATTCCCTCTGAGCTTTGCCAAAAAACTGTGTACATGACTGGTAAACTTGTTGATACTGCCCAGATGCTTCGAAGTAGTATAGAAAAAATTTCTTCAAATCCTTCTGAAGCTGTAAAAGAAGCTAAACAGGTAGGCGAAATCGAACAAGACATAGATATTGAGTACTTGCGAATCAAAAGCTTATTTGTAAAGTATGGTGCAAGCATAAACTGTGGCGCAATGATTATTTTTGATGACTTAATTGAATTTATTGAGCAAGCAGCAGACATGTGTGCAGATACAGCTGACTACATCTTGGTGCTTTCAAGCAGAGAATAACCACGTTTTTCTTTTTTCTTATTTTTGTTTGTTTTGTTGATGCTTTTGTATACCGATTATGTAACCCGCTTATTTTTAAGTCTCTCTCTAACTTCCCAAAATTAAGCAATGTATTTCGTCTATAAGCCTCATTTTTAAGTTATTTTGGTAATTAGAGTTATATTTAGTCTCTTTCAGAGTTACATCGATAGTACTTATAAGTGATACGTTATGCTGTAAAAACGTGTCTTTTGTAAAAATAACCAAAAAGTAAACCCTAAATTAACATCTATTACTTAAAATGGGAAGTTAGGGGTCTCTTTTTGCTTTTTTAAGCAAGTTACTTCGTTTTTTCTAATTGATTAGTAGTTGAAGAACTTGTATCTGCAAGTTTTATGTCAACTGTATTGGCCTAAAGAGTTTTAAGAAAAGTTTCGTATTTTAGTGTGTGGTTTGTTTTGTCAACACATGAAGCGATGCTTTATACCCAAGTGGCTGAAAAAAAGGTAAACTGTTGTTTATGCGCTAGGCGCTGCTTAATTAGTGACGGTTCCACTGGGTTCTGTTTGGTTCGCAAAAACCAAGATGGTATACTATATGCCTTAAATTACGGTAAGGCGGTTTCTTTTGGGGTAGATCCTATAGGCAAAAAGCCTCTGCTGCATTTTAACCCTGGCGCTTTAGTAGCGTCAATTGCCGCTGTAGGGTGTAATTTTCGTTGCCAGTTCTGTGATAACTGGATGATAAGTCAAGATAAAGAAGTAGCAGGAGATCCTATGTCTCCTGAGGAAATCGTTAGATTAGCAAAGGAGTCAAATTGTCAGGGAATCAGTTACACTTACACTGAACCCACAATTTTCATGGAATATGCTTATGACATTGCTAAACTTGCCCATGAAGCGGGCCTTTTTAACACGTTTGTAACTAATGGATATATGACTCGTGAAGCTGTGAAAACGATTTCGCCTTATCTTGATGCTGTAACAGTGGATTTCAAAGCAGCTGGTGACTCTAGTTTTTACAAGACTGTTTCAGCTGTGCCTGATGTACAACCGATTTTTGAAGCTTTAAAAGAATTCAAACTTACAGGTGTCCATATTGAAATCACCAATCTTGTTATCCCCAAAATGGGTGATTCAATGCATCAAATACAATGTTTGGCGAAATGGATCAATGACTACTTGGGACCAAACACACCGTTCCACTTACTGCGTTTTCATCCTGACTACAAAATGACCACGCTTCCAGTCACGTCAATAGAGGACATGGAAAATGCTTACCTTGTATCCAAAGGTGAAGGTTTACGGTTTATTTACCTTGGAAATATGTCTGGTCATGTGGCTGAAAATACATACTGTCCCGCATGTAGCGAACTTGTGATACGTCGTGACGGTTTCGAAATCACTCAATGGAACCTAACTAGTGACATGCACTGTAAATTCTGCGGAAACCAACTACCTATCAAAGGCAAATATTACCCTCCATCATAACTAATTTCTTGTATGCATATTTAAAAGACAACTTGCATTTCTTGATAAGCTATAAATAATCTAACTTTTAGGTACTGTATTTACGATAAGTCCCTATGTAAACACTAATGCACAAATTACCATAGCCTAAACTCAAATAAACCGTTATGTTTTTACAAAAACTCTTAAATTATACAAGTACCAACTGAATTTGAGGTTTCTTCCATGTCACCAAATACTAGCAAACTTGAAATTATCGGGTATGACGATAAAGAAAAGGTTTTTCTTGTAAAGTCTGCAGCAAATCAAACTGTTCAAGTGAGTGATACTTTTGCTGAAATGTTTTCGCTTTGGGTGGGAAGGGTTCTAATTACCGCTCAGAACGATAAGTGGGCTCAAATTGCTGGGAATGTGACCACTGGTTTTGCCACAAGTGTAATTGCTGCTTCAGCTGAAGCATCAATCGAGTGTGCAGTTCCGGCAGAACAAACACCCGATAAGCGACCTGGTGTGTTGATTCACATTTATAATCGTGACCGTTTTGAATTGAAAGGCCAACTTTTGGGTCGTATTGGTCAGTGTGTCATGACTTGTCCTTCAACTGCTGCATTTAACGGTTTACTTGGTAAGCGTACTCTTAATATTGGCAGTAGCCTCCGCTACTTTGGTGATGGGTTTCAAAAGAAAACCATGGTTGGTGGACGCAAGTGCTGGAAAATCCCTGTAATGGAAGGCAACTTTATAGTAGAAGATGGTTTTGGCGCTATGGAAGCAGTTGCGGGTGGTAACTATATGATTTTTGCTAAGACTCAGCCTGAAGCTTTAGCGGCATCCGAAGCAGCAGTAGACGCAATACGTGAACAAGTTCCAGACGTAATTATGCCCTTCCCCGGTGGTGTATGCCGTTCAGGAAGCAAAGCTGGTTCTATGAAATACAAACTAAAAGCTTCAACAAACCAATCCTACTGCCCAACTTTGCGAACCATTGTTCCAGATACAGTTGTTCCAGAAGGTGTAAACAGTGTCTTTGAAATTGTCCTTAATGGTTTAACGTTAGAGGCAGTTAACAAAGCAATGCAAGTTGGCGTTACAGCTTCAATTAACTGTCCTGGTGTCGTCAAGATTTCCGCTGGTAACTATGGCGGTAAACTGGGTCCATTCAAATCTTTCCTAAGAGATGCCATCGGTGCTCCTGCACCTGAACCTGTGGCAACCCCAGCTGATAAACCAAAAGCTTAACTTCTCCTTTTATCGTACCTATAAGTATGGTGAATGTGGGTACATCATTTTTTTGGTTCTACTTTCTATAGCTCTGAATACTTGGTTTTAATTTTAGCAACATTTACCTTGAGCATCAAACTATTGACCCTTCAATAAAATCTGGTAAGGTAGTAATTTTACGTATAATGTATGTGTAGTCTAAGTAGTAGGTGTATGTTACGTAGGAAGTTTTATTTTGTTCTTATATTCTTATACCCTTACCTTAGAGTCTAATCTTAACTTAAACGTGAATTACTGTGAGTACTGCAAAAAAAGACAGCTTAGAGCTATATCGAACAAGAAAAGCAATCAACACCTTGGCCACTAAAGAGGGCAGTCACACAGAGCTGATTACAATTTATGTGCCGCCGGGTAAACAAATTAGTGATGCCCTTAACCTTTTGCGAGAAGAATACGGTACAGCTACCAATATTAAATCAAACGTTACACGCAAAAACGTCTTGGACGCTATTGTTAAAGCGCAGCAAAAACTTAAACTATTCAAAGATCCTGGCGAAAAAGGCCTGGTTATCTTTTGCGGTGCACTTCCGCAAGAGGGTGCTGGACCGGGAACTGAACGCATGGAATCTTGGGTTATTATTCCACCTGAGCCAATTCGCATTTTCCTTTACCGCTGTGACTCACGTTTTCACACTGAACACCTACAAGAGATGTTGCGGGAAAAAGAAACCTATGGCATCATGCTAATTGATGCAACAAACGCCACAATAGCCACCTTAACCGGTAAGCACCTAAATATTATTCGTGAAATGACCTCTGGTGTTGCTGGCAAAACTCGCGCTGGTGGTCAATCAGCTAGACGATATGAGCGACTACGTGAAATGCAGTTAAACGAGTATTTCACTCGTGCTGGAGGACACGCTAACGAGATTTTCTTGCCAATAGAAACCCTCAAAGGAATAATTTTAGGTGGTCCTGGCCCAACAAAATATGATTTCCAGAAAGGCGACTACCTTAACTATCAACTTAAAAATAAAATTTTAGATGTTGTTGACACTGCTTATGTTGAAGAGCAGGGTGTTAAAGAAGTTGTAGAGAAAGCCCCTGAAATCATGAAAAAAGTCCGCTACATTGAAGAAAAACAAATCATGCAAAAATTCCTCTATGAAGTAGGACATGACACTGGGTTGATTACTTATGGTGAGGCTGAAGTGCGTAAGGCACTACAGTCAGGTCAAGTTAGAATGCTTTTGATTTCAGAAGCACTTGACATGCAACGTGTAACCATAAAATGTGGTGCATGCAGCTATCAAGAACAAGAAACCGTCAAAACACCAAGTATGCAAACATTCGAGCAAAGTCTTGCTGGTAAACCCTGTCCTAAATGCACCGCGCCATCTTTGACTATAGTTGAAAAAATTGACTTAATTGATGATTTAGCGCAGCTTGCTGAGTACTCAAATACAGATGTTGAAGTAATCTCAACGGAGACTGAGGAAGGTCAAATGCTGAAAAGCGCCTTTGGCGGTTTAGCAGCAATATTGCGATTCAGACTGCAGTAAGAAAACACTTTTTATATTTCTTTTAAAAGCTGTTCCAACTCTGCTTTTTTAATTCCAACTGCTAATTGTTTCTGTCTACAAGTAGCACCAGAAACCAATTCAACATTTGCGTGAAAAAATTTTGTTAGTTCTTTAAGGATTTCTTTGTTGACTTTTCCTTTTTCTGGTTCTTCCGTGGCGTAAATGATGATTTTGTCATCATCTATTTCTATGTTGAATTTGGGGCTGTTGGGTTTAACAAAAATGGTAATTAGAGAGCCGTCAGCAGTTTCTTTGATACTCATACTGGCGTGCACTCTGTCACTTCGTCATCCGGAACTGCTTTTTTGGTTTTGCCTTGAAGTGCCCAGCTGAATTTGTTACGTAATGTTGTTGGGTAGAATTTGACTATGTCAAACTTTACTTTCTTTGCCCACTTCACGTATGCTTGTGGATCAATATACGATTTTAGTGAGGTGCCTAAGTTGTATTCTCGGGTGAGCTTTGTTAATTCAAGATCTAGCTTTGTCTTTTCAATGCGTGATTCAAGTGATTCGGTTTTTTTGCCTTCTGCTTTCTTTGCTTTGAGTTGTGCGTGCATGTCTTTGAGAACTTCTTCCTTCTTCTTTAGTCGTTCATCAAATGTGGGTGGAATTTTGCGTTTGTGGTTTGCAACCTCTGCAACTTTGAGATTAGCCATTTTAGCTGCATAATTCTTTTTGTAGTCTGGATCTGCTTTAGTTACGCCGCTTCCATCAAGTTCTTCTTTTAGAGTTTTGGTGCATTTCCAAGTACGGAAAACTTTGGCTGTGAGTTTGGGTACTTTTTCAGATAGGAACCTTGACACTTTTTTGCTATCAATACCTTCAAAGAGGTATTGCTTAGTGTTGTCTTTTTTGAACTCTTCCAGATTCTTTATTACTTGAAGTGGCGCCTGAATGGTTTTTACCCATCGTACGCTGTCTTTACCTAAGAAATCAAAAGTAACCTTGTTATCTTTAATATTTATGTGCTCATCTCGAAGTGTAATAGCGCCAACAGTATCTGCTTCATCTGGGTCTTTTTCATCGCCAACCCTCATGTTGACCGCCAAAATCAACCAGGCAACAGTTGCTACTTTGCGGCGTTCTAACTCTTTTGCTTCAAGATTCTTGTTAATATGTTTCTCTACTATGCCTATTTGCTTTCCAAGATTTTCAGCTTTTTGAAACTTTTCTTTTTCACGGTTCTGCTTTAGAAATGCTGTGTCGCTAAACCAGACGTATTTGACTTTGTCTGTGAGTTTATCCACCCATTTTGCGACATACATCTTGTTAGGTTCCCAAGTGATTTTCCATCCTTCTGGTTTAGGTGCGTCTGGTGAAAGATTTAGCGTAATGTCTTCTTGATTTGGTCCTTCCTTCCATCTGCCACGTTGCGGGTGGTCCCCTCTGCCAGCGAAAAGACATGACGGTTCAGATGTCCAGTTGGCTACTTCCAGTCGTTGTCCATCAACTTCCGCGTAACCATACTTCTCCTTCATCTCTAACCGTTTTATTTTACGTTCTTCTGTTTGGTTTTTCTTTTCTTCTTTGGTTACAGCTTCTTTTTTTGCTTTCTCTTCAAGGATGAATTTTTTTATTTCGTTAAAATCAATTTCATATTGTTGCCCTTTACCATTGGCTTGGGTTGCCTGAGAATTACCTATACTTTCAAGATACTTGGGCATAAAAGTGTCTAAATAGTTTATGTTGGGGTTTTCTTTCTTTAGTTGTTCTAAAAATTCTTTCATAAAATTTTTAGTATATATCTGGTCTGGTGGCGCTATTGTGGTTGATAAGGTTCTGCGTACCCACGCTACTGCCATAGGTTCAGACTTTTCTGTAAGTGTGATTGCTTGACCTTGGATTTTAATGTTGAATCCTTTAAGGTCGTAAGGAGGAACGTAAATTCCGTTATGTTTCAAACTTTTCATAACGTGCTTCATAATTTGTACCTCAAATTTTGGCAAGTAAATATTTTCAGTAAACCTTGCCATTATTTGCATGCTTAGATTTTTATTTTTCTGCTGATGAATCTGCAGCCTTACCATTTATTGCGTGGTTTAAAAATGTAATGTAAAAAACTGCAAAGTTTACGGGAATAATAGGTTCTTTTGCTTCTTTGCGGCCCTTGTCTGCTGCAATTTTTTATATACCATTTCTACGTTTTTGCGTTCTACATACCCTTTGTGTGGTCGAAAACCGCCACCGAAACCGCCTGGAATATGCATCAATTCATGAATTAAAACGCGTTCTTTATCTTCGGGAGACATTTTGTCAAAAATTTCAGAGATGACCTCAATGGTGTAGGTTGGAGGCTGATTTAGGACGCCTTGCCAGATTTTTCCCAATCCGTGAATGCGTGCAATGGTGCGTTTGGCTTTGGAGCCTTTGCTTCGAACACAGAACACGAACTGGGGTACAACATGGTAAAATTCGCACTCTACTGCTAACTGATCAACTTGCTTTTTGATTTCTGGAGCCTCAAAATACTTAATCGGCAACCTCTATCTTCCCTGCATTTGTTTTTCATGTAAAGAGGGGTTAATGGTTTAAAAGTTGTCGCTTCTCTGTACAAGTTTTCTAATTTCCATCCAGAATGTAGCAACAAACGAAACCAAGATAACTAATACCCAGTCAGTTAGGTTTAAGCTAGTAATCTGCAATGCTTGTTGTATGAATGCCAAGTTTGTGCCTATAAGCAACATCATAATAGCTAGCAACGCCCAAAGTAGCATAACCTTGTTTGATAACACTCCCTGTTTAACCAGTGGGGTTTGTTCTGAACGGAAGTTAAACGCTAAGAAAATGTGTCCAAACATCCAAGTTGCGAATGCAACCGTCTGTGAATACGGTACATTTTGTGTAATAAACCATGTGAACAGATACATAGCTGTGACTGCTGCAAATAAGCTGGCTGCCCCCGCAAATATTCCTTTGGTCATGGTTTGATTCATGAATTTTTCTGTTTTTTCTGTTGGCTTCTTTTTCATTGAATCTTTTTCTGCTGGTTCAGCAATGAATGTGGCAGATGCAGCAAGATCCATGAAGAGTTCAAGCACAATAATCTGTATTGGCGCAAACGGCAAGGGGATGCCCAATATTATTGGAACAAGAAAGATTGATACCAATGCAACTTTACAGGCAAGGTAATACCGTACACCTTTTCGGAGGTTGCTATTAAGTTTGCGTCCTTGGTCTATAGCAGTTTCTATGACTGCAAAATTGTCATTTGTTAAAATCACGTCTGCAGCTTCCTTAGCAACATCTGTGCCTCGAACGCCCATTGCAATACCGATGTGTGCTTCTTTAAGGGCTGGTGCATCATTAATGCCGTCACCTGTAACTGCAACGACTTCACCGTTTTCCCGAAGCAGTTTAACCAGTCTTAATTTATCCTCAGGTGTAGCACGAGCAAACACATACGTACGCTTTAAGGCCTCTTTCAAGGTTTCATCAGACATTTGAGCGATTTGCATGCCCGTGAGCACGTTGCTACTGTTTATACCCACTTGAGTTGCGATTGCCTTTGCCGTTTCTGGATGGTCGCCTGTAATCATAACTACCTTTATGCCTGCTTGCTGACAAGTTCGAATAACGTTTTTTGTTTCTTTACGTGGGGGGTCAATAAAACCAATTATACCCACAAAAACGCTGTCTTGTTCAATATTTGTTTGGCTATCTGTTTGTTCAGTACTGATTCGATGGTAACCAAACGCCAGTAATCTTTCTCCAGCGCGCGCCATCTGTGTTATAGCCTGTGAAATTTCTATCCGTAAAGTTTCTGTTAAAGGAGTTTCTTCACCGCGAAGCAAGACTTTTACCGAATTTGCCAGCAGACGTTCTGGTGCACCGCTTGATAGGACAATATTGGCGTTGCCGTATTTGTAAATGTATGAGGCAAGTTTGCGGTTAACGTCAAAACTGTATTCATCTTTAAAAATCCAATCTTTAGCTACAGTTGAGGCATCTATGCCGTTCTGTTTTAGGTGTTCTAGAATTGCTTGAGCCATTGGGTTGCCAAGGTGCACACTGTCGGGTTTAATGCCATCACTTGCTAAAAGCGCAGTTTTTAATGCAGCTTTTTCATTTTCATGGAAAGCCCCTGTGCCTTTGATTTTGCTGTCAAAATAGAGATGTTCAATTCGCATTTTGTTTTCAGTTATAGTACCTGTTTTATCAGTGGCAATTACAGTGACATTTCCCAAGGTTTCTGCAGCGCGTAAACGTTTTACTATAGCGCCTCTACGTGACAATGCATAACTACCGACACCTAAAACCATAGTGATTATAATGGGCAGCTCCTCTGGGATAACAACAAATGCCAATGAAAGTCCATACAGAACAGCTTCTGCAGGGTCAGACTGTAATCCTCTAAGATAGCTAAGTAGCGGAATCAGGATGCTGAAAAATAAAGCAACCCATACAAGTGTCTTTGATAGTTGTTTCATAGAGAGCTGAAGTGGTGTTTTTGGTTCTTTTCCAGCTTTAGTTATGCCTACAATTCTGCCCAACTCTGTCTTTATACCCGTGGCAGTTATGAGTGCTTTGCCGCGCCCCCTCGTAATAACTGTACCTGTGAACACCATGTTAGTTTGATCAGTGATGCGTGTCTCACCTGCTAAAACCGCAGTCGCATCCTTAGCTACAGGTAAAGATTCACCCGTTAAACTAGATTCATCAACTTCTAAACCATAAGCTTCCAAGAGTCGGCCATCAGCTGGAACCCGTTGCCCAACTTTTAGAAACACAATATCGCCGGGTACCAAATCACCAGTTTGTATAATCACAGTTTGACCGTTTCTTAATACCTGCACAATTGGTGGTGCTAATTGTTTCAACGCGGAAATCGAATGTTTAGCTCTATACTCGTTATAAACTTCAGCCAAGACAAGCAAAATGATGATAACTATAATTGTTATAGCGTCAATAAAACCTGAACCTGTAACAAATCCCAAAACGCTATAAAGTACACCAATGGCAAAAAGCAACAAAATCATAGGCTCAGTGATTTCTTCCCTGAAAATTTCTAAAAATTTTACCCGATGTTCCTCGGTTAGATTATTTTTACCATACTGATTTAGTCTTTTTGCTGCCTCTTCATCAGTTAAACCCATCTCTGGATTCACTTCTGCATCGTTAATGATTTCCTGTGCTTGTTTGGAATGCCATTGGCTCATATTTTGGGCAGCACCGCTAAACACATTTTTTTAATAATTCTGAACTTGCGATTAGGGGATAATTTGCTTAAAAAGGCTTGCGCAGTTAATCGCTGAAATTTACTGTTAGCCCAAAGATACTTTTTAGTTGTTTATGTATGAAAAAATGTTAATGGGCAAGTTTGTTGCCCAAAAATTGATGTCAATAGATATAGTTTAACGTTTTATTCTGGTCTTCATGTATTTGTTTCATTGCTTCATATTGAGCTTCAACCAGAATTTTGAGTGCGTCAATATTCTTTTTAACATCTTCTAACTCGCTGCTTTTCTGCATTACCCCCGACTTAGTTAACTGTTCACTAACGTTGCCAAGGGACACTTCCATCACCTTTACTTTGAACGCGAAAATCTGAAGCGTATAAAGCAGGCTTAACTGAGAGGATAACCGGTCAATTCGGTCAAGTTCCAAGTTTCTAGCTATAAAAATTTTAATTTTCTGCTCTTGTGTCGTTGTTGGTGACTGTAAAGTCTGAGCGTAAGCTGTTGCTTGCTTGTTTATTGTTGCCTTTTTTTCTTCAAGTAAATTTTGTAATCTTTTAGTGGTTTTGTCTAACATTTCCAAGACTTCGTCCAAACCTAGTTTCCCCTCAAATACTGTTTGTTTATTTTGCCCAACAAGCAGTAACGCTCTTATTTAAGGTAGCTGAGCAACTAAACATCGAAAACTTGTCTACACAGAAATTTTGTCTCAGTTTAAAATTATTTTATACTTGAACCATTCTTTACAGGGACACACTTGCTATAGAGGTACTTTTCCAACTCTTCGTAATAGTAAATTAGCAACTCCAAAAATAGCCAAGTCCAGTAGAACCCAAACAATAAAATTAAATTTGAATACGAGCGCTAAAATTGTGACAATTAACAGAAGCACAACTGCTACTGCACCGATTGACCTTTTCTGTTTTTGAACCTTTTCTGGATTATAAGTTACTTTAGGCATTTCTGTTCGCTCTTGATTCAATATCATTGCTCGTTAAAAAGAATTTTTGATTTTTTAGAATCAATTTCGGGTACTCTTAGGAAAAAGTCGTTAGTTTGCTCGACATAAAACTTGTGTTTGATAGTTGTTGGTGGACCGAGGGGGATTTGAACCCCCGACCTCTTGAGTGCAAGTCAAGCGTTCATACCAGCTGAACTATCGGCCCTTATTGCGCGCTGAAAACATTTGTTTCCAGCAATATTTAGTTTTTGTACAACCACACATGTTATACTGCTAAAAAAACCGTTTGGTTCAAGCGTGAAAAAATGAAGAATAAATTGGATTTAGGCAAACTAGAGCTTTAGAAGCTTAGTATCTGCGTGGTCTTGCTGGGCGTTTCTTTGACCAGCATTCACGGCAGTACACTGGTCTGCTTGGGTCTGGTACGAATGGAACTTCACATTCTTGACCGCATTCAGAACACGTTGCCTTGTGCATTTCTTTATCGGACACTACTTTCAACTCCTTCTAAACGTTTATGGTACAAACACTATTGTTTGCACTTTACATTATTGGACTGTTATTGGTGCAATATAAAATTTATTATACTCCAAAATTTCTGTTCAAAAACATCCATCTTTTCCCTAAATGCTCCACTAAACTGCGCCAAAATTTTAAAAGATCAACTCGAGATCACTTCGATTAATGGGTTTTTAAACCGCAAAGTTAACGTTTGCACAGTTTAACTTTTAGTTGTTCTGATTTTACAAGCGCTATATGCTTTGTATGTTAATAGCTAACTTCTGGGTGTTCTATGTAAGCCATTTTTGGTTTTATATTGCTTCTAGTATTATTCGCTGGTGGTGCATAACTTCAATAGTTCTTTTAATATGTTGCTTGCTGCTTTTTTATCTAGAGGTTCGTTTTCGTTACCACATTTTGGTGAGTATATGCATGAGGGACATCCTTCTTTGCATTCGCAGTTTTCTATGAGTTCTAAGGTTTTTTCCCATAGAAGTTTCATTTTTGAGTGTAGGGTTTCTGATATGCCAATTCCGCCTTCAAAGCCATCGTAGATGAAAATTGTTGGTTCTCCAGTGTTTGGGTGTAGGGGTGTTGATAATCCGCCGATGTCCCATCGGTCGCACATTGCAAAGATTGGTGACATTGCTATCATGCCATGTTCAACTGCGTGAAGGCCGCCATAGAAATCAAGGCCTTGGCTCTCTATTTCTTCTTTGACTTTGTTTGGGATGATAAACCATAAGCCAACCGTTGAGAAAGTTAGCGGTGGTAACTCAAGTGGTGTTTTTTTGAGAATTTCATCGTGTGTTTTGGTGAGGTATGTATGGTATATTTCGGTAATGGATAGTTCTCCTAAACCTATTTTTGTGCCTATATCGTTTTCTTTGTATATTTTGCTGATTGTTACGTCAACGTCTTTTAGTGTTTCAGTGTAGTAGTCAACGTTTTTCTGTTTTACCTTGGCTATTAATTTGTCGATGTCTAGGCTTTCGCAAAGGTATGTTTCCCCTTGATGTAGTAAAACTGCTCCGGCATGTGCTTCTTCATAGGCTTTGTTTAATGGCAAAGTTTCAAGTAGCTTCTCGTTGCAGAGGACGGTGACTGTTTTACCGGGGATGTTTTCAAGGCTTACAACTTCAGTTGTTCTTGCTGTTCCTGAGTAGACCCATCCGCGAGGTGTTTTTTTGACTAGTTTTTTTTGTTCTAGGGCTTGGATGCTTTCTGATAGGAGTTCGGGGAAAAATTGTTTGTCCTGTTCATCATTTATGGGTAACTCGCTGGCTGCACACATGATGTGGCCTAAGGTGATGTATTGGTTGTGAAGATCTATTATTGCTTGCTCATGTGGTCTTCCAAAGAAGTCTATTGGGTGTTTCATGAAATATTGGTCAAGAGGGTTTTGATAGGCGACTAGGGTTACAAGTGACTCTGAGTTGCTTCGGCCTGCTCTTCCGGCCTGTTGCCAAGTTGAAATGACTGTTCCAGGGTAACCTGAGATTATAACTGAGTCAAGGGAACCTATGTCTATGCCAAGTTCCAAGGCATTGGTTGAGACTACACCAATTAATTTTTTGTTTTTTAGCCTGTTTTCTATATCGCGACGTTCTTGAGGTAGATAACCTGCACGATATGCAGTAACAACGTCAATAGGTTTGGATCTTTTTGTGAGTTCCTCTTTAGTCCATCTAGTAATTAATTCTGCCATCTGTCTAGAAGTTGTAAAACAAAGAGTTTGCAAGTTTTGTAACACGCTATATGTAAGAAGGTCTTTGGTTTCTTGATGAGTTGATCTTCTAAGGTTATTGTTATTAGTTGAGTTTGTGAGGGGTGGGTTCCAAAAAACAAATGCTTTCTTGCCTCTCGGCGAGCCGTCCTCTGATATTACTGTAAAGTTTTTTCCGGTGAGTCTTTTGGCGTGCTCTTCGGGGTTGGCAATTGTTGCCGAGGAGAGGATAATTTGAGGATTTGCATGATAACGATTGCAGATTCTCAGTAAGCGTCTTATTACCATAGCCACATTTGAACCGAATACTCCTCGGTAAACGTGGGCTTCATCTATTACGATGAATCTTAGATTTTGAAGAAAAACGCGCCATTTGTAATGCCATGGAAGATATTGATGTAATCCATAGGGATTGGTAAGGATGATTCGAGAGTTTTCTCTTATGTTTGCCCGTTGATGCTGAGGAGTATCTCCATCGTAGATGTTAGCATCCGCTTTTATCCCGCTTTCTTTTTCTAGTTCTTTTAAAACTTTAAGTTGGTCATTGGATAGGGCTTTTGTTGGGTAGATGTATAGAGCAGTTGCTTTTTCATGGTTTGCTAGAGCCTCTAGGACGGGAATGTTGAATGATAGGGTCTTACCTGAAGCTGTTGGGGTAGTTATAACTATGTTTTTTCCGCGTCTAGCTTCATTAATTGCTTGAGCTTGGTGTGAATAGAGCTGGATTTTTCGATTTAGCAAAACTTTTTGTAAGCTTTCAGGTAGAGGCTTTTCAAGTTCGCCAAAGTTAACACTATGGGCAGGCAATTTTTCTATGTGTACAATCTGTTTTTTGTAAGAGCGCGACTGCTTAATGCGTTTAATGAATTCCTCTATCATTGCCATTCCTCATAGAGCTTAGAAAATAAGGTTCCAAGCGTTAGTAAATCTTGTTTATTATGCTCAACTATTGGTACCAGGGGTCCAACATTTTTTGTTCTTAGATATGTGTCATAGAAGTGAGGAACCAACGCGCCAGGTATGTTGATGTCTCTTTTTATTCCAAGATATTTCTCTACTGTTTCCAGTCTACAATCGGCAAGTTTAGGTTTTAATGCCCGTCTTGTGAAATGAAGAACATCAAAATTTGGGTTGCCTACGTAAGCGTCTATGCCATAGTAGGCTAATCTTTGCTTAATGTATGGGACGTCAAAACTTTTGCCATTGTAAGTGATAAGTGATAGTTTTGGATCTATTTGAGCAATTAATGCCCATATGGCACTAGGCTCATCTGGGATGTCTCGTAGAAGAAATTGATTTATACAAATATGGTCCCTTGTTGGTTTGGCTACACCAAGTAAAATTATAGGTCTCTCAGATAGCCCTAAAGTTTCAATGTCTATAATGGCAAAATGGTCTTGACAGAAGCCTGCTAAATAGTGCAACATTGGATGGGACTTTGGAAAACGTTGCCATAACCATTTCTGAGTTGAGACAACTTCTTTTGTGTCAATTAATTTTATATAATTCTGAGCTTGTTTTCCCAAACGAGAATGGCATTTTAAGTCTTCTACTGTTTTATACCCTTGCTTTTTTAGCAACTGCTCACTTACAGGCCCTATACCTGAAAGCACCTTAAGATCAGATATCAGAATTTGTCTACATTCTTCATAAACTATGTTTTTAAAATTAGAACAACACGACGATGATATCTCATAACATTCCCCTTGCTCATTTGAAATTACCTTACCGGGAAAGGTTTCCTCAAGAGTTTTATCCCTGTACTGCTTGAGCATTTGTTTCTCAAACTTTAACGCTTCATCATATTCAGAGCGCCATATCCAACTTTCAAACACCGACGGCGGCTTTTGT
This sequence comes from Candidatus Bathycorpusculum sp., assembly GCA_009778385.1. GTDB lineage: Archaea > Thermoproteota > Bathyarchaeia > Bathyarchaeales > Bathycorpusculaceae > Bathycorpusculum. Next base: position 14,028 of record WRJX01000093.1, on the reverse strand, counting down.
GTGTCATGCTCTTTTTCAGACACTATTTCATAATCTTTTGAACGTTCAATTCTTTCTCTCAGACCTTCAGCCACTCTAAATAAAACATTTTCTTCTTCTTTATGAGCCCTCTCAACTCCTTGAATTTCCACAGGACTATTTGATAAACAGGGGGCTTTCTTATTGAAAGTCGGTAACAAAAAAGAACCACATGACATACAGGATTTACTTTGGGCATACTCTGTTTTTGAGTAACTCTTCTTGCATTTCCTGCAAACATAGATAATTGACACTTATCGGTCAACCTACACTAGCTCAATTATTATAAAACTCTGCTACGCGCATTTAACTCTACGGAAAACTTGCAAACAATATTCCAACAATACTATAACTTCAGGTATAAACCCAAACCACAAACTAAGACACGCATTTTTCTAAATTTACGACTTACCTTATTTGACAGCCTGCTCCTTTACATTTCAAATCAGACACCCCGCATAAATCTTCACATAGCTACATGTGTAGATGACACAGTTTTAGACCAAAACATAGCTCTGACCGTTATGATTACCTCAAATTGTGTCACTGATTTTTTCCATAAACTAATAACCAGCAACATACTGATTAAGTAGTTGTTTCATTAGTTTTTTAGGTTTTTCACCTGTAAAATCAGCATAGTGCCATTATACTCTATATATAGGTGTTTATGTCAAGTGCTGGGGGTCAATAGTATGCAGCTGATAGAGTTTAGAAACATACGGAAAGAGTATATCGTGGGTGATGTGAAAATCACAGCGCTTGATAATTGTTCTTTTTCTATTGACCAGGGCGAGTTGGTTGTCATTCTTGGGCCCAGTGGAGCTGGAAAAACAACGATATTGAATTTGCTTGGTGGTATGGATAGTCCAAGTGATGGGTATATTTTTGTGGATGGAAATAAAATCCATGAATATAGCAAGAAGCAGCTTGTGGAGTATAGGCGTAGGGATATTGGGTTTGTTTTTCAGTTTTATAATCTTGTGGGTAATTTGACTGCTCTTGAAAATGTAGAGCTTGCCTGTCAGATATGCCCCAATTCGTTTAAGCCTCAAACTATTTTAGAGCAAGTCGGTTTGTCAGAGAGGGCAGCTAATTTTCCCTCACAGTTATCTGGTGGGGAACAGCAACGGGTTGCTATTGCAAGGGCTATAGCTAAAAACCCGAAAATTCTTCTATGTGATGAGCCTACAGGTGCGCTTGATAGCGATACGGGGCAGCGCATTATTGCCCTGTTGCAGAAGACTTGTAAAGAGATGAGTATGACTACTGTTTTAATTACGCATAACACCGTCATTGCTGACATAGCTGATAAGGTTATCAAGGTAAAAAATGGAACGATAAAAAGCGTTACCCTAAATGAGCATCCTAAAAAAGCCGATGAAATTGCGTGGTGATGTATATTCTTCTCTACAAAAACACCTTGCTAAAAATTAAGAAATCTCTCGGCAGATACATTTCGCTTCTAATCATTATCATGGTAGGTGTGGGGTTCTATGCAGGAATTCAAATGACCACGCCTAATGTCATAAAAATTGCTGACACTTACTATAAGGACTACACACTTATGGATTTTAAAATTGTTAGTTCTATGGGACTTACCGATGATGATGTTGCTGCGCTAAAACAGTTAACTGGTGTAGTTGATGTTGTTCCAAGTTATTCTTTGGATGTTCAAAGCCGAGGTAGGGCAATTCGTATTCATACTATTGAGGAAAAAGTCAACACCGTCAGATTAGCAGAGGGGCAAATGCCCCGCTCAGATATGGAGTGTATTGCGGATAGCAGAAATTACAAGATTGGTGACATAATTGAAATAACAGACGACAACGTTAACGATAAAATCAAAAATACCGAGTTTACTGTTGTCGGCTTAATTGACTCAGTTTTATATTTAGCCGAAGACTACGGCAGCACAACCATTGGAAATGGCAAGCTGTCTTCGTTTATTTTCATAACTAAAGACAATTTTATTTTAGACGCATACACCGAAATTTATGTTATAGCCAAGACAGGTAATACTGTTGCGTATTCAGACGAATATAAAACTCTTACGTCAAAACTTGATAATGAACTTAATAAAATTAAGCCTGGGCGAGAAAATGCCCGGTATTATCAGATATATAATGATGCTATGGCGATTATTGAGGAAAATGAGGCTAAGTTAAATTCTGAGAAAGCAAAAGCCGAAAAAGAATTTTATGACGCAAAAAAAGAACTCGATGAAAACGCCAAAAAACTGCAAGACGGGAAAAATGAAATAGCAGAAAATGAAGCCCTATTAGCAGATACCATTGAAACACAGAATGCCGAGTTTGATTTGGCAAAACAGATGATTGCGAACGGGTGGGATGAAATTAATTTTGCGTTATCAGAGGCAGGCCTAGCACAGGAGGACGTAGATTCAAATATTTACGAGTTGAATTTGGCTATATCTGCCCTAAAGATGCAACTTGACAGCCTGCCTGTTGGCAGCCCCGAATATGTCGCGCTTAGCGTTTTGATTGCAGAGTATTCAGAAAAACTGGAGGGGCTAAGGCAACTAAAAAGTGCTATTGACACCTTAAAGGAGCAGGAAAAACAATTAGACGATGGAATCGCCGCTTTCAACGCAGAAATGGAAAAAGCAAAAAATGAGATAGAAAACGCCAAAAATGAAATTGCCACTAACGAGAAGAAATTAGATGAGGGCTATAAAGAATACTACAACAACCTTGAAAAATTTAATGCTGAGATAATTGATGCTAAAAAACAAATTGAAGAGGCTAAAGCGGATCTTTCAGATATAGAACAGCCTACATGGTATATTTTTGACAGAGACGCCGCAGTTGGATACGCTGAGTTAGATAGCAGTATTCAGATTGTTGCCATTGTCGCCACCGTTTTCCCGTTCTTTTTCATTTTAATTTCTATACTTATGACGTCAAATTCGATGGCACGTATGATAACAGAGGAACGCGGAGAGTTAGGAACACTTACCTCACTTGGATATGGCGACAAACATGTTATGTCTACTTATTTGTTGTATGTTTTATCCGCTTCAGGAATAGGTGCAGTGGCAGGCTTTTTCATAGGCTGCAGGATTATACCGCAGTTAATATGGGACAATTTCGTGTATATACTACCACCCCTTGTACTGCAATACAACATGAGAACCTTTGGCATCATTTTAGCAGTCACCGTCACGCTCATGTCTGCCGTTACAATTGTTACCTGTAACAGAGAGTTAAAGCAAAAACCTGCCGCTTTACTGCGTCCGCCTCCTCCTAAACACGGTCAGCAGATACTTCTTGAAAAAATTACGTTCATATGGAAACGTCTTTCCTTTACATGGAAAATCACAATACGAAACATGTTCCGCTATAAAAAACGCGCCTTCATGACAATCGTGGGCATAGCGGGTTGTGCTGCATTATTACTTGTCGCCTTTGGAGTACACGACGGCATGAGTGGCATTGCACAAAAACAATACGGCGAAATTATGCAATACGACAACATGATCATACTTAAAGACGAAATACAAACAATAAACGGCGAACTAAAGACGCTACTTAACGAGCAACAAATTGAAGACCCCCTCCTAATCAAACAAAGCGCATACAAAGTTGAGATAAATCAAAAATCACTAAACACCTTTTTAATAATACCGCAAAATAGTGAACTGTTTGAAAAATACTTCAACCTCAAAAGCACAACAAACAAAAAAGACATCAATTTACATGACGGCGATGTTATAATCACCCAAAGAATTGCCACAGTATATAACTTGGGAAATGGCGACACCATTACAATTAAAGATGCAAACAACAACCTTTACAATTTGACTGTAACTAATATAGCAGAAAATTACGTATCAAACTACATCTACATTAATGCCCCAACTTATGAAGAACTACTTGGAAACCCTATAAACTTCAACACTATAGTTTCAAATAATAATGATAATGTAGAAGAAACACAGTTAGCTGAAAATTTAATTGCCAGCGGCCTTGTTATCAACGTGTTTTTCTCAAAGGACACTATAGAAAACGCTCGCGACAGCGTCAACAGCCTAAACGGCGTAATTATCCTAATTTTAGTTGTCGCATCAATCCTCGCAATCGTTGTGCTGTATAACCTAACAGCTATCAATATAAGTGAACGAACACGTGAAATCGCCACACTTAAAGTACTTGGCTTCCGCGACGGCGAAACAAACGCCTACATCTACCGCGAAGCATTCATTCTAACAGCAATCAGCATAGGAATAGGCATGATTTTAGGAATTATGCTACACCGATTCGTGTTAGACCTTATTGAAATCAACGCCATATCCCTATACAAAAACATAGGCTGGATTAGCTTTATCATGTCCTGCGCAATCACAATGGCAATCTCAGTCCTTATGCAGGCAATAACCTACTTTAAACTCAAAAAAATCGACATGATTGAATCACTAAAAAGCGTAGAATAAACCTTTTTAACACTTTACTTTCAGATAGGGATAACCATGACTATGTAGCAGCTATTTTTGATGGATATTACTTGCTTACCTTCTAATCATGAAAATAACCAAAAGTACGGCCTATAGACAAAACATAAATTTCTTTGGGAATTAAAGATGTCATCGTTCTTACAATTACATTAAAGGTGAGTTTGGCCATAAAAAGGTCGAACAATGGTTCGGTTGATAACTGCATGTGACTAACATCTTTGGTAATGCGATAATCCCTGATCTTAATTTGCCATAGCATCTGTCCAATCTATTTCTATTTCCCTTATGCTGTTTCCCAGTGTACCAATTTGCAAATTTGACGCTATACCTTCAAAATTTAGGTGCTGTTTCTCCTGTTATGCTTGTATCAAAGAGAATCCTTATCCGATTAGTTGCCTTCAACTTTTATAGGCTATTTTGCCTGTAAAAAATTTCTGGTGCCGTTTGATTTTTTAAAAAAATATTGACACCTTGTTAATTGATGTTATTGTATCATCAAAAAGGAGCGATTTTGTTGGAAGTTTATGGTTATTGTCGTGTTTCGGGAAGAGACCAGTGTGAGAGCAGACAAACCTTTGCAATGAGTGAGCTACATATCTCGCCGTCTAATGTGTTTATCGATAAGCAGAGCGGCAGGAATTTTAATCGACCTGCCTACAAGACGCTTGTGGGGAAACTTCAAGCGGGAGATCTTTTGTATATCAAAAGTATTGATCGTCTTGGGCGTAATTATGAGGACATTCAGAATCAATGGCGTATATTGACAAAGGAGAAGGGCGTTGACATAGCTGTTATTGATATACCACTTTTGGACACGCGCCTAAACAAAGACCTTATGGGGACTTTTATTGCTGATTTGTTTTTGCAAATTTTGAGCTTTATCGCGCAGAACGAGTTGACGACTATTAGGCAACGTCAGCGTGAAGGTATTGCTGCTGCGAAAGCAAGGGGTGTGCGCTTTGGGCGACCATCTAAGCCAACGCCAAGTAATTTTGGCGAATTGTTAGGGCGGTGGGGTAAGAAGCAATTAAGTACTGTTGAAGTTCTTGAAATATGTGGTATGAGTCAATCCGTTTTTTATCGCCGAAGGGCTGAATATGTTACAATACAAGGGCAAACTCGGTAAGCTATTCTCAAAAAGTATTGTCGAAAGGTGTACTTTTTGGGAAAGCTCCAATTTTTTATTTTATGGATGTTTTTTGGTATAAGTAGGTGTTTTGGGGGCTGGGGAATGTGGTTTTTGAAAAAAATTTAAATTTTTGCTTGACTCTTGCTTGCTTTATATGATACAATATAAGAAAGAATAATTATCTAAAAGTACACTTTATGATAATAATATATCATAAACAATAATAAATGAAAAAATTTAAATAATATTTTTTAACACAATATGGCTATGTTCAATTCGGTGACTAGGCGTTGGAAAACAGTATGGGAGCAGCATGGTTATTCAATAATCGCCTGCATTCTACTTATAGTTCCCTTTGTGGCGTGGATTAGTGGCTTTGGTAGAATCAACCCAGTGGATGTAAAGGGAAATGAAGAGGTCGCAAGATTAATCACATCAATATCTTTTCCAATGACTGGGATATTGCTTTTTGTTTTGGGGCAATCACTCACATATCGCGAAAAATACAGCGATGAACCTCGTGTAGAACGCTTAGTGACCGCATACACCTACATAGGCGTAACATCAGGGATAACTGTTGTAGGTAGTGCAATAATTGGGTTGCTGTCATTACAATATTATAAATCTGGTGGCAATATGTTGTTGGTTGGCGCTCTTTGTTTCCTTTTGTCGATACTAGTATTGCTTGTCATCAACACAGTATCTTTTTGCATATATACAATGACTGACGAGGGTAACTAAACATGGTGGACTTGACACCACTTCAAATTGTAGAAGCTGTTGTGAATGCTGGAGCCGAAAATTGGCTGGAGAAGCACACAGAAATATTGAACATCATAAATAATGATGTTGACTATAGAGACGAATTTCATCACAAGTTGTTACCTGCTATAGGGTTTTGGGGTGAAATACGTTGGATTGAGACTCTTAAGAAAGTAATGATTATACTTGAACAAATACTGAATGGGGACGATAGGTTTTTGATTGCTTCAGACGCAAAAAAGAGGGAGTGGCGAGATAAGCTCGGTATTGCATTTAGGGATAGAAGAGTTAAGTGTAATACAGAATATGCAAAATTTGTGATTGCTAATCAAACTTTATTGCAGGTTTTGACGGACCGTAATTATAATGTTGAATTTATAAATGTAACGCACTGTTGCCCTTGTTCTGGCGCTCTACTTATTGGCGGTTTTCGTCCACCACACTTGCCGACATCCTGTTTGAAGAACTGTTGCGCTCGTTTTGTTGCTCTACCCATTGGAGGGGTATAGATGACGAATATTGACAATTTGCTCAATCCTGAAGAAAAAGATATTTATCGACTCAATAGGCGCGAAAATAAGGATATTGAGACTATAGTAGCAGAAGATAAATCTCAAAAGTACACCTATGAAGAAGTTCAAAATATATTAAACCGAATTGACAAAAAAGCTATACTATTTTCAAGGTATGATGCATTGCATTACCTTGTTTCTACATATTCACTGGCATGTGAAATGGGAAAAACATACTACGAAGAAAAATATGCAGGTATTAACCACGAATTTAATATTGATTATTCGGATATCCATGCATACTTATACCCTGTTGAAGCAATGGGTAATCAAAATAAAATTATCAGCAATAACGATTTAGGCAGTATTAATTATATGCTCGAGTCGGCGAGTAAAAAAAAGTATTTTATGACACCGCCAACCATATATGAACTAATAAAAAAACTAGATTTAATGCATGACGACGTAGTACAATTGTCAAATTTAGAAATCAATAAACATGGTAAAATAGCTGAATTTTGCAAGGTCGTAGATAGTTGGGACGGAAAAAATCCTGAAGTATTTAGCGGAAAACTAATGGAACATTATATTGCTATGGGTAATTTTCTTGATATTTTAGCACTTGTCGATGAAAAGCAACTGGGCGCGAGATTGGCACATAATTACTCGACTGTTAAAACGCTTCTCGATGGAATAATTCCACCTATGGGCGAATCCTTAGCAGAAGATATAGGGCAAATTGAAACTAAAGAGGGCATCGAGGGCATTAAGAGTATTTATAGTAAAGCATTATCAAAGTTAAACGATTGCAGACCGTATTTCCTTGATGAAACTAAAAAAATATATTACCGTGATGAGAATAACGAAATAGATGCAGCAAACTTTGCGATAACTTATAATTTAACTGAAAAACATGGCAAGGATACTTTTTATAGATTTGTTTCGCATTCGAGACAACATGCAAAAGCGTTCAGGAATATACGATATGGCAAAAAGTCTGTTTCGTGTTGTCCTCAATGCGTATCGACTCTTATTTCAATTAAACAGAATTCTATAACTGGAATTGATGACAATGACTGGCTGAAAAAAAGCAGGTATATGGCTAAAAATATGCGAATCCTAGACAACATAAGAAATCAATACCAACTGCCACATTACAAAGGATTGTATGAAATCAAGGATATTGAAGACAAAAACGCATTCATGGAGAATACCTTGAAGCCATTCTATAATCATATGTTGAATTTTACTAAATTTACAGCACAGGTTTATCCATCATTCATTGGACAGATCATGCGCATTAACTCAGGTGTGCAGGAAAATTATGATAGATACTTTGAGGAAGATGTTAGGCGTGTAAGGCGGATATTTAACCAACAGGCAGAGTATAGCAAAATTATGAAGGATGCTATTGATCTCATCCACGAAGACTTGAAGACAACATTTGATGGACTCTGCAAACATTTAGATGGGGGAAATGAGAAACTTTTAACAGAAAATATGCGCAAAAAATTGAAAAATATTGAGAAAAAGGCACATAATTAACCTTAAACATACCCATTAATATGCTGGCGATAGGCTATTTCGGCACTTAGAAAATATAAATTTTTTGGGAAAAATACTTTTTGTTTTTTAGATATCGGATTTGCTCTTTTTTGAACTTATATTGGTGGATGATTTTCTATCAGCATGTCAAAAAAAGTGTATATAAAAAAGTGTATATGTGTATATAAAATGTGTTCTATCTAGTAATTGTCTTACACTTTTGGTTTTAGGTATATTTCTGCGGGTGTTAAATAGTCTATGCCTTCGTGGGGTCTTGTGAAATTATAGTATCTTATGAAGCTCCAGTGTTGTTTGAATAGGTGGGATTCTACTTGGTAGGCTTTGTGAAACGCTTCAATTTTGCCGCAGGTAGTGGGTCTGCGTACACTTGCAGTAATGTGTTCAATGCCCAGCTCTGTGCAATGGTGTCTAAATGCAGAAATCCCGCCGCGCGCAGGCTTAAACTGTGTACCCTGATCAGTCAAAATCTGCTGTGGAACTCCATACTTTCTAACCGCCCTATCTAATAGTAACAGGGCATTCTCGCCTGTGGGATTCCAAATCTTAATTGAGCCGGTGATGAAGCGTGAATGGTCGTCTTGGTAGCTTATCATCCAGAAATCATATCACCGCATAGCTTGAAATCGGCCTGCCACAAACTATTATTATGCTCTCTTTGGAAGCGTTTAGTGCCCCAGGTCTTTCTAGGTGCAGCTATAGGATGGTTTAGGCCTGCTTGACAGATGATTTTGTAGGCTTGATTATTATCTATGTCATAGCCCTTGTGCCTTAGGGTGCCTGCGATCTTTTTTGGACCCCACTCATATCTTTCACGTAACTTTACAATCCGGTCTTTTAGCGCTCGATCTATTTCAGGACCATTTGGACGTCCTTAGGCTTCTCATCTAACCCCCTCCATCCCAAGGTCTGATAGCGATTCCACCAACGGTAGAACATATCACGACTTATCTTAACAGAAGCACAAATATCCGTAACTGCCCACCCCTGTAACCGCTTCTTTACAATCCACACTTTAATCTGATCAATATCTCTATCCAAACCTACTCACTCTTACCATTATATTACTACACAAGAGTGTAAGGCATTTTCTAGATAGAACAGTGTATATAAAATGAAAAAGGTAAATAAAGGTCAAAAGACATAATAATTTAAGGATATAATTCAATTATAGTTTATCATGCTTTTGACATGTTTATTTTTCAATTTTTTTGTTAGCTATATTTTATTTTAAGAAAAGGTTGGTTGTATGAGTTGTGGTCATGAAGGTGGCGGAATTCTTCGGATGGGGATCAGTCTTAAAAAGGAGTGGGAAAAGCTCAATCCACAAGCACAGAAGTCTCTTGTGGACTTTATGTTGAGTTTGAAAGGAGGAAAACTTTACGTATCAAAGGCATTAACTCGGGGGTTAAGCGATCCTGAGCTTATAAAAAATTATGTGCGGGGGTCAGATTTTGTATTGGATGCTATGAAAAAGGCATTCGGCGATCCAACTTTTGTTCTCTTTTTTAGTGATTCACTGGGTGAACTCAGCAAAGATAAAGATAAAGCTACTTCATATGGGTTGAAGGTTACAAATAATCAACATGATACATATAGGCGAATTGATATTTTGTGATAGTAACTTTAGGTTGTGGCGTTATACCTTTAATATGGGGTTTAATGCCTCTTGATGCGTAGCAATGATTTTTGTCGGAAAAAAATTAACATTTTTTTGATATTTTACTGTTTTATCTGCCCCTGTCCTCCATTGGTTGGGCGTGAGCGAAGAGGCTTGGCGCGGTATCGTCCCTTGGGCGTTACGGGGCAGTTGCCGAGCATTTGAGCATCGCGCCATTTGGCGCGTAACGCCTCGGAGCGAGCCAGCCTGTGTCAAAACTAATTTTTTATCAATTATACTATGCTATATATGATGTATGTTATTTTATCGCATACTATATGTTGTGGTTTGATGAGTTGAATTTTGACTTTTGACACAGTCTGGAGCATAAAGTACCTTCCGAACGAGACCTTGTCAATTCAATCCTTCTCATGCAGCTGCTGTTGTAGGTTCTTAAAATATATCCGTGTCGCTAAAAACGCCACAACAAAATACCCTGAACCGTCCTATCGTTACCCAAATACGTTCTATTCGCCTCCAAATAATTCTTCATATACTTAAGGGCCTGCTCAGTCTTCTCTCTATCTTTATACCTGCTCATAAACCGTCCTAGATGGACTCAGAAAAATAAAAAGGGATATTATGTTGGAGATGTAGATTGGAGAGTGAAGGTAATGCCTTTAGGAGTAGTGTGTTTTATTGTGTAGTCGGTTAGAGCAAAATCAAGCACAGATTGAAGCTTATCGTCAGCAAGAAGCTGCAGAACAGCAGCAGTTCCACGAAAACATGGGTCGTATTAAACATAAAATTGCCATAATCAGTGGTAAAGGTGGAGTTGGTAAGAGCACTGTAACTGCTAATTTGGGTGCTGCGTTGGCTAAAGAGGGTTATCGTGTTGGTGTTTTAGATGCTGATATTCATGGTCCGAGTATTCCGCGTTTGTATGGTTTAGAGGGTAAGCAAGTCCGTTCTAGTATTGCAGGTGTTTTCCCTGTGGAAGGTCCCTTAGGTATCAAAGTGATGTCAATTGACTTTTTCTTGCCTGGACAAACCCCTGCTATTTGGCGTGGGCCCTTAAAGATGAAGGCAATTAAACAGTTCTTATCTGATGTTCTATGGGGTGAATTGGATTATTTGCTTATCGATTTACCGCCTGGAACTGGTGATGAACCTTTAAGTGTAGCCCAACTGTTACCTGAAATATCTGGTGTAATTATTGTTACAATGCCTTCAATTCTTTCCAGTGAAATCGTCAAAAAAGCCATAATCTTCGCTGAAAACCTTCAGATGCCTGTATTAGGAATTGTCGAAAACATGAACGGCTTTATCTGCCCTCATTGCGGTGAAAAAACCGAAATCTTCCAGTCAGGCGGCGGATTAAAAATAGCCAAAGACACCGGTGTTGACTTTCTTGGAAGCATCCCAATTGACCCTAAAATCAGTTTTGACGCAGATAAAGGTTCACCGTTTATCCTCTCTTATCCTGAATCTGACGCCTCTAAAATCTTTAACAAAGTAGTCTCTAAAGTTGAAGCTAAACTCAAAAAATAGCTCTTAATTTTTTAGATTAAATTTTTACTGTAAAAAGGGGTGTGAGAGTTAATCAAACTCTCATTTCTAAACTGTATTGTCAAGATCTGGTTTACTTTACTAGAGTTATCTCTATTGTAGAAACCATTCTAGACTTGTTCTCGCCTTCTCGTGGCGGCATCTCGGCTGTTCCAATTGCTATTTTGCTCACTTTGAGTTCTTTGATAAAGCGGCTTCTTGTGATTTCTGCAACGTCAACAGCTGTAGTGATTGCTTGGCCTCGTGCTTTCAAAGTGATGTCTTTTGTTGTCCCAGAAGAGAATGCCGTGATAATAGCTAGAACATAGCTCATTGGAGGTTTATTTCCAACGAAAATAACGTCTTGTTGTTTTTCTGCCATTTTATTTCACTTGTTGTACTTGTCGTTCTGTCGATTTCTTTGACAGCCCGTTATAGCCAAATATGTTAGAACTTCCTTATAAACGCAATTCAAAATACTGCTAACACTTTTTTGGCATCTTTTGGTATATAGATTTCAAAAATTTTTAATTCCTCATACTCTAAAACGTTATGGCTTTATACTTGTTTGAAGAAACAGGTAAACCTAAAAAAGAGCGTTGCTTTATGTCTGTCTCACCTAGCACTCGTGAAGTTCTGGCAAGAAGAATCGCTGGCGAAATCATACTTTCCGGAAAACCCGGTGTGACCATGAGAAAATGGCGTGAACTTTTTGCTGTATCCCAACTTAGCCTTTCAGAAGTCATGAGTTTGTCTTCATCTGTTATCAGCGATTATGAAAGTGGACGCCGAAAAAGCCCTGGAGCCAAATTTATCCGCCGCTTTGTTTTGGCATTATTACGAATTGATGAATCCAAAGGCAGTCGCTTCATACGCGAGTTTGCTAAACTCACAAGCTCACCAAGCATGGCCATTATTGATTTACGAGAGTTTCCTATACCCGTTCGTGTAGAATACCTATGCCGAGCAATTAACGGCAAAATTGTCGCATCTGAAGAAAAATCAGTCAAAGAAATTAACGGCTACACCGTAATTGACAGTAAACACGCTGTTGAATCTCTTTCTGGACATGAATACACCCAACTTTTTGGCGCTTCTAGCGAACGAGCACTAATCTTCACCAACGTGGAAAATGGCACTCTACCTATGATGATTGTCCGCGTTTGCAGCCTCAAACCGCGTGTAATAGTTTTCCATAAAACCTTGCCTGATGAAGAAGCCATCAAACTTGCTGAATACGAACAAATACCTCTAATTTACTCTTCAGCTCCAAGCGTTGAACAACTTGTAAAATCCCTACGTAAACTCTACCGCATTGCATTACACATCAAACTGGGACGACGTGTTCGCCCACCACCAAAAATCAGCGCCTAAAAAACTGTTTCTAAACCTAAGCTACTGAGACGATCAGTAACGTAAAGCAAACAGCTACAATAAGCCAGTCAAAAAATCATTATGATAGTGTGTTTAATTATTGTGCAAAAATAAAGTTTGTACCTAAAGTGTTTTTACTTTTTTTCTTCTTTAGGTTTAGAACCAATCTCAACGACAAGTATGTTTACCTGATAGTTTTTACCGCCTGACATCATTTTCCCCTGTGCATGATAACCGCGGCTACCAGTTTTGAAGTCTTTTTTGCCTAAAAGAAAATTCATTCTTTCGCCATTTAACTCAATAGTTGCCATATCAACTTCGTTACTCATATTAAGTCATCCTATCTGATGATTTAAACAGCACATTGTTGCTTTTCACCTTTTCGCTATCCAAAAACCAACACCATAAACCATGACCTGTTTAGTTGGCTCAAAGCATTATTTTCTCATTGCCAGAACACTTACAGGTGTTTTAATCGGTGGTTTGGGTAGCAATTTAACTTGTTGTTAATAACACCACATGTAAACCATCACCGTTATACTGTTACGTTATGTTTTGGCAGAAGACTGTTTTCAAAACATTTTCAAGTAAATCACACAGCACATATCCCTATCTTCTTAGAGTCCACAAAAGAAAAAGGGCGTTTAGGGCGTGTTGGGCGTTACCTCCGGAAGTTTTTCCCCTACTCTCTCTATACTATCCTCTGCCCCCTTCCGGAAAAAGTTCCGCAACAAACGCCCCAAACGCCCCAAACGCCCCAAACGCCCCAAACATAAAGAAGAACAATCTCGACAAAACGTGTTGTATTCCAAATTCTAAATGTAATCCCATAAATAGAAACCAATAGGTGACAATAGATTTTGTCACTAAAACCTGATAATCATTAAAATGCCTGACTGCATGCTTATTCTATAACTAGTATGCTAAAGGTATATAAGGTTCTGTTGAAACGCTAACTACTGTTGCCGGCCAGAGGGCGCGGGTTCCACCTGATCCCGTTCCGAACTCAGAAGTTAAACCGTGTTCCGTTCCCAACTGTAGTGCGGTCTTC
>WRJX01000092.1 GCA_009778385.1 Candidatus Bathycorpusculum sp. | reverse complement strand
AAGTCTTGTTTATTGCTTATTTTGGTCGCTAACAGACATTTTACCAAAATAAACCGTTTTTGAGCGTTCCCATTTTACATTACAAAAACCTCCACAAACCCAGCCAGCCAACCAATAAGCCTCACACCCAACAACCAGCGCAACCGCCACCGCTTTTTTTCGCCCCCACCGCTTTTTTTCGCCCCCACAACAAACAACCTGCCAAAAACAAACTCTAACTTTCAAACAAATCAGGCTCATTCACAGAAAAACCCCACCACAGCGGCAAATAATGAGCCCTAGTTTTTGTCAAAACGAGACACTGACTGTCTCGTTTTAGCCTAAAACTAGGGCTTTACGGTAAACTATGGCTGTGTGCAATGGACATGTGCGACGCGTTGGTTAAAACGTGTTCCTTTGGGGCATTATTGCCCTAAACTATGTCACAATCATCTAAAACGACATCTTGCGGTTAGGTGCAAGTTTACGGTTAGATGAACTACGGTTTTTGTGTTCAATATTTGGATGGAGCCATGGTTTGTTCAAAACGACATAGTGACTGTGTCGTTTAGCCCAAACCTTGGCTGCCGCTTTAAAAAGATAGCCAACCCTATTCTTTGGTAAAAAGCAATGACTGTAGAATATGTTAAAGTAGATAGAGTGGTGTTAGAAGAGCTTCTAAAAGAAGTAAGCGAGATAAAAAAGCTCGCTAAAGAACAACTTTGTCTTACTAATACGGAGAAGAGGGGGAGGGGGTTAGAAGAGTTGAGATAGCTCCTTCTAGTTTTTCTATGCGTTTTTGTAGCTCTATATTTTTTTCTTGTAGTTTTGTTTCTTTTTGGTTTTGGGTTTCTTCAAATTTTAGGGCAGTCTGTTTGTCTAGTATCATGCCACAGGTGGTGCATCTTGTGTCTCCAAAAGGATTTTTACTACTGCATCTGGGGCACTCGACTAGTTTGGCTAGGCCTTCTGCTTTTGCGGGCATCTTTAAGCCATGTAGTTCTAGCATTGCATCCTCTAAGTCCCTTGCAGAAAAATGCACATACCGCCTTGTCATTTTGCTTCCGTATGTCCAGCCTGCGAACTGTTCCAGTCTGCTCTCGGTGAACACTTTTGCCATAGCTATCAAGGAGGTGTGTCGGTATAGGTATGGCCAGACGTTGCGTTTTACTCCTGCTTTTTGGGCGAGATTTTTGATTATCTTGCAGAAATGAGTATAGCTTAGGCGTTCGCCTGTGTGGTTGACTGATAAGGAGCACCAGAGCGGTGCTTGGGGGTCGTCTCTATAGGGGTGTTCTTCTAGCCATTGTAACAGTGGTTTGCTTGAGGTAACTAATGGCATGCGTTTTATGCCTGTTTTTCCGTTTGCGGCTATGAGGCAGTACTCATCTTTGAATAGTACACTGCCGACACTCATGGTTAACAGCTCGCTGGGTCGTAGAGCGGCTTCAAAGAGCACATAAATGATGGCGCGGTCGCGTTTGTTTGTGACGGCTTTTAGGATGGCGGTTATTTCTTCTTGGGTGAGTAGGTTTTCGGGGGTGACTTTGGGGTTTTTCTCTTTCACTGTTAGGCTTATCCAGTTTACCTCTGGGGGTATGGGGGTGCTTTTGGCGCAACTGCCTTGTTTTGCGTATTGGACTACTTTGCGTAGGAGGAGTTTGTTGTCTGCTTTGGTGGATTCTTTGTTTGGTCGGTTGTTTATTTGGGTGACTATGTGTTCTATGTCTGTTTTTGTCATGGCTTTAATGTCTGCGCCATCGATTATGCGTAGTAATACGGGGAGGTGGGCGGCGCATTTTGATACGCGACCAAGTGACAGCCCCAAAGCGTTTAGGTGATCTAAGAATTGTAGTCCTAGTTGTCCGTTTGGGAGTTGTTGTATGTTGTGTCGGTTTCGTTTTATGCGCTGGGCGTAGTCATGAATTGGCTTATTTGTTGACATATCCCTTGTATGTTCTGGGATTTTTAAAGGCGAAGATTTTGGTTTTGTTTTTTGGTTTTTTTGAGCCGAAATTTGAGGAAGAGAACCAGACACGTTTGTTTGGTGCAGGGGGTGAGATTCGAACCCACACATTTATGGCGATATCACCATTTAACAAGTTTCTTTTCACCTAGCACTACATAGATTCAAAGTTCTTGCCTAAAGTAATGTTCAAGTAACCTACGAGTGCCTCGTCGCATAATTTCTGAAAGAGTAGCAGTACTAATGCCCAATTTCTTAGAAAGCTCTGTCATATCAATTTGCCGTGGATAATCAAAAAATCCACTTTTCAGTGCCAACCAAAAGATACGTTCCTGGTTTTCTGTCAAAACACCTATCTGCTGCTCAAATTTACCAATTTTACGCACATTAACCTTATGTCCAGTCTTTTCTAATTCAGCTAAAATAGCCTGATACGCTTCAAAAGTTGGAACCATAAAACTGTATAATATTAGGTTATCTTCCAAACTTTTTCCAGACACCAAAAAAGCGTCATGTCCCAAAATGGCATTACAAACCTCACAACCTTCACTTTCCAGCCACACTGCAGTTTTCCCCTCCACACGTTTATGCGCAACAAGACTCTTAGGTACCTTTTTAGCCTGCTCCTCGCCAAGATCCATTAAATGTCTAACTGCACCTTTAGTTGAACTGCGTACATCAACAACTTTTAAGTGTGTCAAACCTAAGGTGGTGAGTTTTTTGACCATTTTGCATTGTTTATTTTCAACTTCAAGCACTACATGGTAGGGTTCACGCCAAGTAGACGTCATCAAATCAACTCTGATATTTATGTAACTATGTATAGCTAAGTTATCAGCCCAAGAAAACGGATTAGGTTGTTGGTGCAGGTCTCTCCTTTAACACAACGGTAACGGAGGTGCTTGCGTTGTTTCGTATTACAGTTATATTTACACTTTGACCGGGCAAGGTTTTTTCTTCAAGATAACTTACTAAATCGTCGTTGTTTTTTATTTTAACACCGTTTAAAGCTATGATAATGTCACCGGCTTGTAGTTTACCGTCTGAAGGTCCACCATTTACAATGGATACGATTCGCCAGCCATAAGTAACACTTGAACCCATCTGTTGAGCTACGTTATAATTCATATCATTACCATTTACACCCAAATAAGAGTGCCCGCTGTAAGAACCTGTTGTTATCAACGCCCCTATTTCTCTAAGAATGGTATTTGAGGGAATTGCAAAAGCTAATCCTTGTGAATCCGAAAGAATTGCTGTTGTTATACCAATAACTTCGCCAGCAGCATTTAGCAGTGGACCACCAGAATTACCTGGATTAATCGGAGTACTTGTCTGGATAACGTTTGCTATAGAGAAACGATTCGTTGTGTTCTCAACAATTGTTCTGCCAAGGGCACTAATTACCCCGGGAGTTAAAGTACCAATAAGTCCATAGGGATTTCCTATAGCGATTACTTGTTCTCCCACACGCAAAGTGGATGAACTTGCAATTTGAAGAGGCTTAAATTCTGCTGCGGGTGCATCAACGGAAACTACCGCAAGATCAGCATATGGATCAGAACCTAGAACTGTTGCAGAGTAACCATTACCATTTTGGAACGTGACACTTAAATTAGCAGCTCCCTGCACTACGTGATAGTTAGTTATTACAACATTTTGTTTCTGATAAGTATAAACAAAACCTGACCCTTGTACAGAACCATCACGAGTTATTCCCTGAACTAGAACAACTGAATCTTTAACATTCGCATAAATTTCTATAAGAGCCGTGTCATCTTGGTAAATTGTAATATTTTGATATGTAGCATTTTGAAATCCCTCTAACTCAGAAACCTGTGCCTGCAACCCGGCAATTTGAGTATGTAAACCTGAATTACTATCATCAGTTACTGTCACAAAAAAAAGCGTAAGCCCACCAACAAGTAAACCGGTAGCAAAAATCATTACAACCAAACTAGTCATAACTTTAGCATGACTATTATAGAGACTCATGAACGCGTGACCTTCGAAAAACAAGTAAAAAGAAAGAGAAATAAATGTTTGCTTAACGTCTATCAATAATATCTAAAGCATCAGGACCGGTACCTATCAACGTAACAGGCAAATTAGTCCTTATCTCAACATCTTTAATAAACGCTTTAGCCTCTACAGGCAAATCCTCAAACCTCCTGACAGCATTACACTTAGGAAACAGGCAATCAAGTTTTGTAAGTGCTGCTTGTGTTGCGCCATTAATTTTAGCAGTTTTCTTTGCTAAGTCAAAATCAAATGGAGCACTACGTCTGTCTCTACCCGTACCTGCAGCTGTTTCAAACCAACCACGCTTAATAGCC
This sequence comes from Candidatus Bathycorpusculum sp., assembly GCA_009778385.1. Classification (GTDB taxonomy): domain Archaea; phylum Thermoproteota; class Bathyarchaeia; order Bathyarchaeales; family Bathycorpusculaceae; genus Bathycorpusculum. The sequence continues at coordinate 33,502 of WRJX01000092.1, read as the reverse complement.
TCGTCCTTACTGATTTCGCCAGGCAATGGTCCACCGCCAACTCTAGTAATAAACGACTTGTAGACTATTATTACATCGTCAACTCTTGTTGGACCTACACCTGCTTCTGAAGCGATTGCAGATGCTCCAGTGTCTCTACCTGTAACGTATGGGTAACCGTTGCTTAGAAACAGGGATAACATGAAACCCTGTGTGCCTTCAAGAAGTACTTTTTTGCCTTCATCTAAGCCATCGTTGACTTCTGCTATTCCGTCGGTAAGAAAAGCGTGAAGTTCGGGAATGTCTTTTGCGAGCTTAGCTGTTCGCCGTACACGTTCTTCTATAGCTGGACCAACGCCCCAATTTGTTGTTCCAATGGCCTTGTTAACTGCGCTGGCTTTATCTTGCTCACTGTGTTTTTCCTCGATAATAGATGCCATCTGATCTATACCAACACGGCTCCTGTCAACTTGGGTTAATTCGAGTTCTTTAAAGAATTGTCCAACATGTACGTTTGCACCAGCAGAAATCAACAACCGACATTTTTCATATAAAAAACCTGCTGGAATCATGTGTAGAGCATATTTTTTGCCTTCATTCCAAACGGTGTGAGCCGCATTTACTGAACCTGTTCTGACACAAAAATCAAGTTGGTCTTTAAGTGCTAAATATGAAATAATTTTCCCTTTGCCTTCATCTCCCCAGAAGGCGCCTACAATAACCGTGCAAGGCACAATAATTCACCGTTGAAAGGTGCAGTTTAGAATTATTTAAAACTGTTGGAGCAAAAGCAAAAGGTGACGTTAATGTCTAGCTTCTGCTTCTGCATCTATAACTTTGATAAGGTTAATTACCGCTTTGCCTTTTTCCTCTTTTTCCTCAGGAGTTATAGTGGCTTTTTCTGGACAAATCTCGTCAATTATTATACCTATGTCTTCGTCTAAAATCACAGGATAAACGCCACACCCAGATGGCTTATCGGGGTAAATACGGCATTGGCGTTTTTCTAAATCATAAAAGACGCAGTAGCCATTGCGGTTTTTAAGTTGAGCGTATCCCTCTTTGTCGATTTTCAGAAAATATTTTTTATGGAATCCTTTTTTCTCGATCCGTTTGATATCTTCTTTTGACAGTAGCATTTCTGTTTCAGTGCAACAGATTCCACAATGTGAACAATGCATAACCTAAAGTCATACAAAGGTTATTTTAGCCTTTATCTAACGCGTACTATTTAGCTTTGCACAAGCATAATGTTTTGGTTAAGCATCTCAGCGTATGCAACATTTTTTAGGGGGATTTCTTTGCGGTTAATGTTTCCAAACGGTGTATATTCCAACAGATTTGTTTTGCCCAGTTCAGGTTTTTTTATGGCCGTTAATTGAACGTTTACTATTACTGCACCGTCTTTTAGGTGTAAATTAACGTTTTTTCCTATGTAAGATTTCGCGCTGTTTATTCTGAAATTCTCCATGCTGGTCACCATTCATTATCTTGGTCTGCGATTTTGCTCCAGCATTGCTCGCAGATTGGGATTATTTCTCCTTTGAATTGAATGTATAGTTTGATTTGTTCTCCATGACATGCGTTTTCCCATGGGTTTTGACAATGTTCAATGTTGTGTTCCATGATTTATTCCTCAAAAATGTTTATTGTTCCTGTTTTGCTTTTAAATCGGCTGTTTAAACTGCTAATTAAGACGGGGGAGAGGTGAGTTAAAGTAAAACTGTGCGCATTATAATTTAGAGGATTAAATTTTATGAATATCTATTTTTTAGCTTCAACTGTTACTTTAATAATTCAGCTTGTAATCTTAGTCTTGTTATTTTGGGGTTTTAGTTTACAACGTCGAAAGCGTTTTTATCAACACGGCACATTAATGGCTGTAGCGGTTGTTTTGCATTTAATTTTAGTGCTTATTGTCATGATACCATCACTTGTAGTTATCACGATAACAATATCAGGTTTTTCAACAACAATAATTGCCCTATTGGCTGCTCATGGTGTTTTAGGTTTAACTACTTTGATTTTAGGAATATGGCTTACTGTTACATGGCGTTTTCGTCAGACTCTGCAATATTGTGCACCTAAAAAAAACGTCATGCTTGCTACTTTTTCAACTTGGACAATTGTGCTCATATTAGGTGCAGTGTTATACTTTATGCTATATTTTCCCTAAGTGAAGGACTTAAGCTCTAAGGGGTTAAATGCGAATAATTTCGGGGGTAATGAGGTCTTTTGTGATTTTTAGCAGTGCAACAGATGGCTTATTTAGTAATGGTGAAGGGTTTGTGGGACTTCCAGGGTTAATATAGAGAATTTTTTCATCCCATTTAATGTTAGCATTATGCGTATGCCCATAAACCAGTACGTCAAATCCGTTTGCCTTTGTTAACTCACGCATCCGATCCATTCCAAATAGAATGTCAGGATCATGTATTACACCTATTTTTCTGTCAAAAATTTTCAAGGAATTTAAGTTTGGCAGGACACCAATTGTTTCTGGACCATCCATGTTGCCGCGAACTGCTAGTACAGGTGCAATCTGTTCAAGCTCATCAATTACTGACAACTCAACTAGATCGCCTGCATGGATTATGAAATCAACGTTTTCAAAACTGGTAAACACTTCCCTGGGGAGCGCTTGTGCTCTTGACGGGATATGTGTGTCTGAAATTAAACCAATAGTTTTTGTGGCTGTAATGTTAGCCATCTCTTTAGACACTATTGTTTGTTCACTGGTCAACTGTTTGGCCTCAAGCAAATGTTTAAACCATCTTTACCTTTATATGGATTTTAGTTTCCAACAGTGCAAAATTTGAAGTTAAGTTAAAAAGTTTGAAATCTCCAAAATTTGGTTTCTTTTTAACATCTATTTTGTTATGATTATCGATTGATATTAGAAGTCGTAGGCGTTATGTTGGTGTATAAGTTGGGATGTATAGTAGCCCGGGAGAGATTCGAACTCTCGTCAGCGGGTCCAAAGCCCGCTATGCTTGACCACTACACCACCGGGCTGCAATTTAGTTTTTAGCGGCGCGTTACCTATTGTTAAGGTTGTAAGGTCGTGTTTTTCCTAATAAGCGTTCCCATGAAATTAGATGAAGCTCGTGGAAAAATGTGTTGTTAGGAGTAAACATTTTTCTTTAAGCTTTTCCATAGGGTTATTTTATGGTGTGTTAATTTTTGTTAAATTTCTTGTCCGATAAGTTTAATAAGACCACAATGTTTATATACATAAACTGTTCATCTGCTTAGTTTGCGCGGACCAAATGTACAATTTTCTTCAGCCTAAAAGGCCAATAGTGAAGGTCATAACGCAAAATCCCCTAAAGGAGTTATAGAAAATTGAGCAAAAAAGAAGCACCAAAAACATCACAACGCTTAGCTGACAAGTGTCCTGAATGCGGAAGTGACAATTTAGTACACGACTATGACACTGGCGAAACCGTCTGCGGAGACTGCGGCCTGGTCTTATACGAACAAATGATGGACAAAGGACCAGAATGGCGCGCATTCACACAAGAAGAAAAAGCCTCCAGAAGCCGTGTTGGTGTTCCAACATCTTACTCAGTTCATGATAAAGGCTTATCAACAGCCATCAGCCAAGTAGACCGGGATGCTTTCGGAAGAAAACTCCCCCTATCCACAAGACTACAAATGTGGCGTCTTAGAAAATGGCAAATCCGAAGCAGAGTACACTCATCCATTGACAGAAATCTTGCACAAGCAATGGCTGAATTAGACCGTTTATCTGACAAAGTCTACATTCCACCACCAATCAAAGAAAAAGCAGCCGTTGTTTACAGAAAAGCCCTAGACAAAGGACTCGTACGAGGCAGATCCATTGCCGCCATCGCAGCTGCATCTCTATATGCAGCCTGTCGTGGAAGCGGAACACCTCGTACACTACGAGAAATCGCTGAGGCAAGTCTTGTTGACAAAAAAGATGTCGCAAGATGCTACAGGCTACTTCTACGCGAACTTGAAGTACACATGCCTATTGCAGATCCATTAACTTACGTCTCAAAGATTGCAGAAAAAACAGGCATCTCAGGAAAAACTCAAGGAGCAGCCATCAATATTCTACGAGAAGCCAGACGAAAACGTGCCGCAGCCGGCAAAGATCCAATGGGACTTGCTGCTGCCGCCCTCTACATTGCATGCTTACAGAACAATGAAAAGAAAACCCAAAAAGACATCGCAGAAGCCGCAGGCGTAACAGAAGTCACCGTTCGAAACCGCTATAAAACACTTAAAAAACAATTAAACCTTGAACTGCCTGACTAAAAACCAGGCATTTCTCCCTTTTTAGAACATTTTTATTCTTCTGTGCTAGTTTGTTTTTCTTCTTCAGTTTGATTTTCTTCTTCAAGTTCCATTACAATTACGCCATTGTACCCACACTCGTCACAGACATAAGATTTAGGGGTTAACCATAAATCAAGGCCACTTGAGAGGTGAATTTTAGGACTGGCACATCTTGGGCAAAAAATCTGAGATGGCTTTCTACGTTTTGCATTTTTAAAAACTTCACGAAGGTCATCCAACTTTTTCATTTTACATCCCAGAGAGATTTGCAATAATAGGGGGTTTATTGGAGTTCAATGTTTTCTTGCGGATAACCTGCTTTAATTAAAAATTCTCGTACTCTATCTCGGTGGTCACCTTGAAGCATGATTTGCCCGTTTTTGTGTGTTCCACCACATGCACAGTAACCTTTCAATTTTTGTGCAATGTTTTGTAGATTCGAATTTTTATCATCAATACCGTCAATTATTGTGGTTGGTCTACCAAACTTTCGGGTTTCGAGCCTTATACGAATCCTTTGCTGTTCTTTTTCAATTTCTCCGCAAACACATAAGTCTTTTGGAAGCCCGCATGTTGAACAAACTTCAGCCATGATACTCATCAAATGGATTAGCACTTGATGTATATAAAAGTTTCAAAAATAAAGATGGCAAACTGTGTGACACATTTTTAGTTTTTAACTAAAGTGTCGATTTATATCTTCAGGTGTTTAAGTATAGTCTAGTCTTTTTGCCCATTACTTTATAGGTAAGTTTTTGATTATTGATTAATTGAGCATTTCTAGATTGATTAAGCATTTCTGGAAATATTGCTCTCTAATTTTAAAAGTGAAAATTAAATGAAAAATTCTAAAACAACAGTTTTGAAGTCAATAACGATCGTTACGGTACTTTTAATAGCCACTTTAATAGTGTCAATAAATAATTCAGTTGAAGCACAAAATAACGTAACAAGTGGAGTAACCGCACATGGCGGTCACCCAACCACAGGAGGTTATGAAGGTCCTTCCATGGTGCCAGCTGGAGAAACACCGGACTACACAATTTATCCTCTAGCATTTCTAAGTGTTTCACCAAACCCCATTGGTGTAGGTCAAGACATTCTAGTTAACGTGTGGATTACTTTTCCCTCAGGTGAAGGCAAATACATGGTAGGCTACGCAGTGAACATTACAAAACCAGACGGCACAGTTAATACTGTTAATCTTAAGTCATATGTTGCAGATGGAACGAGCTGGTTTTCATACACAGTTGATCAAGTAGGCGAGTGGAAAATCCAATTCTTTTTTGCAGGTGAATGGTTCCCAGCAGGGTACTGGATGGACGGCATGTACTCCACTACGCGAACAGGGAATTTCAGTGAAGCAATATTTAACCCATCAGTTTTCGTTGCACCCGCAGAATCTCCAGTTACAATTCTAACAGTTCAGGAAGAGGGCGTATCTTCTTGGCCATCTGCTGCTCCTCCAAATGACTACTGGACACGCCCAATATTACCTAACAACAGAGACTGGTACGTCATCGCAGGAAACTTCCCTTGGACGGAATTTAAAGGCTCACCCACTCAGACTAGTGACAGAGAAAACTATTATGGCCCATATGTTACCGCACCAAATTCACCTCATATTGTTTGGAAAGAACTTGGCAGTATAGCAGGTATTATTGGCGGTGAGGCGGGACAATACTCGGCACTTAGTGCGCCGGGTACACCAAGCGTAATTTTCATGGGTAGATGTTACCAAACAAAAACAGTACCCATAAACGGTGTCCCAACAAGCTGTGCAGTCTGTTTTGATCTCCGCACAGGTGAACAATACTATGCCATCCCCGTTGCTCAAGGCGGTATTACGCCTAATCGCATTGCATATTGGCAAGGATCTGAAGGAGCTGTTCCAGGCGCTACAGAATCCGCAGGCATAGGAGCAGAACTTATCACAATAAGTGGCAACCGACTATACAAAATCAACGCATTAACGGGTGCTATAGCACAAAACATTACACTCGCCAGCATGGGATCATCACCAGGTAGCCTTGAAATGTATTACCGAAATGGCTACTATTTAGCTTTCCAAAATACAGGCTCAATTAACCAGACCACCGCAGACATTACTATCCAACGGGCTTTCACAGGCTTTATGATAAATTGGACTGCAGAAGGCAACTCTAACAATTTTACTTCAAGAATAGTAAGTAATGTAAGTGTTACTCTTCCGGCAAGCTTAAGAACAATTTATCAAACTGGCTCCTATGGAAACTTGGGTTCATATGACCCAGATACAGGCATAACTGTGGTTCAGGGTAGATTCATATATGGTGGCTACTATGGTTCAATCTATGAAGCGGTAGATTTAACAACAGGCAGACTTTTGTGGAACATCTCAACCCCGGAAAATTTGATGGAATCAGCCTACAGGCCAACTAACACATGGGCTAGGCATGGACTGTATATAGCTGAAATGGAACGAGGCTACTTGCAAGCACGTAACATACGAACAGGAGAAATGCTATGGGAAACTGACATAAATGATTATCCGTGGGGCGAATTTTGGCTTTATGATGTAGCTGCATATAGTGATATGGTTTTAGGTGTTGGTTATACTGGTGTTTGGTCTTTCAATGAAACCAATGGTGACGTAGTTTGGCATTATGCAGATCCTGCTGTTCCCTTTGAAACGCCATATAATAGTAATATAACTGAGCCGGTTTACGCTGTTCAAACAATTAGAATTGCAGACGGAAAAGTCTATGTCCAGAACAATGAACACACACCATCACAGCCTGCAACAAGAGGTTGGGGCTTAATTTGTCTCAATGTAACTAATGGCGATTTCATGTGGAAGATAAGTGGTGCCAATTTGAGTCCAGGTCCGGCAGCAGACGGTTATCTAACAGCTTCAAGCAGTTACAGTGGTTACTTTTACGTGTTAGGCAGAGGTAAAACTGCGATTACTTTAACAGCACCACAAACAGCTTTAACTCAAGGACAAGGTGTAGTGCTTTCAGGTTCAATTCTCGATATGTCTCCTGCTCAGCCGGGTATAGCATGTGTTTCATCGGATTCAATGTCAACATGGATGGACTACATACACTTTCAGATGCCAATAGACGGATTGCACCATAATGTAACTATCACTGGCGTTCCAATATCTATAGACGCTGTAGATCCCAACGGAAACTCGATACATATTGCAGACATCACAAGTGACTTAACAGGCACATTTGGTTATACGTGGAATGTTCCTTCAACGGCAGGAGATTATCAACTGACTGCAACCTTTATGGGTGATGACTCATATGGTAGCTCTTTCACTTCTGCATTCGTTAATGTCGCTGAGGGCAGTCAATCAACACCACCCGCAGATAGAGGCACATTAGCTACAATGGCTGACTTAATGACTTACCTAGCTATCGGCGTAATTATCATAATTATTGCAATTGCTATAGTCGGTGTTTTAATCCTTAGAAAACATTAAAATCCCTTTTTCTTTTTTGTTTACTCTTAGTTAGCTGATATTTTGCGTTTTCAGGTTAAACTGTGTCAAAGCATATTTTGTTCCTATACCATATTGTAGTATACGTTCAGATTTCTAACAGGCATATCTAGAAGATACAAAAACAGTTTCTCTCACTTCAAAGAATACTTTACAAAACCCCACAGTCTGTCCCGAAAAATAGCATAAACCCTTGAAAAACAAGAAAATGGCTTTGTTCATGTTTTTTAGCAAAAATGTCATAATACCTATTTTCATGTAACCTCCTCCTTCCTCTCAACCTAAAAAAACCACCAATAACACCCTGAAAAAAAGAAAAATACCCGAAGAATAACAGTATTACGTTCAAAGATGCCCTTTCCCTTTAGACAAAGATACATAGGAAAAGAACAAACTATGCCTGAAATTGATTTACAGATTCCCACAATACGCCACAAAGCAGAAGCGGAGAGCTTTAAAAATGAGTTTTTTGAAGCACAAGAACAGGTAATCAACGGAAGTGCCTTACTTGACCAAATGGATTATGAACCATGTTAATCAACACTACAAATAACAGACAAGAAAGCACTGTAAAAAGTGGTTGGGTTGTGTCAGATACTTTTTTTGCAGTCAATAAATCAGATAACCGAATAATCGGAATAATTGATATCCGGCATAACTTGAATAGTGACGCTCTAAAGAAATATTTTGGACATATGGGTTATGCTGTTAGACCAAGTGAAAGAAAAAAAGGGTATACAACAAAGATACTTAAAATGGGACTTGAATACGCAAAAACACTACATATTGAAAAAGTTATGTTAGGCTGTTATTCAGATAATACCGCGTCTATAAGGACAATAGAAAAGTGTAGCGGTAAATTAACAGAAACAAAACCGTACACAGATGGAAAACCCCTAAACATATACTGGATCAAACTGAAATAAGCTTATACACAGTTTAACATGAAAACGCAAAGTATCAGTTAGTTAATGTCTTAATGACTTGTTTTACTTCTATTTTGGAAATTTATAGTTGGCTAGAAAGAATTAAATCATAAACTACTTTTCTAAGATATGTATGAAGCAGTTTCTTGGCGCATATAAAGAAGAGGATATGAGTTTATTTACGGACTTTTATGAGTTAACAATGTGCGCGGCGTATTTTGATAACAAAAATTTTAAACCTGCCACTTTTGACTTATTCATTAGGCGTCTACCAGAAAACCGATCCTACATTCTATTTACAGGCCTAGAGCAAATCCTTTTGCATTTGCAAGACATCAAATTTACTAAGCAACATCTTGCTTATCTTAAACGGCAGGGATTTAATCAGCAGTTTCTTAATTACCTTCAAAATTTCAAATTCACAGGCGACGTATGGGCAGTTCCAGAAGGTACAGTAGCATTTCCTAACGAACCCCTTATTCGCATTACTGCACCAATTATTGAAGCACAAATTATTGAAACATTTGCCCTTAACACTGTAAACCTACAAACTACCATGTCAACTAAAGCTAGCCGTGTTATACATGCTGCAAAAGGCAAAAACGTCATTGAATTCGGTCTACGCCGAGAACAAGGCATTGACGCAGGTATGAAAGTGGCAAGAAGCAGCTACATTGCAGGTTGTAAAGGAACATCTAACGTATTGGCAGGTATGGTCTATGACATTCCGGTATTTGGAACAATGGCACATTCTTTTGTCATGTCATACCCCAAAGAGCTGGAGGCTTTCCGTGCTTTTGCCAAAACTTTCCCTGATAAATCCACTTTACTTATTGATACTTATGATGATCTCGCAGGGTTAGAGAAAGCCATAACGGTAGCTAAAGAACTTGAAACTAAAGGGTTTCGACTTGGTGGTGTACGATTAGACAGCGGCAACTTAGCTGAAACTAGCAAAAAAATTAGGAAAATTCTTGATGATAACGACTTAGGCTATGTTAAAATTTTTGTTAGCGGTGACTTGGATGAATTCCGCATTGCCGAGTTACTTAGTAAAGGCGCAAAGTTTGACTCTTTTGGTGTAGGTACTAAAATGGGTACATCTTCTGACAGACCGTACCTTGACGTTATCTATAAACTATGCGAAACCATGACGGTGCCTAACGTTTACTCACCTATTATGAAACTAAGTACAGACAAGTCAACTCTACCAGGTCGCAAACAAGTTTACCGCTATAAAGACTCTGAAGGTAACTATGTACGAGATGTTATAGCCTTAGCTTCTGAAAAAATAGACGCAGAACCATTACTTGTTAATGTAATGTCTGAGGGCAAAATGACCTACACCTTACCATCGCTAAATCAGATAAAAGAGTTTGCTGCTGAAAACCTATCCAAACTTCCAGAAAAATATAAAGCACTTACTGAAGCTGAAACATACCCCGTAGAATTAAGCCAAAAATTACAGACCCTCGTTGAAACTTTACGTGAAAAAATCACTGAAAATGAAATAATTAACCATAACCGTACTTAGAGCAGCCTAGTAAGGGTTATTTTTTCAAGTTTAAACTTGATGGACATTGGCAAACACTTAATAGTCTTTTTAGGAAAATTGTATTGCCATTACACAAGGGAAGAAAACAAGCTATGCAAAATCGCCCCGTAATAGTGGCTGTTGGCCGAACAAAATTTGGAGAACACTACGGCAAAGAGCCAGAAAAATTAATAGAAGAAGCTTGGCTTGCAGCCTCAAATGAATGTAATCTAGAACGTAAAAATCTAGAAACATGCTACATGTCTGACTATTTTTTGTTAATTACCAACAAACTTGGCTTGGAAGAAGGCTTTCTTTCTGAATTAACTGAGCTTCATGTGCCCATGGAAGTAACACGTTCCTTTAGTGCTGCGCTTAAAACTGCATGTCATGCTATACAGGCAGGTGTCTACAGTACTGTACTAGTTGGTGGCATTGAGAAAATGACGGATCGTTTGGATAAAATCCGTGATGATCTTATGCTGCTTGAAGATCCTTGGAGTTACTATGCAGGTGGAACCCCCGAAGCGAATCATGAATTGTTATTACGTGCATACATAAAGAAGCATTGTATAAACGGTGAAAATCTTGAGAAACTATACAATGCCTTAGCTCAAGTAGCAATCAAGAATCATGCTAACGGCGCAAAAAATCCATATGCTCAGTATCAACGTAAAATCAGTTTAGAAAATGTGTTAAGTTCACGTAAAGCTGTAAACAAGGCTTTAGGCTTATTTGATTATGCGCCAATAACTGATGGTGCAACAGCTTTGATTCTTACAAGTGAAGAAGTCGCCAAAAAAATGGATGTTACCCCCGTATATATTTACGGTTATGACTCTGCGACAGATTATCTGGATTATTCAGCTCGAGATGAGTTAAGTCATTTTGTTGCAGCGCAAATTGCAATGAAAAAAGCCCTTAAAACCAGTAAACTAAACGCTTGGGATATCAATCTTTGGGAAGTTAATGATCAATCCACAATGATGGAGCTGGTTTCCCTTGAAGATTTAGGCTACTGTGCCTCTGGAACTGCTTGGAAGAGTATAGCTGAATCATCTCCAAACAGTAAAGGCTGTTATGAAATTAACGGTAAAGAATTATACGTTAACATGGACGGTGGCTTAAAAGCGGATGGCAACCCTCTTGGCGCTGCGGGTGGGGCACAAATTTACGAGATTTTCCGTCAATTAACCGGAAAAGCTGATCAACGCCAAGTAACCATTGACGGCACTACTCCAAAGTATGGTGGTTCGTTAGAGTTTGAAGGGTTTGGCACTAAAGCGTATGTAAATATTTTAGGGAGAGAATAAACGTGAGCAGTGAACCAATAGAACGTAGAGTATCTTATCTTGGCGATAGGTTACGTGCAAGCCGTTGTAAGATTTGTGGAAAAGAATACTTTGAAGTACGTGATTACTGTGGAAACTGTGGCAGAAAAAGCTATAACAAAATGGACAACGCAGATTTGTTCTATGAGAAAGGCAAACTGGAGCTTTGCACGTTAATTGATGAACCGACTAACAAGTTTAGAAAACTTGAACGCTTTGTTTACGGCATAGTAAGTTTCCATAATGGCAAAATTCGTGTACCCGCCAGAGTAACCGATCAGTTGTTAAATAAAAGTGACTTTGATTTGTCAAGTTTAGAAGGTCGGGAAGTTACTCCGCGATTTAGACGGCGCTACTCAGTAGGTAAAAGTGAAGTTGTTCCAACAATCTCTTTAGCGTTTACATTAGCAGATGAATATTATCCACATCAAGAGTACAAAGTTATCCAACCAACAAAAGACTCTGAATTGCCCGGTATTGTGGGTTATGGTGTTTACAGTTCACGTTTCCGCATAAAGGACGAGGGTATTGAGCGTGCGGTACCCTTCATAGATGAGGACTCCATAACAGCGGCTGTTGAAGCAGGAAAACTTGCACTTATCCACTCTGGCCTTGACAATAGCTGGGTAGGTAAAGTTTACACAGGCTCAGAATCTAACCCGTACGCAGTTAAACCAATAGCGTCTAAAGTAGCTCAAGTACTACAGTTAGGTGAGCAGGACGGTGATGTACAAGGCGTTGATGCAGTAGATACCGAATTTGCTTGTAAAGCCGCCTCAAGTATGTTTAAAGACGCCTGCGCTCTAGTAAGTTATCCACGTTCAGACATTAACTATGCAATGGTTATAGGTGCAGACAATTCTCAGGCCGCACCACGTGGATGTCCAGGTGGAGAACTTGATGCTTTTGTAGGTTATGGCGGTGCAGCTTTTATCTTTGGTAAAAAAGATGTCATCGCTGAAGTTGAAAGTTGGTACAGTTGCACCTCAGATACACCAGACTTTTGGCGTCGTGATGGTGAACCATACCCTATGCATGGCGGTAGATTCACAGGTGATCCAGCATACAATAAACACGTACGAAAGGCAGCTAGCAAAATGATGGAAAAATGCAATATGAAAGCCAGCGATTTTGCATATTTTGTTCCACATCAGCCAAACCCAAGTTTTCCAGTACGTATAGCCAAAGAATTAGGCTTTAAAGAAGAACAATTCATGCCAGCAATTCAAATGACTAAATTCGGCAACACCTACTCAGGAGCATCCCTTGTAGGCTTAGCAGCCATTCTTGACATTGCAAAACCAGACGATCACATACTTATAGCAAGTTATGGCTCAGGTGCAGGAAGCGATGCATACGTGTTACGGGTAACAAGCCAAATTCTTGACAAAAGAAAACACCAAAAGATCAACGTTAAATTCTTAGCAGAAAATCCGTTTATCGAATTCGTCGATTATGCAACCTATCGACGCCTGAAACAAGGTATGTAAACCCACTGGGCTTACAGCCATATTTTTCTTTCTGTTTTAAAGCAATATATTTCTGTGTAGCAAACTGATTATTTGTTTTTCCAATTTGGGTAAACTTAAAAGGTCAGCATTAAATACTGCGTATGGTCAGCATGGTGCAGAACAAGAAACGCAGAATCAATGACGACTTAGATGAACTTATACTACTAATTCTCTACAAAGATGGCCCCCAATCCATAGAGCAACTGGAAGAAAAGACAGCGTTACAGACCATTAGATCTATTAATTTTGACAACCGCATCCGACAAAGACACCGTCGTCATAGAAGAGACGACAAACCGTTGAGAGTGTAGCCATAGCATGTGAGACACTAATCGGTAAAAACTGGATAAAATTTGGCACCCAAGCAAAGTACGAGTTAACTGATATGGGTCAAGTAGAGGGTAGAGCAAATCATTAAAACACTTGATGATGGTACTCATAGAATCGAAACTCATATCCTTAGTCCACCTGCCGCTGCAAAAAACACCACCATACGTTATGCTGCTATGTCCGTTCTCAAAATGGCCGCTGGTCTAATTAGCGGCAGTGTTGGGTTAATTGCAGACGGCGCAGACACAATAGTTGACACGGCAGCCTCAGTGATAGTTTGGGCAGGCATAAAATTCAAAAAAAGAAGTCATAGGCACCATTACCATCATCGGTTTACTGTTCCTCACCGCTGGAATCCTGTTATACCACTCTATTTCTTCTATCATAAATATTTTAGCAGACACCTTCCAACCTATGACCATGCCCTATGTCGTTATAGCAGTTGAACTCATAGCTATGCTTGTTATGTTTACGCTCTCTAATTACCAGCGATTTGTAGGTAAAAGAAGCAAAAGTCTCGCATTAATCTCACTATCCATTGACTCTAAAAATGCCGTTTACTCTGCTGCGGTAGTCATAATCGACGCAGTTTGCGCCATTTTTGGCATATACTGGGTAGACGCAGTCGTTGGAATCATCATAGCAGGCCGCATTTGTATTGACGGAGTGGGACTGCTTCGAGAAACTAGACGAACTTTGCAGGGGCACACGCTTGACTTCTCTAAATTTGAGCTTCCCTTCGAAAAACAGATGGCTCAACGGCGTACTAATAACTTCCAGCATTGGATAATGTATGCTATACACAAAGAGAAGCTAAGCACTAAAAAGGAGATTGTAGCTTCGCTAGAGAAAACTTTTCGACCCAGCTACATGCATCCAGTGTTCACAGAGCTTACGGCCAACAAAGACGTAAATTTTGAAACAAGCTTTTCTGAGCTCATATCACCTTTACTTAAAGCAGACTACCTAATAGAAAACAACGACTGCTACAAACTCACTGACACAGGAAAAACCTACATCAAAACCACAATTGACAAGATACGCCACAAACAAACCTAATGAAAGCAAACAAAAAAATAAAGGCTCAAACAACCAAAATTCTATCAAAATCTACTACAGACATATTTGATGCCTCAATTTTTGAGGTTTTGCTATTTTTGGTTCCAGCAGTAGATATTGGAATATTTCCATGTAGTGGAGTGGCTTGGGTCTTCAAAAACTATGTCAAGCTTTAATCCATATTGGTCTATTTTGTTTTGTAGTTGGGTCCATATTTGTTGTAAAGTGTTATCGGGTTGCCATATACCCCATATGTTATCATTTGAGTGTCGCATGCCCCAACCATAGTTTTGCGGTAAAACTAGCACAGCTTCAGCTTTAATACCACCGTGCTTTATTTTGGGATTTTGAACCACATCATTCCAGAAACGCTCTAAAGCTTGGAAGTGTTCTCCTTGTAAAGTGTTGGGATTACGTGGATCTTCGGAGTAGTTAAAAATTACCACGTAATCAGCTCCAGCTTCATAGGAGGTTTTCATTTGCTCAAACATTTCCTCCCCATCAGGGAGATATGGGGCTTGATCGTATTTCCAAGTGAGTATGGTACCCCATTGTTTATTTTGAAGATTTGCAGCCCCTCGCACTAAACCGAGTTCTTGAGTGATGGAATTATTCCAACCTAACTCAGCAAGCACCAAGTCATAACCGCTCTGGTAATCCCACCAGTAAAGACCATAATCAGCCGTAAAAACCACAGCTGAATTCTCACTTAACAGCGTTTTACATGTGCTTTCAAGTAATTCTCTGTTCATATTTACATATGCATTAGCTGCATCATCATAATTTTGTATAGGATTTTGCGCTAAAACCTCCTCATAGAGCGGTATTGGATAAGGACATTTTGTAATGTTCTCTGACGTGTAAAAATCAGATCGCTCATAATCGGAATTAAATACGTTTGCTGTTATTGTTCCATTGGTATAATAAGTTACATCAATCGGCGAAAAAGCAGGCTGAGTGTTGATTTCACCACTAGGCTTATAGTAAGTTCTCCCATTATCACTCTGAGTCATGATTATTCCGCCTGGCATTTTTTGGATGGAAATACCCATAGAATTTATTGCTGGTTGATATGTCATTTCTAAAATAGCCTGTCCGTCAAGCATGTGCCCTCCAGGTTCATCATTGAAATATATTCCAAGGAACTGTTCACCCCAGCGTTCTTTTGCTTCAACAGCCCAATCAACCAAACGTGGAGCTGCAATAGTTGCACTAACAGCAACGGCATAAGTTAAATTTGAAGCAATTGCATACTCCCCAATTTCATCCATGGCCTCAATATTTCCCCAAAAAATCTCGCCACCTTGCGTAATGAAAAGGTTTGTGTAATCTTTCACTTGGTCAATGCGGTCTTTTGCCTCTTGAACAGAATAACCCCAATGCGTAACTCCCACAAAGAACGGCTTTTGTACCTCTTGACTAAGCACAACATAGCTTGTAACTACCACCGACCCAACCAATAACAACACCACCACAATTACAGCAAACAACTTTCTCCGCATAGGCCCTTACCTTATCATACTGGTATAGTGGAAAATAAGCTTAGTTCCCATTCACCATTTGTAAATATTTAGTATGTACTATAATTATTAACATTACTATTGCTACAACAGAAGTAAAAATGGAAGAAGGTTTATGGGTCTACTATGCAGATTACGTCTAATTGTTTTTGGAATGTTTCGAAAAATGCGCGTCTGTTCTGTATTATGCTCCATTTTTCTAGGCTGCAGTCTGTTTTAGAGTTAAAGGAAAGTGTAGCAACGCCTTCTTCGTTGCGGATGAACTCTGCTTTATATATTAACCCTGTGTGGCTACGGTCTAGTTTCTCTGCTAGTCTAAGGAACATTGAAAGAACCATTACTGCGTATTTTGCTTCTTCGGTTAGGTTGATTTTTTTTAGTGTTTTGTTAGTGGGTATTTTTTTGCGGTGGAAGCGGGCTACATTAGCGATTATGGTGATTTCTTGAGGTTCAAAGCCGTAAAGTTCTGCGTTGCTAATTATATAATGGGAATGTAAGTGGTGATTGTTAAAAGAGATTATGTCTCCAATGTCATGCAGTGTAGCAGCGTATGCTAATAGTTCTCGGTATTTGTCTGATAAGTAATGTAATCCAAGTTGTTTTGCACTATCAAACAATTGTAGGGCTAAAGTTGAAACTGTTTTAGAGTGTTTCTCATCGAAGTTAAAAGATCTGCCTAAATGTAGGATGCTTCGGGTATGTAAGGGAGTTTTTTGTAGTTCTCTATAGCCCTCAAAGTTTGAGAGATAATCCACAAGCATACCGTCACGAAGCTCTTTGTGGCTAACACAAATTTCCTCTAAACCAAAATCTTCCATTAATGCATCCATAATGGCTGCTCCGGCAACAATTATGTCTGCTCGGTATGGGTTAATTCCTGGAAGTTTTCGTCGTTCTTCAAGAGGTAAAGAACACAATCTGGAAGCTAATCGTTTAAGATTTTTCTTGCTAAGTACAAGTCCACTGCTGTTTTTCTTAAACAGTTTCCCGGCTATTTCAGCAAGGTTTATGATGGTGCCTGAAGAGCCCCATGCGAGATGTGATCCACATTCTTTAACAATCGCGTTTACTGGGTGCAAGTTTTGGTGTACATGATCCTTCATTTTCTTGTAAACACTATCAGGAATGGGTTTGGTCCAGTTTTCACCGATAAATTGTGTTGTAAGTCTTATTGCACCAACTTTAATGCTAAAAGTGTAGTACAATTGATGCTGGTCACCTATGGCAATATCTGTACTGCCACCACCTAAATCGACAAATAGTGCTTTTTCTTTGCCAATATCTATACCGCTTAAAACACCCCTGTAAACTAAGCGAGCCTCTTCTTCCCCAGAGATTACCTGAACGGTTAGGCCAGTTTCATCAAAAAGTCTCTGTAAGAACACTGTTTTGTTTTCAGCTTCCCTAATAGCAGAGGTGCCTACTGCAAACATTTTTGTTGCACCATAAGTCTTAGCTAGACTAGTGAATTTTCCGCAGACAAATATGGCGCGGTTCATGGCTTCGGGTTTAAGTAAGTTATCATTGAATTCGTTTTCGCCAAGTCGTATAACTTCTTTTTCTTGGCTGATTATAGTGTATGAAAAGTTAGGGTTTATTCTTACAACAAGTAGCCTAATCGCATTAGTTCCAATATCAATAAAGCCTATTACGTGTCCCAAAGGTGCTACTGTTTGTTCCATATTAGCATAGCCTTCTTTTTGAAGAAAATCTCAAATAAGTTTTTCTTTTTATTAAATGCCTGCTCTATTAAAGAAGTATTCGATGTAGAAAAACATTCAAACACAATTTTTTTGGGGACGATTTTGATAGCTAAGAGTTTAAAGTCAGCGTTATGGAGGTAATCAAAAGCATCGGCGATTCGAAGAATCCCTGATAAAGCACAGATTATGTTAATTGTTTTACTGTTTAGGGATGTTAAGTTGTAGTGGTTCTGTTTTGGGAGGCCTTTTCTGTGGTAGCGAGCAATACTTGCAATAATTCGTCGTTCCTCAGATGTTAAAGGTAGTGAAGACTCGTTTAAAATCAGGGTCATTGAGGTTTTGTTATGCCCTTTTATACCTTGTGATAAGCCTAAATCATGTAGTAAAGCGGCGCATTCTAAAAGGTTCCTTTCATAGTTGTCTAAGTGATGAAGGCTTTGCAGGTTATCAAACAAGTCTAAAGCGATGATTTGTACTTGTTTAAGGTGTGCTTTATCTTGTAGGCAAGTTTCGGTTAAGTCTTGAGCGGTTTTGATTATTTCAGGCCAGTTTCTGTGGGGGTCTTGTTTTTTTGTTTTATCTTTGCTAACTATTGTATTTAGGGGCATTCCGTTGAGCAGCATTTGTGCAAAACTTTCAGGTAGTCCTTTCTTTCTTAAAGCTTCAGCAGCTGCTTCAACAGGATATTTTAATCTAATCAGGTCTATCTTTAAGGGGTTTAAGCTTAACATTACATAAGCAGCTTGGGGGTTACCATCACCGGGGCGTCCAACGCTTCCAGGATTGATAATGGAAACGTCATCTAATTGTTTATGAAATTGTTCATGAGAATGCCCCACGATTATTATGTCAGCATCCGTGTGAGCAACGACCTTTTTTAAATGTCGTTCAGGAGTATCAGGGGTAAGGTGTTCTGTAGGGGATAACGGGCTTGCATGGGTCATAAACACTTTTTTGTTGGCAAGTTCCAATTCGATTTGGGCAGCAAAAGAATTGAGATAAATTTTACAAGATTTTGTTAATTCTTTTTTAGTGTAGGATAGGGCAACTTTTTTGGTATTACTATTATTACTATTGTGTTTGTGTGAATTTTTTAATGTTTCAGCGTCAAAATTTCCACAAACATTAAGCATATTTTTTTCATAAATTAAGTGAAGTACCTCGTTTGGGAAAGCACCATACCCAATTGAGTCGCCGGCGTTTAAAAATAATTGTGCACCTCTTTTTTCGGCATCTTGAATTACTATTTCTAATGCATGTATGTTAGCGTGAATATCTGCTAAAACGGCGATTTTTATGTTGTTTTTTAAAAGTAAATTTGAATCAAATTGTTTTTCTTCAAGGTTTGTCTCAGTATTAACAGTTTTTTTTAGGTTATCAAAAAAGTTTTGTTTCATAGCTTTATCCCATTGTTGAATAAAGTTGTTGTAATTACGTTTTCTGTGCTCAGTTATGTACGCTAAAAAAGCTGTGGCTGCTTTTTTGAATTCGTCGGTTTGTAGGTCTTTTTTGAGAGGTTTTTGCTGGTTATCATTTTCTGGTTGGTTAGTAGTGAAATGTGAGATAGTTATTAGCCATATGTCGCAGTCATGTATTTCGCCAAGCAGGTCCTGAAAGTTTTTCATCAACTGGATTTCTTGGGTTAATTCGTTTTTGTATAGGGGGGCAAATGTTTCCATTGTGTAGCGAAGATGTTTAGCGTCTATTCGCATTTCATGATGTTTAAGTGATGCGGATTCTTGGTGAACGTATTTAGATAGAGCTAAAAAAGTTTTAAGCCTGCTAGTTATGTTTTGGCTGGCTTTTTCTATAACAGATAAAGAGTCAAAAGAGTCCCTTGATGATTCATAGTTAATCTGTTTTAGAAAGTCAGAAAGTTCCTTTAATACACCAGTGTGTTGTAGTTTCTCTAAACCTTCAGTTACGGTTTTTTGGAGAACGTTTCGTTGGTCTCTGTGGTCTTTTAGCAGAGGCGTCAAGTAGTGGCGTTCGGTTGGTGATTCTTGGATATATTTTTGTATAAAGGTAATTTGAACGTCAAGATCACGTGCTTCGCGGAGCAGTTTTGTGATAGCTTTGATTTCTTTAAGCCAGCGTTTGTATTTCTTCTTTGGGTAACATGATTGAAAAAGAAGCAGGACAGTTCTTATTTTTCGTGAGTTAACTCGCATTTTGTGGACATATTCAATGTCTTTATTTTCTATAACTCCATCTATTTGAGTTTCGAAATTCTTCAAAAGTGTGCTTAACGTATTACAGCCAAACTGGCAATAACTTTCATCATAGTTAAGTGTATGGTTTTTAGATGTTATGCTCATGCCAGATACCCCTGTTTTGTATAAGCCAGAGCTGGGAATTTACGACTTCTTCGTCTTTTTTAGGTGTAACCATTTGGTATGTTCCATCAGAAAGGAGTCGTCTAGCTTTAACGTTATCTTTAAGGTGAATTTTAAGCATGTCTTCAAGAATTACCTGTCGTACTTTTGGGTCTGGCACGCTAAAGAGTACCTCAATACGTTCATTGAGGTTTCTAAACATTAAGTCAGAGCTGCCAATTAAGACGTCACTTTCATCGCCGGCTTGGAAATAAAAGATTCTGGCATGCTCAAGAAAGCGGCCAACAATAGAGATAACTGAAATGTTTTCACTAACACCTTTCAAGCCGGGCTTTAAGCAGCATAAACCGCGGACGTTCAAGTCGATTTTAACGCCTACCATAGAGGCCTGGTAAAGTGCTTGGATAACGTCAGTTTCTTCCAAATTATTTAGCTTAAAAGCAAGATAGCCCTTACCTGTTTTTTGGTGAAAAGCTATTTCCCTAGCTATTCTTTTTAGAATTTCATGCTTTAAGGTTGTTGGTGCTACAAGTAAGTATTTGAATTTGAATTCTTTATCTTGCAAGCCATTCTCCAATATGTTAAATAAATCCTCAAGCTCTAAACCAACGTCTTGGCGAGCTGTTAAATATCCTATGTCGCCATAAATTTTAGCAGTAACCGCATTGTAGTTGCCTGAGCCAATATGAGAATATCGAGCAAGACGGTTATTTTCACGCCTAACTATTAGGCATAGTTTAGCATGTACTTTGATTTTTGGAAAATTGTAAACGATTTCTACGCCTGCTGCTTTAAGTTTTGAAGCTAATAAAATATTGTTTTCTTCATCAAATTTGGCTTTCAACTCAATTACAGCTATCACTTTTTTGCCATTCTTTGCAGCTTCTATTAAGGCGTCAACAACAGGTGACTTTGTATCCATACGATACATTGTTACATAAATTTCCAAAACATTGACATCAACCGCTGCTTCCGTAAGTAAGTCAATTATTACCTCAAAGCTATCATAAGGGTGATAAAGAACAATATCCTGTTTAGCAATGTTTTTGAAAATATGTTTTCTATTTGAAAGCAATGGTGGAACGTATGGTATAAATGAGGCATCTTTAAGATCAGGCCGGTTTATTTTTAGCAACTGCCAAAAATCAACATACCCTAGAGGTCCGTCAGTTTCATAAATCAAGTAATTAGGTAGTTTTAATGACAAAGCAAGTTCATTTCGTACAGCTGGAGGAGTTTTTTTGTCAAATTCAAGCCGACTTGGAAAACCCAATTGCCTTTTGGACAAACTATTCTTTACTGAATTAATAAAATCTGAAGTTTCATCCATCAGAATATCAATCTCAAAGTTACGGGTTAAACGAAAAGGATACACACCCAAAGATTGATGATTTGAGAAAATAAGATCCAAATTATCTGCAATCAATTCCTCTAGAAAAACATATTGACACACAGGTTTCTCTGTTTTACTTACAAAATTATCTGGAATTTCAATGAATCGACCAAATTTTTCAGTAGGAACATCAAAAATGTAAAAGTCATCTTTTTTAAAAACATCCACAACTAAGAGGTAAAGGTGTAAATTCTCAAGAGTGTCAATGTCACAACCTTTTAGAGGAGTAGCGATGTTTGGTAAAATATTATTTTGAAAAAACGTTCGCAAAGCAGCTTTATCCTGAGTAGATAATTCATCAAATCGTTTGATGTAAATACCCGCTTTTGCTAACGCTGGAACTAACTCGCCATGCCAGCAATCAGCATGGCGCTGGATAAGTGGAAGTATTTCTTCTCGTGAAACTTGAATTTGTTCAATAGCGGTTAATCCATCGGCAGACAACTCATTTGACCCATTATTGACTTGTTTTAAGAGTCTTGGAATTCGCGTCATAAAAAATTCGTCTAAATTACTGCCACAAATTGCAAGAAACTTTATCCGTTCCAATAACGGGTGTCTATAATCCCGTGCCTCTTCAAGCACACGAACGTTAAAACGTATCCAGCTTAACTCACGATTTATAAAAAAATCTGGATTAACGTTTTTGGAAATCGCCAAACTCAAGGATGACTCTACATCAGTTGTGTCTAACAAAGGTTTGTATCCTCATAAATACTCAGCATTAACTGCACACTTTTGCCTCAGTAGAAACATTAAAACCGAAAACTTGCAGGCTCTCAGTGGTTATGTTTCTTGAGCAGGTCTACAGTAATTTTTTTTTTTGATTTATAGACAGTGAAAGTTTCATATTTGAATAGAGGAACTTTTTTATTCATGACAAACTTACCCGAGAGTACAGTTAACAGCTAATGTAGCCATTAAATTCTATGAAAATAGACTATATATACCTTAATAGTGCATATAGAAAAAATTTAAATACAAGACAAATTTAGTAAGCCTATGAATTCTTTAACTCTTAAAGAAAAAAACTTTACAGAATTTGCACCTTTAACAGAAATCTCATTTCAAAGTATCCCACGCAAAGAATGCGTCATAGTTTTAGCAGACAAAACAACATCAGGCATCATGTACATTGGCAAAACTAAAAACCCTACTAAAAAAATCCTCGGAGGCTACTTAGCGGGCTACGGCAACAAAACAAACAAAAAAATCAATTCAAAACTCTTAGAAGAAGGCTTTCTAGAAAGAACAGCAATAAGCTGGCTACCAAGTGAGAACCCAAAAGCCGCCCAACAAGAACTGCTCAACATATACAAAAAAGAGCACGGAGACTACCCAGACTGGAACATAAAAAACCCTGAAAAAACTCAGCTTAAACCAAGGACCCAACAAACAACTAAACCTGTTAGAGCCAAACCAGCCAGAAAAACCGCAGGCAATAAAGCCTAAATTATTTTAATTATTTGTTGCCAACAGGAACTTCACAGAGGTTTTAGGTATCAACCCTTTTTTAACCATGTTCATGTAAACAGAAAAAGCTAAAATATAAACCAGCAATACAACCCTGAAAACAGCAACCGCTTAAAACAGTAAAATAACCACAATCACAGTTACAAACACGTAACATAAAGTACGCCATGGAATAGCCATAAAATCCGTGGTCATCATTAACAATAAATTTTTGCTGAAGCAGAAATGTGAAGTTGTTTGAGTTAGGTTGAGTAAAAAAGAGAAATCACTAGTTGTGTAACCAGTGTTTTTGGGGATTTTAACTGTTTGTTTACAATTTGAGCCAGAGCAAAATGCCCATAATCAAACCGTAAATTGCCAGTGCTTCTGCCAGTGCAACAACCAGAAAGCTTTTGAAGAAAGTGTCTGGTTTTTCGGCTAGTGCGCTTATTGCAGCTGTACCTGCAGAGGAGATTGCTATACCAGCGGCTGTTGCGGGTATACCAATAGCTAAGGCGGCAGCAAATGCGATTGCGATTCTGTCATAGTTTACAGTGCCAGTTGTTGTGGTGGTGTCTTGAACTGTGATTAAGTTTTGAATTGGATCGACTGTTAATGCGCTTGCTATACCCATTATGGGTAAAAGTACCAAAGGCAATAGCACAAACAATAATAGTTTGCGATTCAAGCTTGAATTCAACTCCGATGAAGTTTTTTCTCACCACAAGGTCAGCTATTAACCTTTTTATTTTAATGATGTAATTGAAGCATTAATAGTGAGCAAAATAAACGTTTTAATGAAATGCAGGCTTATCAGCGTGCGTTAAGTTTGTGTAAAATTAATGATACATATATAGATGAAGCTATGGTTTTAGATATGTACGTTATTTTTGAAGGCTTGATTATTATCTTAGTACTAGGACGGGGCATGGAGAATATTCTATGACACGTTGTGTGACGCTGCCTATGAGAATGCGATCGGTGCTTCTGCGTCCAGTTGTACCCATAACTATTAAGTCTACGTTTTTGCTTTTAGCCAGATGCAAGATTTGTTCAAATGGCTGACCTTTTGTAATTATAGATTCAACAGTTACACCTTGTTTTTCTGCTAAGTTAACGATATAGTTAGCGTAATTTTGTCCACTTTTTTTTAGGTCTTCTTCGACATGTGGGGATACTCTTGATAGTTGATCAATTACTATAGTATCAATGACAAAAGCGGCTAAAATTTTTGCGTCGTGTGCTTTGGCTATGCTCATTGCGTATTCGGCTGCACGTGCACTGTGTCCGGATCCATCTGTTGGAACTAAAATTAGTTTGATTGTTTCTGAGCTAAACAGTTTTTTGGTTTCTTGCATTTATTGTCTGACCTTGAGCATGTTTTTAATTCGTTTTGTTCGTATGAATTCTTCGCGTTCTTTTTCTTCTAAAACAAGTTCGATCCACTTTACTGCATCACGGTATTTGGGGATGAGAACGTGTTTTAGGGCGTTAACTCTGCGTTGTGTTTTGTTGATGTTGTTTGCAAGCTGGAAGGTGGTGCCTTCGGCTGTTGCTAACTTGTCAACTAAGCTAAGTACGTCATAGAATTTTTTAAAGGCTTTGTCTAGGTTTGCACTTGTGTTTGCAAACCCATAGTCAGGTTTTACGTTTTTTTCGCTTTGAAATTTGATAAGTGGAACAGTGACGCCCATTATGCTTCTGGCATCTACTAGGTAATTAGCTTTAAAGGGAGAAACTAGCGCAGTATTAAAGATGGTTTCGGAGCCTTTGGCAATGTTTGCGTCTCTAAGATTTTGGTAGGCAACAGTTAGGGCCTCTGTTAGCTCTTTGCGTATTTGTTCAGCTTCATAGATACTGTTTCTTAATTCACGCAGTAAAATATCACGTTTATGTTCGAGAACTTCACGTCCTGTCTCTGCTAGTTTTAAGGTTTTTTTTGTTTGAATTAGGCTAATTCTTGTTGGGCTAATATTTTCCATTGCCATGGAATTTATTTACCTCAGAGATGTTTTTTGTAGTATTTTTGGATGTATTCAGGTTTAATAGAGGTTAATTCGTCAGTAGGTAGAAGTGAAAGTGCGTTCCAAGCAATTTGTAGAGTTTCTTCAATTGATCGGTTCTCAGTGTTGCCTTGATTGACCAAATGTTTTTCAAAGTATTCGCCGAAACGTAGGTAGTCTTTGTCTCTGCTACCTAAGCCTTCTTCGCCAATTATTGTAACCAGCGATTTTACAGAGTTATATTGTGCATATGCTGCATACAATTGACTTGCAACGCTAGCGTGGTCTTCTCGGGTGCTGTCTTTACCGATGCCGTCTTTCATTAATCTTGATAGACTTGTTGTAATGTAAATTGGTGGATAAATACTCTGTTTTTCTAATGCACGTGAAAGTACTATTTGTCCTTCAGTGATGTAACCTGTTAAATCTGGGATTGGATGGGTAATATCGTCGTTAGGCATTGTCAAGATGGGCATTTGTGTGATTGATCCTTTCTTGCCGTGAATTCTGCCGGCACGTTCATAGAGGCTTGCAAGGTCACTGTACATATAGCCGGGGTAGCCTTTTCTGCTAGGTACTTCTTCTAGTGAGGCGCTGAGTTCACGTAGGGCTTCACAGTAGTTAGTTATATCAGTCATGACAACTAGTACATGTCGGTCTTGTTCATATGCTAGGTATTCAGCTAATGTTAGGCCTACTCTTGGTGTGAGAATGCGTTCAACTGGGGGATCGTCAGCTAAGTTGAGAAACATTGCCACATTTTTAATTGCTCCAGTTTCTTCAAAGCTTTTCTTAAAGAAGGCGGCATCATCATTTTTTAGGCCCATGGCAATAAATATGATGTTAAAGTTTTCTCCTGTTCGAATTTGGGCTTGTCTTACTATTTGTGCTGCGAGTTCATTGTGTGATAAGCCTGGGCCACTAAAAACGGGGAGTTTTTGTCCTCTGACAAGGCTGCTTAAGCAGTCAATGCTAGATATTCCGGTTTGTATGAATTCTCGTGGGTACTCGCGGGCTACAGGGTTTAATGGGTAACCGTTGATGTCTCGTTTTTCTTCTGTGAAAAAATGTGGATATCCGTCGATTGGCTCACCAAAGCTGTTCATAATTCGGCCAAGCATTTCAGTTGATACCGGAACTTCTAATGGGTGACCTAAGAAACGGGTGCGGGTTTCTGTGGTAGATAGGCCACTTGTTCCTTCAAATACTTGAACTGCTACGGCTTTTTGCATAATTTGAATGACTCTACCTAGTCTGGTTTCTCCGGTTTGAGTTTTAATATATACCAGTTCATCATAGCCTACGTTTTGTACGTTTTCTATGATTATTATTGGGCCTGAAATTGAAGCTACGCCTTTGTACTCTAATCCTGATGCCATCTATAATCATCTCATGTTTGTTTCTAATATTTCGAAGCGTTCATGCATTCTTTTTGCTAAATCGTCAAGCATGTATAATTTGTCGTTTGGTATACTGGTTTTGATACGTAGTATTTCTTCGGTTACGGGTAGTGAAGTTATTTTTGAGATTGGCAGACCTTTGCTTATAATGTTGTCAGCTAAGTGATGGAAGTCCATTACTATTTTTAGCATTTTGAATTGTTTTTGGGGTGAGCAGTAAGTATCGATATCGTCTAATGCGTTTTGTTGCAGTATAGCAATACGGATGATCCGTGCTGTTTCTAGGATTAATCGTTGCTTGTCAGGTAAAGCTTCTGGACCGACAAGTTTGACGATGTTTTTAAGTTCGTCTTCTGCTTGCAAAATGCGCATGGCCTCATCGCGGTAGTTAGACCAGTCTTTGTCAACAGTTTGATGCCACCATTCTGCGAGTTCATCGATGTAGCCACTGTAGCTGTTCATCCAGTTAATGGATGGATAATGTCTTGCATTAGCTAATTCTGCATCTAATGCCCAGAAAACGCGGGTGAACCGTTTAGTGTGTTGTGTTACGGGTTCAGAGAAGTCACCGCCTGGTGGGGAAACGGCGCCGACTGCACATATTGAGCCGATGCGTTTATCAGAGCCTAACGTTTCGACGACACCAGTGCGTTCATAGAATTCTGCTAGTCGTGAGGGTAGATAACTTGGGAAGCCTTCTTCGGCTGGCATTTCTTCAAGTCTGCCGGAAAGTTCTCGGAGTGCTTCTGCCCATCGGCTTGTTGAATCAGCCATTAAAGCAACTGCATAACCCATGTCTCGATAGTATTCTGCAAGTGTGATTCCTGTGTAAATACTAGCTTCACGTGCGCTAACGGGCATGTTACTTGTGTTAGCAATAAGTATGGTGCGTTCCATAAGTGGGTGACCTGTTGTTGGGTCAGTTAGTTTTGGAAAGCTGTCTAGCACATCGACCATTTCGTTTCCGCGTTCGCCACAGCCGACGTATATTATGATGTTTGCGTCTGACCATTTGGCAAGTTGTTGTTGAGTTACAGTTTTGCCTGCGCCAAAGGGGCCGGGAATAGCTGCGCTGCCGCCTTTAGCTAAGGGGAAGAATGTGTCGATGACACGTTGACCTGTAATTAATGGTTTAAATGCAGATAGTCGTTTGCTGTGTGGACGGGGTATTCTTACGGGCCATTTTTGGAGCATTTGAAGCTCTGTCTTTTTGTCATCGGATTCTATGGTAATGATGGGTTCAGTTATAGTGTAGTCGCCTTTCGGTGCAATTTTTGTGACTTTGCCTGAAAGGTTATGTGGAACAAGGATTCGGTGTTCAATAAGGTCTGTTTCTTGGACTACGCCAACAATATCACCTGTTGAAATTGTGTCACCGATTGTTACTTTGGGTGTGAATGCCCATGTTTTCTCTCTTGATATAGAAGTTATTCCATGGGTGGGCATGATGAATGCGCCGGTTAATTCTTTAAGGGTTTCAAGTGGCCGTGCAATGCCGTCAAAAACGTTGCCTAGTAAGCCGGGGCCAAGTTCTACTGATAGAGGTGCCCCTGTGCCTAAAACCGGTTCGTTTAGTTTTAGTCCTGTAGTGTTTTGATATACTTGTATTGTGGCTTTGCCGCCGTCTAAACGGATGATTTCACCAATCAATTCGGCTTGGCCTACTTGTACAATTTCGTGCATAACTACTTCGAACATGTCTATGGCTTCTACTACGGGTCCTGCAACTCTAGATACTTTACCGGGCATAATTTAAAGCGCCTCAAAGAGGTTTTTTGCTACTTCAACACGTAAAAGGGGTTTAAGTTCCTGCAACTTGCTGTTTAATGTTGCGTCAAAGATTATTTTGTCATCAACAGTGTGGATTTTACATCCCCCAATATAAGGTTCAATTTTTTCAGATAGCTGCAGGTCGAGCTGTAACTTAGCAGATAAATGTTTCAGCGTATTTTGTGTTATCCATTCATGATCTTTAGCGTTTACTTGGAGAATTAGATTTTTTTGGCCGATTTTTTTGGCTGCATATTCTATAAGTTTAAGAAAATAATCATGGTATTCCTCGCTTTCAACAAAGTCTTTGAGGTTAACAAGGGCTTTTTCGAAGGCGATATCAACTAAATTTTCTTTGGCTTGAAGTAAATTGTTACGTATGTCCACTTCAGTTACGGACGCGATTTTTCGTTTTTCAGATGCTGCTTTCACATTTGCTTGGTTAAGTATTTCTTGGTGAATTTGGTCTGCTTGCGCTTTAGCTTTCTCTAGAGTTTCTTTGGCGTTATTTTCGGCTTTTGAGATTACAGTTTTTTCTTCTTTTTTAGCGTCTCCAATTACTTCGTCTGCTATTGTTGAAACACCATTTTTGACATCCAACAGTTATTCACCTTACTGTGACATGAAGTATTTTACTGATGATACTGGATAAGTCAGGCCTGTTTGATTGACCCCTGCTTGGAGGCATTTCGACAATTAGGGGGGTTGTGTGCTCCAAGCGTGTTTTGTCAATTTTTTCGCGAATAGAAGGCTCGCTTGAGAATACGTCACTAACTATAAGGACAGCTATGTCTGTGCGGTTTAGTGCATCGTTTAGTGCTTTTTGTGTTTCATCAAGTGAAGATACTTCGATTCCTTCAACACCCACTAAACGAAACCCAGTAAGCATGTCACTATCCCCGATTACGTATCCAATCATCCTATACTAGTCTCCAGATGCTTGTTTGAATTTTAAGTTTAAACTACCTAAAAAAGTTGCCATAAAAATGTTGCTACCTGAAAGGATGACTTCAACATAGATTATCAGCGTAAAAGGTGTTGAAGTATTAAAATGTTTAAATCCTTGATGTACAATTATTTAAAAAATTTGTCCTAAAAATGTTGCTACCTGAAAGGATGACCTCAACATCAATTATCTGCATAAAAAAAGATGTTGAAACAATATTAGAAGTGCTAAGTGACTTTGGCGAGTTCCATATTAAAGAAGTTCAAGAAGACAATATGGATCTTTCTGAGTATAAAAGCAGCATTCAAAAGCTCAAAGAAGCCATCAATAATATTGATTCTTTGATTATACAGTTTGCTAATGAAAAGGGAAATTTTTTAGACTTATTCAAAGATGAACAGCCAAAAAAAACTGTTGTAATCACAAATAATTGGCATACCCTATCAGAATCAACTATTCAAAAAATATCCTCAGTAGTTAATGAAACTAAGGAAGTAAAAGTGTCATTAAGCAATTTGAGCAAAGAAAAGGAGCAGCTTAATCACATTAAAGACATGCTAGTAAACATGGAGGCAATGAATGCAGACTTTGCAACCGTAAAAGAGTTAAACTTAATTCAAGCCATTTTTGCAAGTATACCTGTGAGGTATATAGAAGAACTACAAGCAGCCCTCACAAATAGTAGTCCAGTTTATTTTAGCCAGCGCAAATTTGGGAAAGACACGAATTTTATTTTTGTAGCAACGCCTAACAAGCATTATGATAGCGTTGTTAAACTTTTAAAAATGTATCATGCAGAAATTTTTCAAGCACCAAAAGATTTGCCTGACAATACAGCTATGGCCATAAAAGAAGTAGATAACCAGTTAAAAGTCAATGCTGAAAAAGAAAAAGAACTAACAGATAAACTAAACAAAATAGGTAAGGACAACAGAGAACATTTTGCTGTTTGGAAAGAAACAGCAGAAAACATTTTACTTCTATTGAGCACAAAAACGAAAGTTTTGCAGTCGGGGCTATTTACAACCATTGAAGGATTTACCCCACAAAACAAGTTTAATGAACTTAGCGATACACTAGACAAAAGGCTCAATGGGAAAATTATCATAGTTAAAAATGAGGAAACCTCAGCAGTTACAGGTGGGCAGCAGGATCATGAAGCGCATACTCAGGTAATGCCGCCTACAAGAATATCTAATAACAGGTTTGTTAGGCCTTTTGAGGAATTAACAAAGCTTTACGGGTTACCAAAATACAATGAAATAGATCCTACCCCGATTATGGCAATAACGTTTCCAATTCTTTTTGGGTTAATGTTTGGTGATCTTGGACACGGCTTGCTGATGTTGATAGGTGGGTTAACGGTAGGTAAGCTGTTAAAGAAGAATCAGGGTATGAAAAACTTGTGTTATATCATGGCAGCCTGTGGTATAGCTGCCTGTATTACAGGTGTATTATTTGGCGATTTTTTTGGTCGGCAGATATTTACACCATTGTGGTTTAGCCCATTTGAAGACATATTTGGGTTTCTAATCTTTTGTCTATTTGTAGGTATAGCACAAATAATGGTTGGCCTAGTAGTGGAAATGGGCAACTTTATTGTAAATCATAAAATAGCAGATGCAGTATTAACGTCAATACCTAAAATAGCATTTTTCATAGGTGGCATTTTCATAATCTACAATTACCAGTTAGATTTTGCTGCCTGGCTTAGTGGTCCAATACTTGCAGCAATAATTCCATTTATCTTACTAGTTGTAGGCAAACCGGCATATTTAGCTATAGCAAAACCTGCAAACCCTTCAGGTGAACATGAAGAAATGGATCACCTCTCAAACAGACTGTTTGAAGGGGGAGACTTCTTCACTAGACTACTAGGTAATACAATTTCCTACTCAAGAATTCTGGCATTACTTATGGCACACTGGGCATTAATGCTTGTAGTCTACACCATTGCAGACCTAATAGGCTCAGCATCAATATTAGCCATAATTGCAAGTAGTGTCGTGATCATTTTTGGAAATATATTTGTGCTTGCACTTGAAGGCTTAATAGTTTTTATCCACACTTTAAGACTGCATTTCTATGAGTGGTTTAGCAAATTCTATTCAGGTACTGGAACAGTATTTACACCTCTCAAACAGAAACACGTTTACACTGACATAGTTTTTGAAGAGGAAGTAACGGATAAAGAACAATAAAACAAAAGCCTTTTAGGCAAAACAAATTTTCTTTTTTAGTAAGTTAAGAGTTTGGTTTGGATTTCTTCTGGTTTTAGTGAAGCATCTACGCCCAAAGTTAAGGCAACCAAGTTGTGGATGTCAGTTTCTTTAAGAGTAATAAATGATAGAGGTGCGCCGATGTTAAAGACGTCAAGAAGTACTCGAGACTTGGCATACTGTAGTACTGCGTTTTTGAAGGCTTTTTCAGCTGCAGAAATTGTTTCTTCAGGAGTAGCTGCAGGTACAAAATAGGTTTTGTATTTTGTTGTTTCGATGATTCTTAAGGCTACATCATAGTCTATTGCATATAGGAGAGATTCAAAGGTGCGTTTGTTAATGTTGAAATGATTAGTTGGTAGGGCGATTTTTAGCCAGTCAGAATCGTATGCTAAGGCTTTTCCGCGAAGAACCGTAAACAGTAGGAATCCGTCAACGTCCATGCTTGCATAAAATTTTGCGTGAGGTTTTTCTTTTTTAGGTAATTTTTCATAAATGTTATAGAGTTTATCAAAATATTGCTTGTCGAGTAAGAGGTTAAAATGTATAGTTAAACCAGTCTCGTCATACTTTTTTAAACCTGTACTCAAACTTGTATTATATTCGGTTTTTTTGAAGGCTTGAACTATTGAGGACATGTTTGAAGCGTTAGCAGCTTCTTCGATGATTGTGCGATTGTTGAAATAGTCTTCAACAGGTAGATATATTTTTGATAGTTTTTCTTTTGGAGTCATTTTGGCAAGGGTTGCTTTGATGAGCATTTTTATGTGTTCAATCTCAAAGCGTTTTAAGTATAGTTCAAAGAAGGGTTTCACGTTTTTTGGTAGGTTTTTTAGTAGCATAAGGTAAGTGTTGAGAAGGTTTTCGTTGAAGGCACGGTCTAGTTTTCGAGCGGTAAGCGGTGTGGATAGTTTACTGATTTGCTCTTGATAAGTAGTGTCTCCAAGTTGTGTAACAAAATCAGAGAGGCTCGCACTATCAGAGAGAGCTTTTAGTCTAATGTCACTAAGCAGCCTGCTTCGTTCTACACCAATTTTAGGTAAAATTTTGGCGTAATTTTTTGTTTGGATCAACATCATAGCTAAACTCCATTTTTATGGTATCTACAACTATTTTTTTATTTATCTATGGACGTATCATGTGTGGTTTATGATTGAAACACTACAACACCATCTCACCATACCCTATAAAATGCTTTATGGTCATACTATCCCTTATTTTTTCTTAAACATGAACATGGATATGTGGATAATTATGACAAAAGCTAAACACAAATCCGCCTTTTTCCAACATAAATACGCCAAGTAAAAAAAGTTGTTTAGTGTTTTTAAGTACTGCCATTACTGCAATTAATCCGATTATGGCTACAGTTGCAATTATGCCTGTAAAGAAAGGGAATTTGCTATGTGTCGAGTTGTTGTGTTTGCGTCAGAGGGTACTATTGGATCGTTTGTGTCAGGTATGATCCTGTGTCTACCTACTGGGGTGACCATATTCTATGACCAATAATTGATTTGGAGCAAATTATTTGTAAGTTAAAGGTTTCTTGCAAGATTACTGGGAGCTATAGTACTCAGAGGTATATTTTGCGTTATGAGGCTTATTGTGGTGTTGTTTAAGGTTAGTTGAGATAGAGTGAAGTATTGCATAGATTGGTTGTGGAGTGCAATGTTTTTGTCGATGCTATGGTCAGATTCGAGAGTTAGCGATAGGGAAAGTCTTAGGCGGGGTTTGGCTAAGAATTCAACGTCTACATTCATACCCTGCAGTTTGCATGGGCTAAAACATCTGTTTAGTAATCTGTTGTAAGATGAACTGGACGGTTTTGCAGCGTCAGCTTTTGTGAGCTCTATTAATATGCCTATAGACCACATCTAAAAAGGCAGTCTTGCATTTAAGAGGTAAAGTTGATGGGTAAACACACTTCTGATTGAAGTTTAGCAAAGACCACAAGAATACAGCAAATAGAAAACTAAAATCATTTACTCCCCAAATCGCACGTGGGTTATAGACTTATGGAAAAAATATGTGGCACATAACCATTGTTAACGGTTGGACAAAAAATTTTATAAAAAAAAGAAAAGGTGATTATTTGTTTCTTTTTATAACCACTAAGGGCATCGCTATTGCGACAATTATCAAAATGATAACCAGCAATAACAGAAGGACATTGCGCCTATTAATGACAAAGCCCTTGTCTGATTTGTCGCCGGTATCACCATTGTCGCCGGTATCACCATTGTCGCCGGTATCACCATTGTCGCCGG
Organism: Candidatus Bathycorpusculum sp.; assembly: GCA_009778385.1. GTDB lineage: Archaea > Thermoproteota > Bathyarchaeia > Bathyarchaeales > Bathycorpusculaceae > Bathycorpusculum. The sequence goes on along the minus strand of WRJX01000092.1, from coordinate 25 downwards.
TATCACCATTGTCGCCGGTATCACC
>WRJX01000091.1 GCA_009778385.1 Candidatus Bathycorpusculum sp. | reverse complement strand
CATTCGACACAGGATTAGGCAATACAAACACCACAACACAAATACACACCGCTAGTTATATAGTTAACGAAAAGTTATACTGCTATATCTTCGCAGAAATCCGTTACTTATTGATAAGAGTGTTGGCACAGCTGGTTTTAGCTGAGTTGCCGCGACCACACCAGGGGCATCAGTTCCATATTCAATAAGGTTAGGCGCTGTTTCTCCAGGGAATAAGGCTCTTTCCCAGATTATGTCACCAGTGCGTATGTCATAACATTGCCAATATGTTTGCCCACTTGGACTCGATGCGCTAGGTCGTGAAACGGTATGATAAGCTCTTCCCATCACAATTAGGTCTGGCCTCATACCCCAACCACTAATTGAAGGACCTACGCTAGATGCCTGCCCCCAGTCACCGCCCATAAGGCCACCCATTTGGTATGTTCGTTTCCATACGATATGGGAAGTCTCTGGTGCTGAAACCCAGGGAATAAAGCCGTATGCAGAATTATATGTTGGATTTGTGTTAGGATAAAGCTCATTCCACATATCAGTTATACCTGCTGCAAAACCCAAGTCACTTCCGAACCATGGATATGAACCTAAGATTGGCCACCATTCACGGTTTTCCTCATTGACGGGCCTTGTCCAATAACCAGTTGGTAAAGGTGATCCAGGCCATGTAGGTACTGTTTCGCTTTGTACATGTATCGTGAGTGTTCTTGCAGACGAAGAGCTAATTGTTGCGCCATCAGCATAAACTGTACCACCAGTAGTAGCATCAATTATCTCGCCCTCATAGTATCTACCAGGAGCAAAATATTCACCTGGATAATAAAAATCTATTTTCCAGTCACCCACTTGCTCAAAAACCCACGGACACCAATTAGTACCATCAGCAACATAAGAATTCATCTTATACGATTCTGATTTACCGTTTGGATCTGTTACCGTTATCGTGAAATCATGGTATTGTCTGTTTGCGCCAGGTGCAGGTGTGACCCAAAAATTCATCAGAAGTTCTTGCCCTATACCAATCGTGTTAGGCCTAGCACTGAGATACGCTTGTACGTGTACAGACATATCTTGTGCATTAGTTGTGTTTATTGACAGCATTGCAACAGTAGAAGTCAGCAAAATAACTGCAATTAATAAAGAAAATGTTTTTTGTTTTACTAATTTTTTATTAAACAGTTTTTCATTTCCTCCAAATTTAAACATAATTTCATAAAGTTTGATTATTTAAAGGTTGTTAGCGGTAGCTTGCTTACAATTGAGTTCATGGTCAATATTTTTAAAAATAGACTTTTATTGGCCATAATTTCCTAAATTCCGCATTTTTTAGGCACTAGGATGGCAACTTTACTCCAGGTGTAAACGGCAATTGGTGTTGACAGCTTTTAAATTCGGTAAAATATGCTCAATTTTAAAAAGGTGTGTAATTAACGGTTTTTTTATAACATTGTTATGTGTGAACAGAATCTCGCTTCTTTATAAATAGTGCCTAAATTAAGTATTATTGAGATATGTGGAAAAACGAAGAATATGGGTTGTTTTTTGCAATTATGGTTAAAATTTAGTGGGAATTAATGTATACTTTTTGCAGGTAGTGTCTAATTTTCAGGGAATTTAGGAATTTAAACACTTTAACCTTCACAGTGATATGCTCAATTAGAATTCTTACGGGCAACACGTTTATTCTCAGCCTAAAATCCCGTAAAGTGTAAATAGAATGGCTTTTTCGGAAAAAGGATGGAGGTTTAGGAGATTATTCTTGTGTTGTATTCGCTTAGGTATGTTAGGTGTATTGTGTCGTAGGGGTAGTTTTCTTTATCGGTGTAGGGAAATCCAGTCATGTTAAGGAATGGCATAGGGTCAACTGTGAAAGTAAAGCCATATCCCCAGGCGTTAGGGGGGTCTTTAAACCAGCAGGCTACAGCAAAGAAGTAGTCGCGTTCCATTCCTTCTGCAGGTTCAGGGAAGTCTCCTATGTAGAATTGTAGGTTTACTCTGTCACCTTGCCGTCCGATAACGTATATGTCGTCAGCCTCTTGTAGTAACATTGTTACATCGCCATAACGGGTGAACGCGCCGGTGGATTCTGAGTCAATAATATCCCAAAATTGGTCTAGTTTTGCAGATGTTGGTTTTAACGAGATTATGGTTATGTCTTGTTGGGGTGTTATGTCTATGCCGATGTAATTGTAGGTTACATTCCAAAAATTAGTGAAACGCACTTTGTATTCTGTTGTATCGTTGGGAAATAATCCGGTTAAGTCAACGGCGAAGGTTCGAGCAGTATAGTCACTAGGTAAAGGAATCTGGCGATCTTGAGGAGCCTCCACCCAGACCCCATCAGCTGTTAAAATTTCAAGAGTAGGCTTAGGCACAATAGGAGTGTTCTCTGTTATCAAATCCATAGATGCAGCCGTCTCAAACTTGCTTATCCACTCATAATACGTCTCAGCTGGACCCCAATCCACACTAGCAGTTACGACCAACTTAATTTGGTCTATCCCTGAAAGATCCCCAAAATCAAGAGTCAACTGATTTTGTATGACATTATTCCATGTGGGACTATCATTGCCGTTTACACCTGGAGTAAAGTTGCCATCCTTCCAAAGGATTGCGTCTAAAACGTTTTCACCTTTCTCATTTATAGCACTTACCGGCGCAAGAAATTCTCCTGTGGCAGTAGTATAAATTTGTCCCGTATAGCCCTTGTTGAGGTAGTTAGTCATTGAAGTGTAAACATCCGTACCAATAGGGTGGTCAACAACAAGCAAGCTAACGTAATCCATGTAGAAGAGTTCATCCCATTGTTGAGAGAGTACAATGTCAAAATACCCATTTTTGTCGGTTAGTATGTTTTTGTCAAGTTTTACGTAGTCATAGGGGTTGCCACCGCTAAAGATGATCTCTCCATTTGGGTTAATGTAGCCGGTGTAACCTAGCCAACCTGCGTTAGATACGTCAGTGACGTAGGTGTAACCCGTGCCATTCCAAATGTAAAGCGAAGGACAAGATGCATACCCACTAAGTAGATCGTAAGTAGCAGTCATAGTCATACGTTCCTTAAGCATGAAGGTTACTGTAGAACTCTTGGTCTCACTATTCCAGGATGCAAATTGTAGTATGCCCGTTCCAACGTCAAGAATGTTGGACACTGAAAGTGTGTATTCTCCTACAGGTAAAAGCTCTAAAAAGAAGCGAGCTTCATATGCCTCTCCGTTAAGCGTAAAAGGTAAAGGTTTAGAACCGCCACCTACGCGAGTAACTATAAGAGTATGGTAACCTTCAGGTACGACCGTAAATGTGCTGCTAAGGGTGTTTAAACTAAATTTATGCAACCCTTCATAAGATGCAGTGATGACAAACTCAACTTGTGTAGTAGCATCTGCGGCTAACTCAACAAGTTTCGTCTCAATTAACACATCATCAACAAATAAGGTCATCATTAAACTATCTGTACTTGAAGAAGGGTTTTTAGCTGTTGCACTAATAGTTATAGATTCACCCGGCCAAACTTCATAAGGATTAGCTTTAATGTTAGAGAGCACTATTTTACTTGTGTTAGGCGGGGCCTCATTTAACAAAAAGGATGTAGACAAATCACCAACCTTTACAGTATAAACACCAGTATTTGTTTCAACAACAATAAATTCAATAATCTCACAAGTATTCAAACCCGCAAGAACCACACTAACAGAATTAACAACAACCCCATTAACTTCCAAATCAACTATTGTTTCACCCTCAAAACCACCTATATTGGTCACATTCACCAAAACTTGCACAGGCTGACCCGCAAAAGCCTCAACGGGATTCACTACCAAATCTGTAAAAACAAAAGTAGCAGGCTTAACAGAACCAGATATAATACCCTCACTCTGAAGATAAAAATATGCTCCACTAAACACACCTACAATAATTAAGTCAATGATCAAAATAACTTTTAACTTATCAACAGTTAAACTAGATAGCATACACTTCACGACTTGGTGTGCTTGCGGTTAGCATTGTTGCGGTAGAAGTCAGCAAAATAGTTGCAATTAATAAAGAAAATGTTTTTTTGTTTTAATAATTTTTTATCAAACAGTTTCTCATTTCCTCCAAATTTAAACATAATTTTAGAAAGTAGTTAATTATTTAAATGTTGTTAGCGGTAGTTTACAACTAAGTTCATAGTTAACATTTTTAAAAATGCAGATGGATGTGCAGAAAGTGAATTAACTAGTTTACCAACCCATTTTTTAGGCCACACCTAAATAATTAAACTTTAATTGTTTTATGTTTTGCAATTTTTTGGATTAAATCTTTTAGGAAATAAATTATTGTTGGAGTGAAAATTGAGCATGCCGCTATTATATAGTTTATTGGGTAGACAAAGTAGCTCTCGAATAGGTTGCTACTTGGTGAAAATGACATGTAAATTGAAAGTTGGTATCCCCAAAGTTGGAAAAGTGACCATGCTGAAACGAAAAGCATCGCGCCTGCAAATCTTGATAAATATTTGGTTCTAGGGGTTAAGTGTTGTTTGAAGTAGTATCCTGTAAAGATTTCACCTGTTATGGCTCCTGCAGCACCTGGAAAGAACATGTTTACTAAAATTTTTTCTGACATATTGCCGGGTATAAAATGGTCAATCCAGTAACCGGGCCAGTTAAGAAAGGGTATAATTATGCTGCCTGTTGCATACCGTATTGCTACTGGAATTAAGTAAATGATTATACCTGTAATGGTCCATGTCCAAAAACGTTTACTTTTCAACGTAGCTGCAAGGGCAAATCTAAAGCTCATATGCTTTATGGGGCAATTAAATTTTAAAAAGGTTCGCTAATTTAAGCAGCAGGCAAAGTAAGAGGTGTATTGGGCTGCTCAATTGTGATTTGTCTTATTTCAGTTACTAAGCTGGTTTGGCAGCCATTTTCAATGGGTCCCCCTTTTAATATGATTTCTTTGGCTTGGGGTCCAAAACTAAAAATAAGGTCAATAATAGACATGTTTGGTTCAAATCCTTCAAACTGCTGTCTATAAGTTGGATGCAAGTAATTGTGCCAGTGTAATTTAATGTTTGAATTAAAGAAGGCTTGCTCATCAATGTACTGCCTACTACCGCTTCCTGCAAGGTAAGTGTCAGCACCTAAATATTTGCACATAGAAATCAATTTCTCGTTTTTATCTTGACCATGATACGGAAATTCGGAACTACGAATTATTTTAGCTTTTATATTTAAGGCCTCAGCAATTTTTTTGAGCAAATGCAAATTTAAACCAACTAACAGGTCATGATTGAAACTTATAGCTTCTTCAATTATAGGAAAATAAGCTTTGAAATAGGGCGATTTTTCATAATACTGCCTTATAATTTGAATGTGTTCTTTTCGCCACTGCTTCCCAGAAATTTGTACATCCTTAATCATTTGTGGATGATTATGCACTATTGGAATTGTTATCCAACGCCAACCCTCGCATATTCGTATACGATTGCGGTTATGAAAACCTCCATGAACATATTGTGCATCATCATAAACGACAAAAATGTCGCATCTTGCAAGTTTATCAAAGAAACCTATCCAAGGAATATATTCCGGTTGATGCACAAAAATAATCATTTTCACATAGCCACCAAATTACATTTTAGACTTTTACGGTCAAATTAAAATAGTTTCAAAACATTTTGAATCACATAGCTTTAACTATTATAATTTTAAATTTCTTATATAAGGACTAGTTACAGCCGCATGTAACCACATTCTACAGTTAGATTCACACCACTCAGGCTTAATTTACTTTTACAAACAATAACTATCTTAGTTAGTATTCATTCAATTATAGCCATAATGAAACTTAATTATATCCAGTTTAACTTACCAAAATAGAGGGCTCATCAATAAATTTAATTAACATTAATCTTTACATGATAAACAATCTTCCTTATCAGCCCCTGTTGGAAAAACCATGAAAATAGCACTATCCGGACGAGTAATCAGCTTAATCCTTATTATTGTATTACTTGCAACTGTACTTAACACCTACCTTGTAATCAATGTATATAATACAATAAATGAGGCTGGACAAATGGACCGTTCTGGTTTTGACTTTGTGGTATCACAAGATGGCTCAACCTTTAAAGTTCAAAACACCTTAACCAATCAGTTAATACACGGCTTCGCTACTGCCTCAATAGCTATAAATTACGCTTTAACCCAAGGCAACTCAGTTTATCTAGGCAAAGACACCTTTAACTTAACAGCTAATATCATGGTTTCAAACAAGTGGAACGCCAAAATTGTTGGGGACGGCGCAACAATTAACGGCAATGGACATAAAATCATCATCTACGGCGACGACTATACTACATCAAAGTACTCTTTAATCTCAGGTTTAACCATAAATAATGGTACCATTAGAATTGAAAACACGTTTGGAGCAACTATAACTAACATACTATTTCAAAACAGCGCCATAGGCCTTGAATTTGCTAACAACAATACATGGACTGAAGGCTCAAAAGTTGAAAACTGCCACTTCATCAACTGCACTGAAGGAATCGCATTTCGAACCCCAACAGGCACCGCAACTGGTTCATATGAAAGTTCCGAAATAAACAGATGCTTCTTTAACCAATATGACAATTCAATTGCAATTAACGTTGAAAAACAAGCAGAGTTTTCAAGCAGTCAACTGCAAAACGTTCGCATATGGATTGGCGAATATGGAAACACTAACCAAACAGGATTACGCATGACGGGAACAATGTCACAGTCACTACTTAGTGGCGTTGTCTTTGAATCATTTAGTAACGCACCTGACCTGTTGTTTGGAATTGACATTTTAGACTCCGCTGATGCAACCCCCATTCTTAATAGTGATGTGAGTTTTCTTGGCGACTGGACTGCAAGAATCCATAACCCCCATGGTGTGTGGATTTCAGCTTCCGGCAGTCAATTTAGCCGAGAAAATTTACCTGTTCCTATAGGATTAAACGGAGAGTTTGGCGACAACATTATAATTATACCTAAACCGTTAAAAATTGTCAGTTTTAAACCTAAAATTGATGTTCAAGGCAGCTTTAGCCATGATGAAACAATAACCGTTCGCGTACAACTAGAATATTTGGATAACGTTTATTCAAAGGCGATTGAGAAGGTTTTCACCAACAGCTCAACGATTTGGTTTTCTGATGATGACTTACTGGAAATGTTTCCATCCCAAAACGTAGTCTTGGCAGTTATTGTTGATGCTTCCTGCAGCTCAAGCAGCACAGATACTACCGTAAAAATAAGCGGTTACGGCATCGCTGGTTAGAAAAGATCTTCTTTTGTATGCTGTGGCTACGTCAGGCCCATTTTTGATGCTGACAAAAAAAGTAAATGCTAAAAATCAGGTTTTTCGTTAAACAGGTTTTTTCTGCTAAAAATTTTTTCTAACTGCTCATGTGTAAACAACCCTTGCTCCAAAGCGATTTCTTTGACTGATCTGCATTCATTTTGAGCTTGCTTTGCCAGTTTAGCGGCCTCTAAATAACCTATATATGGTGAAAGTAGTGTTGCCATGGAGGGGTTTTTTTCAAGATAGTTTGTGCATTTTTGTTCATTAACCGTTATGCCTTCAACACATCGTTTGCGAAATACTGACAAATAATTGGTGAGGATTTGTATAGAAAAATGCAGGTTATAAACTACTGCAGGAGTCATGACGTTTAATTCCAGTTGTCCAGCTTGAACAGCTAAAGAAACTGCCGCATCACTTCCAACAACTTGGTATGCTATCATGTCTAGGCATTCGGCCATAACTGGATTTACTTTACCGGGCATTATTGAAGAGCCTGGTTGAACAGGTGGTAATGTAATTTCATCTAGTCCCGTTGTTGGGCCAGACGCCAAAAGCCGCAAATCATTAGCTATACGGATAAGCTCTAAAGCTAACTCTTTTAGGCCGCTTGAAATTGTAGCTGCGGCTCGATGACTCTGCAATGCTTCAAAATTGTTAGCTGCAGGCTTTAATGGAAACCCCGTCATTTTAGCCAGTTCATCTACGGCAAGTTGCTTATAGTTTGGGTGTGTATTAGCCCCAGTTCCCGTAGCAGTTCCACCTAAAGCAACTCCATAAAGGTTTTCTTGTCGTCTTCTTAACTCATTAGCACAGTTTTTTATAACTGAACCATACGCACTAAACTCTTGATAGATAGTAACGGGTACCGCATCTTGCAGATGAGTTCTGCCTGATTTAATTACATGAGCATATTTTTTGCCCAACGTTTCAAAGGCTTCTGCGAGTAAGTCAAGCTCAGAAAGTAACGGTTGAAGAGCCATTAAAGTTGAAATGTGCAAAGCTGTTGGAAACGTGTCGTTAGTTGATTGTCCCATGTTAACATGGTCATTTGGACCAACAATTTTGTACTCACCCCGAGGAGTACCTAAAATTTCTAAGGCACAATTAGCTATGACTTCGTTAACATTCATGTTAAAAGATGTACCTGCACCTGCTTGAAAAACGTCTATAACGAATTGATCAACCAATTTGCCCGAAAGAACTTCATCACATGCTTGAATAATAGCGTTTGCTGTTTCTTCTTTAAGCCAGCCTACCTCTTCATTGACAATTGCCGCAGCCTTTTTAATGTAAATGTAAGCTTTAATAAAAACAAAAGGTTCCCGTAAACCGCTTATCGGAAAATTTTCTATTGCACGAAAAGTCTGAATACCATAGTATGCATCTTTTGGGAGCTCTTTTTCTCCAAGTGGATCGATTTCTCTTCGAGTAGACATACCGCCCGTCTCCTAAACCAACTGTCCTTCTTACTCTTTTCTTCTTAATTCTAATTATTGCTTAGTCACTTTAATGTTCTTTGGACAAACTCTATGAGGCTTCATCAAAACTTAACTATAGCACCACAGGGGGGCACTCAAAAACAGGGGTTGATTATTTACCGCTATAAACCCTTCATAGCGGTATGCGCAAAGCATAATCTGTCTATTTCAATGAACATGCTTTTAAGCAACGTAATTACATTCCTTTAAAGTAAATAGAGGTTTATCATTTGGGAAAGAAGAAAGTCTTAAGTGAAGGCGAAATTGGCGAGTTAGTTTACCCAGGGCAAGGCGAGGTTTTAGGTGTAGTTACAAAATTACTCGGTTTTGATCGTATTCAAGTTAGATGTCAAGATGGCCCAGAAAGGTTATGCCGAATCCGTGGTAAAATGAAGCGACGTGTTTGGATTCGTGAAAATGATATTGTTATTGTTGCACCGTGGGATTTCCAAAGTGATACACGTGGCGATGTTGTTTGGCGTTATACACACGCACAAGCAGATACATTAAGACGTAAAGGGCTATTAACTATCTAAATTTCAACAACTTAAGCTTATTTTACCTTTATTGTTTTTGTAATGTTGCCTTAGCTTTAGGTATAAAAACGAAGCTTCCGCGGTGTTTTATTGATAATTTGGATAAAACAGATAGGTTTAATGAACTGTAGATGTAGTAGTTTTTCTTTGTGTAAGTGATTTTAAATACTCTGATCCTATTAGCATGTAGACTATGTCTCGTAGAGCCCATGAACGTCTTGAACATAATGAAAAACGGTTAGAACGAAGAGATAAAATGCTAAATCATGATAGGGCTAATGAACGTGCTACTGTTGAAGAAGTTTTTGATCAAGCAACTCGTCTCATCGTTTTTGACTTGCTAAATGAAGGTATGCTCTATGAAGTTAATGGTGTGATTAGCAGTGGTAAAGAGGCACGTGTTTACTGGGGTAAAAATAAGGAAGGAAAAGATTTAGCAGTAAAAATTTACTTAACGTCATCAGCAGAATTCAAGAAAGGCATGCTAAAATATATCGAAGGAGATCCACGATTCAAAAATGTTAAACGTGATACTCGATCGCTGATCGCTGTTTGGGCTCAAAAGGAATTTCGTAATCTTGAAGAGGCATGCCAAGCTAAAGTGAATGTTCCTAAGCCTGTTGTGGTAAAGAGTAATGTTTTGGTTATGGAGTTTATTGGCAAAAACGGTAATAGCGCACCATCTCTCAAAGAGGCGCCACCTGAAAATCCTGAACGTGTCTATAAACTTTTGGTCACTAACCTTAAACGGCTTTACCAAAAAGCTAAACTGGTGCATGGCGATTTAAGTGAATATAACATTCTTATGTGGAAAGGTAAACCACTTATTATCGATATGTCTCAATCTGTTTCAATTGAGCATCCTATGGCGAAATTTATGTTAACAAGAGACCTAAATAACCTAAATAGGTTCTTTAATAGGTTAAACGTAAATGTTACCCCAATTGAAGAATTACATAAACAGGTAGTTGGAAAATAATGTCTAATCTTGATTCCTTTATTAGAATTCCAAAAGAACGCGTTGGCATACTTGTAGGTCCAGAAGGCAAAACAAAAACTTACATTGAAGAGCATATGAAAGTAAAACTTGAAGTTGATAGTGAAGACGGAGGTATCACCATAACTTTAGCCGAAAATCAAGATGACCCCTCCATGCTGTTCCGTGCTAAAGATCTTGTCACCGCAATTGGAAGAGGTTTTGCACCTGAAGTAGCGTTTCGCTTAATTCGAAATGAAGACGATGTTTTTGACCTAGTTGATTTACGCCTTGTTTTTGGACGTTCTGAATCCGATATCAAACGTATAAAGGGCAGAATCATCGGATCTGAAGGAAAAACTCGCCGTTTAATCGAAGAATTAACGGAAGCCAACGTTACCGTTTACGGTCACACAGTTGGCATTATTGGTAACTATGAAGAAGCTGATGCAGCTCGAAACGCCGTGCAGATGATTATTGAGGGTTCCGAGCATAAAACCGTGTACAGATATCTTCAGCGTAAACGTACTGAGATGAAAAAAGAAAAAATGCAACTTTGGGAAACACCACCCGAAGATCGCTAACTTCCTTTATTCTTATTTTTTGTCATGTTAGTAACGCCTTGCACAATAAATGCTACATACCCCGATTGCTTAACTAACCAACATAGTTTTCTGTTCTTAGGGCGAACGCTTTAGGGGAAAAAGCGTTCTGAAACTGGTATTATATATCACCCTAAAGAATAGGGTGATGGAGAAAAAACAAAATGAAAATTGAAAAGAAAATGATAGCCTTAAGCATAGTTGCTTTCGCAATCGGAATAGCAGTAATTGCACCTATGTCAGCTCTTATGAATACAAAAGCCCAAACATTTGGTGATGAACCATGGTTTACCATAGAAAATCCCTCTGCATCCTTTGCTGCCGATATAATTGATGACATGTATCACTATACAGGTGGAATAAAGTTTCTAACTTCAATTAGTGATAACGCTTTTAACCAGCAAGCAGATGCTCGAATAGAATATCTGAAACTTGTGATTTATACTGGTGACATAAAACTTTGCGAAACCAATCAGTTCATAGTCGTGGCCAATTCACATAATAATTATGGCGACACCTGTCGTGATCTTTTGGAATTTGGTAGCAAAAACTGGTTTAACGATTTAATCTTTCTTCTTGGTACCAGTGGTAGCTATGGTAGCAGTTCTAGTGGCGGTAACTGTCTACATTCAACTCAATTGCTAATAAATGATTATGGTAGTGGTAGCTGCGGCGGCGGAAGTTATGATAATACATACAAAGAATTTGGTGCCATATTAAATGCACTGGAAAACACACAAACAATCTATGCGGATATTATAAGAGTAGGTTACATCACTTTTTATGAGAACGAAGAAGTGGTGGTAACTCCAATAGATAACGAAGTCATACAGCATATGGAGTTGACAAAGAATGGTAATGGATTCACATTCAACGATTCAGCACCTATTCAACTGCCAGTCCCACGAGGACTTGAAGACATAAAAAATTATCTTGGCATTGAGCCATAGCATCAGTGATTAGGGTGGTAAGCAAGTGACTATTGACGAGTTGGAAGGTAACACCTTACGTGTCTATGCATATATTGTCCGCGCGGATGAGTCTGCAAGTGTGAGAGATGTTACGCGAGGTGCTGAACTTAGCAGTACAAGTGTTGCACATCATCAACTTCAGAAACTTGAAACCCTTGGCTTAATAGAGAAAGACAACTACGGCAAATATGTCCTTAAGCAAAAAACATCAATTAAAGGACATATATGGGTCGGTAAGAGCCTTGTGCCTCGGTTGATATTTTATTCCTTCTTTTTTATGGGCGCATTTGTAGCAGAAGTAAGTACAATACTGCTTAGCTTAATTATCGAGAGCTTAGTAGTTGAAACAAGCTTTTGGCTATTAACAGGTCTAACATTGTTATCTATGATTCTATTTCTCAAAGAAAGCTCAGAACTATACCGCAAACAAAACCCTATTTAACCCCTTTCAATTTTTTCTTTAAAAAACTTTTACTATAATCAATCTACTACAAGCAGGTTTTAACTAGTAAAGCCTGCTGAAAACTATGTGTAATGAGTGCATTTTAGTGGGCTCTTTGCCATTTAGCACCATAAACCTAATGGTTTAAGTGTAAATGGAGGTTTCGCACTCAAGATCCACATCATCCTACACGTCTACGGGGCCAGAATCGTCATCGCCCACCAATCAAAAGCACCCATGTTAAACCATTAAACCTTTAGGTATACATTTGGATTTTTAAGAAATACATTTTTAAGAAATACATTTGTATATTTTATGGCTTTCCCATAAAACTACTAAAAGCCTTTTTCAAAAAAAGATTCAGCAGAGACCAATTTCAGTGGCTTTGGGGTGTTTTTTTCTGTATGTTACTACAATAAGGATTATGACTAAAAGGGCAAGAACCAGTATCACTACAACCACATATCTATTGAAAATATTAATTGATGAGTTTGGACTGTCAGTAGATGTGTCAACAGCGTGAATGAGCGGGTAACGGTCTATGGCTTTGCCTAAAATGGTTTCCCCTTTTCCGCCGTTGCCATTGTTCCATGTTATGGGTTCTGATTCGATTAAATATGCTGTGTTGCCTATTCCTGTGTTACCTGCTTCTGATGCATCTGTGTACCTTGTGGCGTAGTCGCTCCAATGGTTTCCTGTTTTGCCATTATCCCAATTTCCCGCTGGTGAAACTGAACTGTATCCTGACATGAAAGGCCCATTTGTAAAAGGTGGGACATAAAGTGCTTGCTGGTTGTCCACGAAATTGTTAGAATAGAGCAAATGGTAACCAGCATCAGTATACTTACCGTTTAATCCACCACTAATGGTTAGTATAACATCATTTTCGGTAATGTTGTTTTGTGTTATTATTGTTCTGTTGCTATTTATTATGTTAAAAGCCCAGCCGTTGCCAACTATTTGATTGCTGATTATGAGGTTGTTGCTTTTTGTGGAGGGTAATACGTCTTTACTGTAGATACCTTGATCGTTTCTTTGTATGATGTTTTTACTGATGACATAATCAGTAGCATACAATGTGATAGCACGATAGGTACCAGTAATCTCATTTTCTGTTATGGTGTTATTGTTGTATGCGCCATATATTCCAACCATCCAACCGTCAATGTGAAAATTAGTTACAGTTATATTGCTTGCCTTTAGAGAAATAGCCGCATCAGAATTAGAGCCATGGGGCGCTTTGAGTGTGTGGTTTGCGCCATCTAGTATGATGTTGTTTTTTCGAATTTCAATAGGTGAATTAAGGTCCGCTGTTAGAACATAGGTATCTCCAGCTCTTTGAATGCTGCTTGAAGAGCTAACACTACCATCTGACCAAATTGTAATAGTTGAAGTTTGAGCAGTTACGTCATTAACTGTTATAATAAACGAGCATAATAGAATGAATATAGTTATAACAATTAAACTATTTTTCATTTACGATGCACACTACAAAATGCACGAATCTACTATATTTGTATTGTCATAATTCTATCTTGTCTGGAACTGGAATACCTGTCGTATACGTGTAATATGCGATGGAAACAAACTTTGGACTCTACTGCTCTTTTTAGACAGTTTTATACTTTCACAGCAATAGTGTATTTTGTGTTTCTAAAAAACTAACTTGAAACCAACTTACGCTACAACGCGTATGGGGGTTATTATAGACTTATGGAAAAAATTGTCACAAGGACAAACCATTAAAGTTTAACGCTAATTTCCATACCATCATCGCCGACGCCAATGTAACGGCTGTGATATTTGCCAGACGTGTGAACGTAATCTACGTAGTCTTTTGTTTCTGCTGCGAATTTACCAACATTATCGGCAACAATTACTGCGCCTTTCTCCAGTTTATCTTCTACCAGTTTAAGGTAATGGAAGTACTCCTCCTTAGCTGCGTCAAGAAAGACAAAATCAAAGCAACCAGCTAGAGTTGGAATTATTTCAACAGCATCACCGTTGATTACTTGAACATCAACATCAAGGTCTGATTGACAAATATTACCTTTGGCTACTTCTGACTCAACTTGATGTTCCTCTATGGTTACAAATCTAGCATTTTTTTCCAGTTCACGCCCAATTAAAATTGTTGAGTAGCCTATGAAAGTACCTATTTCAAGAACATTTTTTGGTTTAGCTTTTTTTACTTCTTCAACCAAAACTTTTCCTCTGGCGGGTCCAACAATTGGAAGGAACTCTACAACTGCAATATCTGCAATTTCATTTAATAATTGATCAGCTTTACTTAAGGTGGTTTCTGACATTTACTAAGGCACCTTCAGCGTATCAAAGAACCTTGTAGCGCAGCAACTTTGCAATCACTACTTAAACATATTCTTTGAAATGCTTTCCATGACAGTCCTTATGAAAAACTTAGTCTTATAAGATTTTCTCCAAAATTTTCCGAGAACCAATAACGTAAAATCAAACATTATCTAAGCAGCCTCAGTTACACTTTTAACTCCAAAAAATCAATTGCTTTACAAACAAGGAAACAATCATGAACCGCCAAACAACCCCGCTTAAACAGATTCATGTTACACCCTTAGCCTCTGAAAGCCTTGGGGTTCGTTCGATGTGTACACTCGCCCAAACATTTGACGTTACTGTACTTTTAGATGCAGGCATCTCTATTTGCCCTTGGCGATTCAATTTACCACCTCACCCCATAGAATTCCAAACTATCCAAGCACTCAGAGAAAAAATTGCAGAAGCGGCAGCTAAAGCCCAAATCATAACCCTTAGCCATTACCATTATGATCATCACACACCCTCCTTTGAAGATTGGATAGTTAACTGGACCACGCAAACGGAAACAGCTCGCCAAATTTATCAAGACAAAACCCTGCTCATCAAAAACTCAAAAGAGAACATTAACATCAGTCAACGTGAACGTGCAGGAGTATTTTTGAAAACAGGCGCAAAACACGCCAAGACCATACAAGAAGCAGACGGCAAAACTTTCACGTATGGTAACACAAAACTATGCTTCTCTAAAGCTGTTGCTCACGGCGAGGATAATTCTGCAATGGGTTATGTTATAATGGTTACAATCGAATATGAGAATGAACGGTTCATGTTTGCTCCTGACGTTCAAGGTCCCATGTCAAACCATACCCAGCAGCTAATTTTAGAAACTCAGCCAACACTGCTCATGCTTGGAGGACCGCCATTTTATCTTGCGGGTTTTAGAGTAAATGAAGCATCATTACAAAACGCCATAAACAACCTTAAATCCATTGTCGAAACCGTGCCATTAACAATTCTGGAACATCACACACTTCGCGATGAATTTTTCAAGCAAAAACTTGATCCCGTCAAAGAGCATGCAAACCAAGCAGGACATGATTTTTTGTCAGCTGCAGAATTTATTGGTAAAGAAAACCGTCTTTTGGAGGCTAACCGCAAAAACCTATACAAGACTTTTCCGCCATCAAAAGAGTTTCAGCTTTGGATAAAAACTCTAAATAGTAAAACCATTCAGAAACCACCTATATAACTGTCTTAATGATGTACAAATCCGTACAGCTTTAGAAAAACCTTTTTGGTCTACATGACTTAAATGAAAAATAATTTCTGATGCTTTCATGAAAATTTTTGGGCATATCGTTTTTCCAAAGGCTTTATATTAAAAACTGTTGCATATATGTAGAACAAATGAATCGGGGGAAATGGGTTGAGCAAAGAAGAAGTCCTAGGAAAAAAACCTCTCGCAGTACTAGAGAAAATAAAAGAAAACCTCGATAGACTTAACGAGAAAATAGATATAATTATTGAAATCCAAAAAAGCAGTAAAGAAACAATGATTCCCGACGCCTCACTTGACGTCATGACTCTACTTAACATGCCTGACCATCTACGAAAAACAGCAATAACCATCTGCAGAAATGGACGCGCCACTGCAGAAGAAATTGCTGACCAAACGAATCGGGCCAGAGCAGTAGAAAGCGCCTACCTAAATCAACTGGTAACCATGGGTTACCTTAAAAAACAACGTAAAGGCAGAAAAGCCTACTTCTACGTTGATAAAGAGTAAAATGGATTGAGATTTCATGAACAAAATTGTAGCAGTACACTCATATAAAGGCGGAACAGGAAAAACCAGTACGTCTGTAAACTTGGCTGCAACATTTGTCAAACAAGGCAAAAAAGTCGCCCTATTCGATTTAGACTTTAGAGCACCAAGTCTTTTTGCCATACTAGAATGCGAAAAAACTGAAATGTGGTTTAACGATTACCTAAACTGCACCTGCGAAATAGACAAATGCCTAATTGATTTAAGCGTAAGAATACCAAACGCTGGCAAATTCTACGTAGGATTTGCAAACCCCTCAGCTGAAGCAATGCAAGACATGGCAACAAAAAATCGCAAATGGGAAGAACGCGCGCTACAACGCTTACTATCTTTAAGAAATACACTGCTTAAAGAACAAAAATTTGACTATATAATTTTTGACACCAGTCCTGGCTTACAATACTCATCCATGAACGCAATTATAACCTCTGACTTTGTTGTCATGACCACAACCGGAGACTGTTCAGACGTAAATGGAACCAAACGAATGATATCAGCCTACTATGATATATTCAAAAACAAAACAGGCTTAGTAATCAACAAAATCATCGATGATTCCCTAAAAAGTAAAAGTGCTGAATTATCCAAGAAAGTTAAAGAAACCTACAAGGTTCCACTACTTAGCGCGGTACCCTGCTTCTGTGAAATTCTAAAAGCAGAAGGCAAATATATATTCCCGCAAGACAAGCCGGATCATCCATTTACAAAGATACTAGCTGAAATGGCAGCCAAAATCGAGAAAAATGAACTCGAATAGCAACTGCCAGCATACGTAAGCATCATTGACACAACGCAAACTTAGAATGTAACAAAGCCATAACATATTTGGAGAAAAATAGTGTTAGACAAATCAGCAATTATACTCGCAGGGGGAACCTCAAAAGGATTCCCCGAAGACAAAGGCACAATATTGCTAGATAACAAACCCTTAATCAGACGGGCCTTTGATATAGTCGATCCAATAGTTGATGAAGTAATAATCGTAACAAACACACAAGAACGCGTGGATAAATACGCCAAACTTTTGCCTGAAACAGCCAAATTTGCAATTGACAAACAATCAATGCAAGGACCGTTAATCGGAGCCATAACCGGTTTTGAAACTGCCCAAGGCAAATACACTCTATTGATGCCTTATGACTCTCCTTTTGTTAACGAAGAATTAGCCATGCTTTTGTTAGATCTGGCAGTAGGTAAAACGGCTGCTGTTCCACGAAACCCTAACAATGAAATCGAGCCGCTCTGCTCAGTTTATCAGACAAAGTCGGTCTTAGAAACCGCAAAGCAAGTTGCAGCCGAAGGCGCCGTGGACTTGCAGACGCTAGTTGAGAATCTTTTGGGTGTACGATACATTTCAACATTGGTCATTGAGCAAATAGATCCAGATTTGCGTTCATTTTTTAGTGTTAACACGCCTTTAGACCTTAAACGGGCGGCAGTGATGCTTCAAGGAAGACCCAAAACATCAAAAACTAAACGTTGAGAGTTAAAGTAACTCTTTTTTTCTTTTAACACGCTTTTTTCTTGGCAAATGCCGCATTTAGACAAAGTTTTACAGCGCTGTATACAAAAGCATCAACAAAACAAATTTGGCTCCAAATTTTAAAACCCAAATTGACAAAATTTTAACGAAAACAAACGAACCTTATATAATCATGCCGCTCAAAGAAAAAAATAGGCTCTACTGGCATTCAATTCAAACATTTTTAGTGCTTTAAAGAGAAAACAAACACTTAAAATTGCAAAACACTGCCTTAATTCACCAATTATCGTCTCAAAAAACTTCACAAACACTCACAACATCGTTATTTTACACCCTTTTCACCCACCCCCGACATGAGTATACATAGTTTTCAGACAACTTTGCCGTTTTACTTAAACGAAAAAATTTCGAACAAACATTTTTTACATTAAACAGTTAAAAACAATCGATAGAGCAGCAATTAACTGACATCAACAATTGTAATTTCACCATTATTTAACTAAAACAAGAGTTATAGTTAGCGAAGCCTGTTGGCGACTACCGGCGAAACGTTTTTGCAGAAACCTTATCGAAAGGATTATTTTTAGCAAGGAAAACATACGTACGATACTCAATGATGACGCTTAATGGAGTCGGTTGCATACCTACTTGCAAAAATCAAAAAATTATAGATATGAAAATGTGCTTGGGTGATGCTTTTGTATACCGTTTATCAATTAAGCCTTGTTTATGCTAACGTTTGGAGCTGCTTGTTTTGAGTGTTGAGCGTAACTTAATACTTTCACTGTTGAAATTGACCCAAAAATCCTCAGTTTTAGCTAAACAGGTTAAAAATGATGCCAAGTTACCATCAGAAACAATGTATGTTTTGCTGGAAAAACTGCAATCTGAAGACCTACTTAATTTGAATAGTGAAGTGGTTGAGGTTTCTGTTAATGACCGCCTCAAGTTGGCAGTTAAAGCAGTCTCTTTAGGTGCAGATATTCAACAAATTAGCGACTTACTTTGTTGGCAAGAGTTTGAAGAAATCACAGCAATGGCCTTACACAACAACGGGTTTGTCGTCTACAAAAACGTAAGGTTCAAAAATTCCGACCGTAAATGGGAAATCGATGCCATAGGATGCAAACAACCCTTAGTTGTATGCATCGACTGCAAACACTGGGGTCGCTCCATTTCTCCTTCCGTTATAAGCAAAATAGCAATTGCCCAAGCAAACCGCACAAAAGCCCTATCAGAAACACTACCCAACCCAAAACTGCAACTTGAATGCACCAAATGGAAAAACATCCAATTCATACCAGCAATACTATCCCTTATACCAAGCAGCCTCAAATTCTACGACAACATCCCCCTCGTCCCAATATTACAACTACAAGACTTCCTCAACCAACTACCCGCCTACATGTACCAACTAAAATCATTCCCCAAAACATTAACCCCATAACCCAAAAACAATAGACACACATTATTCAATTCAACATATCAAACAGCCTTTATGTCTGTCCATCATTAATTTTGTTTTTAAACCATAACTTTTCATCGTTACACCATAGGTACATGATTAGTGAAAGCTAAAATGATTAGCTTTGTTTGAGTTCTATGTTGGTTTGTTAGTTTTTTTGAAGCTGTTCAGCGCTGATTGAGAACTTGACATATAGCGTAACTATGGCGTAAACTGTAAAGTTATGGTTAAAACATAGTTTTTAGAAAAAATTTAAGCTGCATAGGTAACGAATATTAAGAAGGAAAAAATGAAACGTATTAACATGAGCAAATTTCTTCCTTTCATGCTGCTTTTCTTTTTCATAAGCGGATCATTTGCAACAATATTTAATCCTGTTTTCGCCTCAGAGTTAGTTGAGAATTCTTGGAATATAAAAACTCCGATGAATCAGGCACGAGCAGATTTAGGCGTTGTTGCTGTTGACAGTAAAATTTACGCCATTGGAGGCTACACTACATTTAGCGAAGCAGCAATTAACGCATATTATCCTATTGGTTATGTTGGAACTAATGAGCAATATGATCCTATAACTGATAAATGGGTTACTTTGAAATCTATGCCCACTCCCAGAGGTAACTTTGCTATAGTTGCGTATCAAAACAAAATTTACTGTATAGGCGGCGGAACATGCAATAAAGATGGATGGATTAAATGTGATACTGTTGAGGTTTATGATACAATTACAGACAGCTGGAGCACTAAAGCATCTATATCTTATGATGGAATGTGCGTACAGGCAAATGTTATAGAGGGGAAAATTTTCGTTATAAACCGTGTTTACCCTGAGAGTGGTAATGTTATCTATGAGTTGTATCTGTATGATCCAGTTACTGATTTATGGACTCAAAAAGCCAGCATACCTCGTCCGGATGATATTGCTGTGTATTCTGACATTTTTTATAGTTTTTCGATTGCAATGGATAACAAAATAATGGTTTATTTCAAATACATGTATGGTTATTGGGCGTTTAAAGGAAAAGTTATGACTTATGATCCTAAAACTAATGCATGGAACGAAGAAGGAACTCCTCCAGTCATGTCTGGTCCATACCAATCTTTAGGTGAGGGATTAAATTCTGCTACGGGTAGTTGGGCAACGACTGGCGTTTATGCACCTAAAAAGGTTTATGTTTTAGGGTTGACAGCCAACGACAATGAGGGTCAATCTAATTGGGTTTATGATCCTGAAAGTGACACTTGGTCGTTTGCTAAAGCTATGCCAGTCGATCGCGCAGGTTTTGGTGTTGCTGTTGTTGATGATATTTTGTATGTAATTGGAGGTACTATAAATGGTTCTTTCAGCGATATTGTTGAGCAGTATGTGCCAATTGGTTACAGCTCTACTTGTCTCGTTTCTAAGCCTTCTACAACTGTTACGCCTGCACCGTCTGATTCTTTCGTTTTTTCTGAACCTGAACCTTCTGAAACGTCTGAGCCTTTCTTAAACAACCTTACCACTACAGTTGTTACAATAGTTATATCAGCAGGTATTGTTGCTGTTGCACTATTTTTCTATCTAAAAGGACAAAAAGGAATAGCTGTAATGATCATGAAAAGTTTTAGTCCGTGTTGCTTTTTACAACGGCTTTTAATCCCTATTGAACATCTAACAGGTATCCAGAGTTATAAGCCAGAGGTATCCTGACACTCTATCACTTACTACTGCTCTATCGGGCTACTTCTGAACCTTTCGGAGCCTGTTTCCCCTGATACTGCAACTTTGGAGTCTTCTATTAATACGAATATTGATTCAGCCTCAACAAATACGGATACAGGCTCAGCTGGTTATAAAAAAAAGTTAGTTATGATTTATTGTTGGATTTGGTGTGTCTATAGCTTGTGGGTTTTCTTGATAGCTTTTATCTATGTTGAGGTTGCCTCTGTCGCGCTTTAAAATTCGAACTTTTTCAGGTATTTTGTCTTTTTTCCAATCGTTCCAGTTAATTTCTTTAAACAACCATCGTTTTCCTAAGTGTGCAGCAACAACAGCATGCTTGTACTCGTTGCCTGTTGGGATGAATTCATCTAAAAACCTAAATAATTTGTCAATTTGTGGTTTAGGAAAGTATGCATAGTAGGTAGCGTTTTTTACTTCAAACGCGTATGTGTGTTGACCTTTGCGTGCCATTACATCGGGTAGGGGGTTTAAGCTAGGGTTGCTTACTGGAACCCTGACGGCAAAGTAGCCTTTCTTTTTGAGCAGCTTGACCAGTGCTGCTTCGCTGTAGAACCCGCGTTTGCGCCATCTGCGGAGTTTCACTCGATCAAAGTCTTTGCTCATTTAACACACCTTGTCTTTGCAAACGTTTTGTGTTAGCTACATAAAATGTTTGTTAACACGGCTACGGCAACTGTGTTTGGGTGATGCTTCTGTATACACCTGTTTTTCAACCCAAAACATGGTGTATTATGGTGATGGTTAATAGTGACATAAAATACCTATACAACCAATACAACCTAACTGTAATTTAACCATGTTCGACTAATCAAAATAATGGCTGATTTGACTACCTGTTACACAATAAACTCACCATTAAACAGAAAACAACACACCACATAGAACTCCCTATCACCATGAATGAGTATCGCAATCGGGATGGGCGTCAAAAATTATGCCAGTTCAAAGAACAACAAACCACTAAAACACAACCAACAAAACTGGTCACAAACAAATAAGAAGACACACAATACTGACAACAACAGTCCAACCAATAAGTAACACTCAAACTAAAGAAAACTCGAGTACAAAAAGTTGTGACCAAAAAGTTCAGATTTGTAAAAAACAGCAAAGTTTGCTAAACACGTGCAACAACTCGAAAAAGCGTTGAAAAAGCTCGAAGGAATTTCGAAAAATGCTTATAGCACTTCCAATGGAGATTTTCGACGGTACTTTTAAGAGGCTCCGATATTCCCCATAGGTACCCCCTAGATACAGGGTAAATAGGGCCTAATTGACGTTATTTTCATGTTTTAGGAGGTTTTAGGGGTTTTTAATTCTGTGTTTAGGTTCAAAAAATTGTCTATTTTTCCCCAAAACGAAATTCGACACAAAACAACTTCAAACAATGAACGTATTATCTAAAAAAGCTTTAATAACAAATATTTTCAATAAATGAACGATACGCATAAACGTTTTATTTTTAAGCTATGAGTGAGTAGTGAATTTAATCATTTTTATAATTACTTGCTTTCAATAACTCTTCTTTTCAATTTTTGGTCATTGTTAATAATTAGAAATAAACTTAAGATGCAACTCTAAACGCTCTTCGTAAGATAACCAATTTACATAATCGGCTAAAACACAAAAACAAAAAAGCGCCGCTTTATTTGTCACTTGTTTGCTTATTCAAAAGTAGTGTGTGTCGAATTTTTGGTTTTGACTGGTGAGGTCATTTTCCTTATAGGGCATCATTAAAAATCAGCTGGAACTATTGGAAAAAGTGTGACGATAAACGACAAAGATCAAAAGCTCTGTATACAGAAGCATCAACAAAACACAGTTATTTTGCTGTTAAATCAGAGTAAAAATGCTGTTATAGTACACGATCATCTTTTGCTGTTGTATACATCGTCACTGTCGTCTGCGGTTGTTTTATTGTTAGAAATCACGCCGTCCATCCTGTTAAAAGTGCCGTCACGGTTGTATACGCCACCACCGTAAGTAGCGGTGTTGTTAGAAATTGTGCCACCCAACATCTTAAAAGTGCCCTGACTGTATACACCATAACCATAGTATATACCTCCATCAATGTATACACCACCGCCATTACCGGCGGTGTTGTTAGCAATTATGCTATAATCAGACATCTCAAAATAATCGACAGTATACACACCACCACCAGAACTACCGGCTGTGTTGCTATCAATTATACCATAATCATACATCTTAAAATTGCCATCATTGTATACACCACCACCATAACCCATGGCTGTGTTGCTAACGATTTTACTATTACCCGACATCTCAAGAACACCTCTGTTGTTTACACCACCACCCCAATTAGCAGTGTTATTACAAATCACACCCCCAAACATCTTAAAAGCACCCTCATAATTGCTACACACACCACCACCTTTACCTGTAGCTCTGTTGTTAGCAATCACTGCATCATCAGACATACTAAACAAACCAAAATCCACATACACACCACCACCCTCCCATACAGCATGGTTATTATCAATCACACCACCCGACAGGGTAAAATCGTTCTCAGTAAATACTCCACCACCAACACCCACAATAGCAGAGATCTCAACCATAGTAACGTTGTTACCAGAAATCACGCCACCTGACATCACAAAAACACCCCTGTTACCTACACCACCACCATTACCCCCGATAGTGTTACCAGAAATTTCACCACCCGACATACTAAATGTACCATCATTTAATACGCCACCACCAAAACCGTATGATGCAACAGCGTTGCCAGAAATCGCGCCGTCAGACAAAATAAGTGTACCACCAAAATTAACCTCTACCCCTCTTCCAGTAGTCTCTAAAGCATGAGTTACAATAATGCCGTCAACTGTTAACACCCCACCATCCTTAACAGTAATAGTATCATAACCATCTGCCCCAATTAGTTTGAAAAAATTATCGTCATAACTGTTGCTTGTTAGGGTAATTTCTTTGTCAGCGGGAATGACAAGTGTTTTTGTAAGATGGACATCTTCGTGAATTGCAATAACTATAGGTTTTACAATGTTATTAATAGCATCTACAAGTGCTTCTTCGCTCCCAACATATATCACACCATCCGCTTTCATCATAAATACATAAACAGCTAACAATGAAGAAATCAATATCACCGTTAACAAAACAACTAACAGCACAGTTTTACGCGAATTACGAACTTTGAATTTAGATTCAACACCCATACAAGCATAGACATCTTCCGCAATTTATGTTTTCTCTACTTACCACCTTTTTCCTCTTTTTCTAAAATATAAACATAAACCTGCCATAACAAGCACAACTGTTAGAGTCAATACAACTACAATAAGGCCGACTATTGTTGCTGCCTTTCCTCCGCCAAATATGCCATAGCTATATTCAGTCAAACGAATTTCAACTGGATCACTAAATGTTATACAGCTACTATCAAAATCGTCAAACTTTATATAAAGAAACTCGAGAACATCATTTTCTCTTGATCTATCAATATTAATACCTATTTTATTTGTGATTTCATTTATACCTATGGCTGAAATATCAAATTCAGGCATGAATTCAAACAAAGTGTCTTGAATTCCATATAAATAAGACAATGAAAAATCAGCAACTTCATAAATTATTTCTTCGTCTATAGTACCCATTATTTCTTGATAATTACGTATAGTTGCCGCATAATCTGCATTTTTAGTTAAAATGATGTGCTGTGTACCCGACTCATCAAGATAACGTCCTGCATATTCTGGCGGATATAGAACTATTTCTCTTTCACCAAATTCATCCTGTATTAAAGCCGTGGGAAAGGAACTAATTAAGCGTCCAGAAAGAAAGCTATAGTAAACATGTTTATTAGTTTCTTTTAATTCAGGTGTGATTTCCATACCGCCCAGTACAGAATCCTCAGTCGCAAAAACTGGCATAAATGCCATAAATGCAATAATAGACACCAAAAAAACACTAATGGCCATCAAAAATGGTTTTTTAAACACACTAACCCTCCGTGGAATTTGTAGATATCACCAGCGCATTAATGTCTAAAGGATAATGTAATGTAACTTATTATTCTTTTTATTTTTCACCTGAATTTTTGAGCATTAACTATCGATACAACACACATATTGAAATGAATTAATCATATTAGCGGTAATAACAGCTAATTCATATAGACATAGACTTTCAGCTCGAGACAAAAAAGGGCTCTTGCGACATGTTCTTGCTTACCTGTTTTTGTTGATGCCTCTGTTGATTTGTTTCTAATGATGTTTAAAAAACTGGTAAGTCATGTTTGCAATGTGTGTATGTTGATTTGATATTTTAGAGAAAACAGCAAAGAAAAGAAATCACACCATTACGATTGTAAGATGTTTTAATTACAGTGCCATGTCCACCGTTGGCTGAAAGATTGGCAGGTTGTGTGATTTACAGTGGTCTTCATATTCTTCCAGAGTGTCAAATATTTTCCCACATATCCTGCATGGATATGTGTCTTTCAAGGTTAATTCTGTTAAGAACTCAGAATCACTTGAATGTTGAGTTTTATTTTCTATTTCTGGGTTATACATTGAACTGTCGCTCCATGGAAGACTGGAAAATGTTCTGACCAGTATAGAGAAACTGATTTGCTTAAGCCTGTGTGGCAGGCACAGCACGACAACATCAAAAGTTCTGTATACAGAAGCATCAACAAAACACAGTTTTAAAAAGAAAGGATTGTGTGATTAAATGTTCAAATGGCTTTTTTAGGCCATGCCGTCATGGATGTTGTTGGAATAATGTTTGCTTGCTAGATACAAGGGTCGTTAGGTTATGTGAGGGGTATCTCAAAATTTTGATGTTTTTTCGGGTGAATTTTTTACTGAAATGGGATAAAAAGACATAAATTTAAATGAACGTGGTTAAAATTTGGTTAAGTGTTTTGGATATTTAACTGTTTATTGTAAAAATTGTTCATTCGAAGATTTTTCGTGTAATCAAAAATAATGTAAGTGGATAAAATAACTTTTAACACACAGGTTTAAGTCAAAAAAGAGTCTGGATACCCCATTTTCCGCTCTCAATCACTCATTAAAAGAGGGTGTACCATCATTTTCTGCTCTTGATCGCTTTATTTAGGGTCTTTTTTTAAGTTTTTAGCTGTGTAACCTGTCGCGGATCCTGTTTTGTGTTCCAAGTTGCTGTTTTAGAGCCATGAATATATAAGGTTCGCAGTATTTCGAAAAATAACGTTGATTGCAAGCATTAATTATTAAGCAGTATGTTGTAATATGACTCAGAAGAAACGTTTTGGGTCTGATTTTGAAATCTTAGGTGTACACGTTAATACAGCTCACAAATCAACATGGTACTAACGTATTTTTTGTTAAAACAGTCTTTTCTAAGAATCTTTGTCGCTGCAGCGTGTTTGTTGATTTTTGACTGTGTTTTGTTGATGCTTTTGTATACCAAAAGTTGGATGGATAACCTTATCTTGTAAAATTTGACAATAATACTGTGGCGTTAAACATGCAAACAAAGAACCTGTCTCACCATGTTTCCAGTAGCGAAATGCGTGCTATAGAGACTAACTCTGAATATTACGGAGTGAGTCTATTGCAACTTATGGAAAACGCGGGAGGAAACATTGCTAAAGAAATCCAGAAACGGTTTACAAACACAAAAAAGGTTACCTTTTTTTGTGGCTTAGGTGGAAATGGTGGTGATGGTTTTGTTGCCGCACGTCATCTTTTAACGCAAGGTTACTTAGTTACAATTATTTTGGCTGGAAAAAGCAAAGACATCAATCACCCCTCTGCTATACAAAATTGGAATGCCCTAAAACCTGTAATGGACCGCATTCATGTTGTTGAGGTTTCAGATAGTTCTGCCATTCCTACAGTGGAAACAGATGTTATTGTTGACGCTTTACTGGGAACGGGAACTAAGGGAAAACTAAAAATGCCAATACTGCAAATGGTTAACGTTATTAATTCACTGAAAGGGTTTAAAATTGCAGTTGATGTCCCCACGGGGATAGATTCTGATACAGGAGAAGTTTTAGGTGAGGCCGTTAAGGCTGATTTGACGATTACTTTTTACAAGTCCAAGGAAGGATTAGAGAAAGCTAAACAGTTCGTAGGTGTTTTAGAGGTTAAAGATATTGGTTTACCCATAGAGTTTGAGCGCTTTGCAGGTCCAGGCGATGTTACGTTAGTAGGGAAGCAACGGTTTTCAATGGCGCATAAAGGTGATTTTGGTCGGCTACTTGTTGTTGGTGGCAGTAATGTTTTCTCAGGTGCACCCACACTTGTGTCTATAGCCGCTTTGCGAACAGGTATTGACATTGCCTATACGGCATCTCCGGAAAAAACAGCTCACGTCATCTCTGCAATGTCGCCTGATTTGATTTCTGTTAAGCTTCATGGAGACAGCCTTAACCCTGATAATGTGGCTGAATTGGAACATTATTTAGACATGGTTGATGCAGTTGTGATGGGTCCAGGATTGGGTTTAAACAGTGAAACCTGTGAATTTGTAAAATTGTTTGTCAACAAGGTGGAAAAAGCGGGTAAGGCGTTGCTTTTGGATGCTGACGGTTTGAAAGCGTTTGCTAAATTCAAACGTTCCCTACACGTTCCGTTGGTGCTTACACCTCATGGTGGTGAATATGCAATACTTACAGGACAAAACCTTCCTGAGGATCTTGAAGATAAAGTTGTCATGATTCAAAAAACTGCCAAAGAGCTTAACGCAGTTTTACTTGTTAAAGGTAAAGTAGACATCATCTGTAGCCCAAGTAGGGTTAAATTAAATTTCACAGGCAATGCAGGCATGACTGTCGGTGGAACGGGTGATGTGCTTTCAGGTATTGTCGGGGGTTTGTTAGCGCAGAAAACGTCTGCTTTTGAAGCAGCGGTTGCAGGGGCATTTGTAAGTGGTGCTTGTGGGGATTTTGTTGCTTCTGAAATTGGTTTTCACATGGTGGCCACCGACATTTTAGATTGGATCCCCAAAGTGTTTGTTGATCCTATGAGTCATTTAAAGGTGCAATAGACAAGTGGAAAATAATAAGGAAACAGTTTCAAGAGACGTACCTATAAGAATTAATATTTATCATGCTGCACAGGATGATCCAAAAAAGAATACCGCCTTACGTTTGGGTCGTCGTGGTTTTGTGCGAATTGTCAAGAAGATCAGGTTTTTGCCTAAGCGTGCGATAGTGCTTAATCCGTTTAGTGAAATTGCTTTTTCTCCTGCTGATCGTGAACGTCTTGAAAATTTTGGTTTAGCAGCCCTAGATTGTAGTTGGGAGCAAGCTCAAAAAGTGTTAGGTGAACATGTTAGAGGTACAAGTCGTTGTTTGCCGATTTTAATTGCAGGTAATCCTGTGAATTTTGGAAAGTTAACAAAGCTTACCACAGCGGAGGCTTTAGCGGCATCTTTGTATATTTCAGGGTTTAAAGCTGAGGCAGAGGATATGCTGGGGATTTTTCCGTGGGGGCATACGTTTTTTGAGTTAAATCAACGTTTCCTTGATAAGTACGCCACTGCCAAAGATAGTGAGGAGATTATAAAGATGCAGAACGTTTTGTTTGAGAATAAGCCTGATCATAAGTAAACCATTTATAGCTCATAAAACAATGTTTCGCTAAATCTGGTGAGGCCGCTTGGAGTTTATCTCGAACTTTTATGTGTTTTTAGGTTCGGTTATGCTAATTTCGTTAAGCGGTGTTTTGATGCCTGGTCCCTTGTTTGCAGTTACGATTCAAAAATCTGCTAAAAGTAAAGTCGCAGGCGTCTTAATTGCTCTGGGACATGGTCTGGTAGAGTTTCCGTTGATGATTCTAATTTACGTCTTACTTAGCCAATTTACAATTCCAAGCTGGGTACAGTTAATTGTTGGTTTTGTGGGCGGGTTCTTTATGATTTTTATGGGTGTTAGAGCGTTTAAAAATCGTAACCGCCAAGACAAATCCACCGTGAGTTTGAAACGTGATTCTTTGCTTTCAGGCGTTTGGACAACTGCTGCTAATGCAGGTTTTATTTTATGGTGGTTAACTATTGGAACGGCTTTAATTTCAAATGCGCAACTGTTTGGTTTGACGGGTTTTGGTATTTTTGCCGGAGTTCATTGGTCAATTGACTTCTTATGGTATTCAGTTGTTGGTATGCTTATTTTCAAGTCACAAAGGTTTTGGACTTCTAAGGTGCATAAGGGGGTTACGTTGTTTTGTGTTGGGGTGTTTTTGTTGTTTGGGGTTTATTTTGTTGGTTCAGCTTTAATGTCAGTATTTACATTAGTAGGATAGTGATGAAAGATGGTTGTTGTTGAGTTTAAGGTTGGTTTTGCAGTTGTGCAGTTAATTATTGGTGATATAACAGACATGGAAACAGATGTAGTTGTTAACGCTGCAAATTCAACGCTTTTAGGTGGTTTAGGTGTTGACGGGGCTATTCATAGTAAAGGGGGATCTAAAATTTTAGAGGAATGCAAAAAAATAAGGACAACAACATGGCCTGACGGGTTGCCAACAGGTTGTGCTGTGATAACATCAGGTGGAAACTTGAAGGCTAAGTATGTTATTCACACAGTAGGTCCCGTTTGGCATGGAGGATTTCAAGGTGAAGCAGATCTTTTAAAGCAGGCATATTGGAATTCACTTAAGCTTGCAGTGGCTAATGGGCTTAAAACAGTTGCTTTTCCATCAATAAGCACAGGCGCTTATAGATACCCATTGGAAGAAGCCAGTCGAGTAGCCCTTAAAACTATCAAAAACTTCCTTGAAAAAGAGAATAAACTAGAAAAAGTTAGCATTGTTCTCTTCACAGAACAAGTTTTAAACGTTTACTTGGCCGCTGCGAAACAGATTTTTTAAACAAATTTTAAGCTTTTAATCATGTGTGGCTGTAACATTCAGGCAAAATAACCCCGTTTTAAGCCTATTTTAAATTTTTTCTGTCTAAGAATCGAAAAAGTTTTAAACAGAAGCGTACGATACCATCCATAAGAGGAATCAATAATGGCAAAATGCCCAGTTTGTGGAAAAGAAGTTAAAACTGCAAAGAAAACTTGGACGATGGCAGGAAAACCCGACAAACAAGGAAAACGCACTCAGCTAACCATCGGTCTGTATGAATGCTGTGGTAAAACTTTCAGAGAAGTTTTAGATAAGAAAAAAATCTAAAACACCCCAATTAACCCTTTTTTCCTTTTTCAAAAACTCCTTCTACTCTAACACTTACCAATATACGCCATTTAGCATTGTTTAAAAAAATGCAAACTTAATTCTGCCTCTGTAAAGAGGTTAATCAAACATTTAATAGCGTAGAAAAGTCAGCTAATATTTATTACAATAGAGGCATTCTCCGCTATAGAATAGATATGATTATTTTACAAACAATGAAGCACAATCCGGAAAAATGCCCATTAGGAACCCCTAAAAACCTTGATATAATGATAAAATGGCTTGAAAACCTTGAAAATTTCGCTGCTAAATATTGCATAAAAGTTATTGGTGTATGGACTGACCGAACTGCACACACAACATATGCAGTTTTTGACACACCAAATATGGAAGCTTTTACGAAATTTGAAGTTGATCCTCAAAATATTCCAGTAGTAACACTTAACTACATCGAAAAAAAATTCGTCACTCAAACAAAAGATACCTTAGCTTTCTTTAAAGAATACAAATCAACAATGCAACATCAATAAAAACCATTTTTTTGAAAAAACGAGTTCACGCTTTTTGTTTCTATAAAGGTCATCGCGCAATATTTCTCTTCAGCTCCTACCGGCCCCTTTATTTAATTGAGATGACGCATTATCAGCGGGGAATGATGTCGCCGTCCCAGTCTGATTGAAAAAGATGACGAGCTTATGACGGACAGACCCCAGCTTTAAAATCAAACTTATGCCCAAAAAATAGACAATTACAAGCACACTACAAAAGAAAGAGTAAACGGAAAACATAGTTAAGTATCTCTTTAACCACCTTTTTTTGGTTGTGGTTTACTGCAAAAATTATTGAAAACACTGAACTACACAAAAAACTTGCAGTCCTACATGTGGCGTAGAGAGACGAAAAAGGAAAAAATGAATTATTCGATCCATAATTAAGTTAATTTAACTTTACACAACCACAAATCCATGAAAGTACTCATCGTTATTGTCTGTGTTGTCTTTCTTGGTTCCTGTGCTGTCCATTTGCTCTGCCTGTATCAACTTACAGAGGAGGAACTGAACCACTAAAACCAAAACGGTTGCGACTTGAACGGTTGGGCCTTGGCTCGTAAACAGTAACCTTAAACGATACACGTCGATTCCTTTCGCGGTTAAGATCTCCACAAATCTGCATCAGTTGAGGACGGACCGTATCATTCAACCAATCTCTGCAATAACCGCAAACTAGATCACCTTCCACAGTAAATATAAACGTGACACGGTCTACATGAGCGTACATATTACGTAACCTATTACCATTAGCACCCGCAACCTCTTCCCATGCGATCCGTTCAGCATGACTCCGACCAAGTGGAAGATTCCTATTTCCAGGCATGAATGGGCCGACTTCATAGTTTGTTTGTCCATATATCACACGGATTCTTACATTCACCCCATTTAATTGGGTAACTGGACTTACAGATGTGATTCCTTTTGTAAGCTGAGTAGTTTGAATAGGTTGATTATTAATTTGTGTTGCTTTCTGTTCAAGAGAGGGATCTGTATTTACAGAGACCCCGTTTATTGTGCCTGTTGGTCGTACTAGCCCTGCTTTTTGTTGTATTACATGTCCTATTTCGTGTGGTAGGTGTTGTTCTTGTCCCGGTCCCAAGTGCACCACATTACCTCTTGCATAAGCTAATGCGCCGAGTTTGGCTGGTTCATCAGAATTGTAAAATATGCGCATGTCGGCTAAGGAGTATCCTGAGCGTTTCTCAAAACGTTCCCGCATGTCGGAGGGTAACGCGCTTCCACCACTACCCAAGGAGGCTGTGTTTGGAGATGGCGCGTTTGGAGGCACTGCTGGTTGTTTTTGCAAAACCTCACCATATACGTTATAGCTTGCGGAACTTGAAAACTCTGCATCTAAAAAGCTGCCCTGTGCTTTACGTTTACGGTTTGAATCTGAACTCCACTGCGATTGTGTGTCGGTTTTTTTTAGAAGAGTTTTCGTATACAAACACAGCCAAGTTACACCTGTATTGACTTGTTAGTTGAGATTTATATCTTTACCTAAAAAACGGTGTGTTATGTGGCGTTAATTTGGGTTTAATGGGGAATATGGTTATATCACATTTTCACATCGTAAGAGAATAACAAGGCTATTAAGGTGTTTAAAAGTGAATAATGAAAAAAGAAATAAACACACAATCATTATACTGGCGGCTGTCGCGCTTAGCATCGTGGTCTGTGTTGCAATTTGTGGTTTTGCTATGCAGAATGTATTTTCAGGTTCTATCGATGCTATCGTCATTAAGGTAAGTTGTCCATATTGCGGTCATGTTCAAGATGTACAGTTTACTGGTGAAGTTGTTTATTTTCACTGTGATGCTTGTGGCGAATACCTGAAAGTGGGATGATGTATTGAAATACACGTAAGAACTCTTAAACTTGTAAAAAGTAATCGTCAAATCTTAAAACAGGCTATTTCTGATTTTTCTTATTGTGATAGGTAGTTTCATCAGCAAAACATTATATGAATAGACTTATGATTTACTCATAACTAAGGGTGGCAGGAAACAAAAAATTTACAAAGCTGTTACCGCCTCTTTACAAACCTATCAAACTCACGTCTCACTACCCTTCCTAACAGCTATCTTTGAAGCCATCCTCGGCTGAAAATATCTAAGAAGGAGAAGAATAGCATGAAAAGAAAAATTGTACACATAGACGAACCTCTGTGTAATGGATGCGGACAATGCATCCCAAACTGTATAGAGGGGGCTCTACAGATTGTTAATGGCAAAGCAAAAATCGTTAAAGACACTTACTGCGATGGCCTTGGCGCTTGTTTAGGTCATTGTCCACAAGGAGCAATTACCATAATAGAGCGCGAAGCCGAAGACTTCAACCAGGAAGAAGTCCATGAATATATAAAAAATAATCAAACCACAAATATCCAAACATCAAACATGGTCTCAAAAATACCACAGAAACCTCAATGGCCCGTAAAAATAGACCTTGTATCGCCCAAAGCCCCTTTCTTTGAAAATGCTAACATGCTACTTGTCGCCGACTGCGCTCCAGTTGCCCTCAAAAACTTCCACGCACTAACCGGAGGAAAACAGATAATCATAGGGTGCCCTAAATTTAATGATGCAAGGTCATATGCAACTAAAATATCAGAAATTCTAAAAGAAAACAATATCGCCAGCATCACGGTGGTTCACATGGAAGTACCATGTTGCACGGGACTGAAATGGGCAGTAAACAAAGCTTTGGAAGATTCTGGTAAAAAAGTGTCAACTCGTGAACTTGAGGTAAAAGTTGGAGGTGAAACTATTGAGCTCAAATGGTAAATCAACTGATAAAATTCAGAAAAACCCTGAAACTTGCCCAGGGTTACGCGATTTTCTGCAGCCAAAACCCTCATATACTAATTGTCATGTTTGCGGTTCTGAACTTGAAGTATGGAGTGATGAGGACAAAACGACTTGCTCCAACTGTGGCGCTGAATGGAAACGCCCAGACGATAATGCCGCGTGCCTCTCATACTGTCAATATGCAGATAAATGCAGAGCAATAATTGCAGAAAGAAAAAAATAACATCTTTTCTTATTTTTACATAACCATTTTTGTTATGTAAGCTAAAACTTCTCGTTTAACTTCCAATCATTAATGTAGCCATCAATTTTTTGGAATAAAGCAACTTATCATCAATGTCGACAATCTTAACCGCTATATCGATCCATGAAGCTTTTTTTATTGTTTCTCTAAAGTTTTTTCAAGTCATTATACTTCTTTTCAACGGCAGTTACCCAATCTTGACAATTATTCGAAACAAAATTGTACGTACTAAAAGATCCTTTTGTTCCTACATAGTTAATTGCGTTTATTAATAGAGAATCTGCTGTATCATCTTTTGAAATTGGTGGTGTCCATCTTGTATAACTCCCAAGTACGTCACTAAACAATTGTCCTGGACCCTTACTTTCACCATTGCTAGAGCGGTATCCAATGTCATGCTCTCCTGAACTACCATGTAATCTATGTCGATCAGGCAATCCCGCTACATCTTTATCAAATATGATATGCCTATGTTCTAGTCGGGTATTACGGAAAAACCATCTGTTAGGCGTCTTTGTTTTAGGAACACCATCTGTTTATCGTCCAGATCTTCCAAAGACACATCATTACGAGACATATTACTTCCATCTAGTGATCTTACAGATACACAAGCCCTGCATTGAGTTATTCTTTGGGTGGGAATTGCTTGGTTAATTATGTTTAGTTTATCTAAATTGTAGTTAAAGGTATTTAGAGGATTGTTTGCTGCATATTCAAGTTTGGGGTCGTCATTTATGTTTATTCCGTTTAGTTGGCTGGTTGGTTTTACTATACCAGCTTTCTGTTGCACTACATGTCCGATTTCATGGGTTAAGTGTTGTTCTTGTCCAGGTCCAACGTGTATGGTATTGCCTTGGGTGTAGGCTAAGGCGTTTAATTTAGCGGGTTCTTCAGAATTATAAAAAATCCGTACATCTGATAGAGAATAGCCTAAGCGACTCTCATATTGTTCTTGTAAATTGGAAGGTAAGGTGTTACCACCAGTACTGGATGGGGCAATGTTTGCGGGGGTTGCTTGTTGACGTTGTAAAACTTCAGCCTCCAGATTATGTTTTTTGTGATTGTTTTTCTTCTTGGAGGTCCACTATGGATTTTGCGTTTTTATCTTCTTTTTTTGTTCATACGCAAACAAAACTAAGCACCTATTTAACATTGACTCCACATAGTCAGATTTATGTCTTTTGACAAATAAAGAAAAATAAAAATAAGTTTACCCCCATAACTTATTTTATTATTCGCGATTTTATCATCCTAACTGTTTAGCCGCAATACCCAACTGCACCTTAGGTCACAATTTTCTAACAAATGCCATATTAGACGACTCTGCCGTCCACAAATTAAGCGTCCCATGAGACCGATTATTATGCCAATCTACCAACCAAACCTATGAATATTGTAAAATTGAGAGGTGAAATTATTTTGTGAAACGGCATCATTTTTTTGGAACTCAATCAGCAACAGCACAACAGTGTCTGTTTCTGTCCAATATAGAATAATGTCATAGCAAGCAATGTTTGTATTGATTATAAATGGTGGGCCGAACCGGATTCGGACCGGCGACCTTCTGCACGTCAAGCAGATGTCCTAACCAGGCTAGACGACCGGCCCACTGAGATATTGCATATGTGACTTCATGCTGGTATTAAACCGTTTTCCTTCTAAAGTACAATTTATTGACAGGTTACGCAAGTAAGCCCTTAAGTAAATTAGCATAGCCTATATGTCCAACGTTAAACAGAATTAAACTAACAACAATAGAACGTTAAAAGATTAAATGATAAAAAAAGAAAAGAGTGTTTGTTTAGGGTTTTTGTGTTGTTTATTTCTTTTTGAGGATTAGTAAGCCGACGATTGCTACTGCGAGGATGATTGCGATGCCCATGGCGATTGTGTATAGTTCGTATGGTGTGTTGTTGGTTGCTTGTGGTTCTGCTGCTGCCATTACTACTATTTCGTTTTGTGCGTCAGATCCATAGTATGAGTCTGAACCGCTAAAGAATGCATAGATTATGTATTTGCCTGTAGTAGTTGGTGTGAATTCAAGTGAATATCTTCCGCTTGCATCGCTTGTTGTTGTACCTATTGTGATGTATTCGCCAGATGGGTCGATTGCAACGATTTGTATTGGGAGGCCTGTTATGTCCATTGGTTGTTCGAATTGTTTGTAGACGTAAAGCATCCATTCACTCATACTAGCATCAGAAACTGCTGGAACACCATTAGGGAAA